>CAZION010000041.1:0-42980 GCA_964540865.1 uncultured Victivallis sp.
AACTGATCGAATTGGCGAAAGCGGTAAAAGAACTGGTTGAAGGGCAGGCAAAATTCCCCGACTGGAACAAACGGGATGATATAAAATCAGCCTTGAAAGTCGGTTTAATCCTTCTGTTAGATGAATTTGGCTATCCACCAGTAGAACGGGACGAAGTCTATGTTGAAATATTTGAACAGGCAGAGAATTTCAAGAAGAATCAATGCTAGAGATTCTTACGACACTGAAAAAACGGCAAGGCGAACCGTTGAAAACAGAAGACGTTGGCACTGTAAATGACACTGTATATGGCACTGTAAAATTAATTAGAGCGAATCAGAGAATTACGATAGATGATCTTTTATAAAATTTGCACCGTCAAATTTTATTTCATGGCATTTGCTATTTCGGTGAAGATATCGTCAAGGGATTTTGTGATACCCCAATCCGGAAAATGCTCCTTGAGCTTACCCAGGTCGGAAATGTAGCAGACATGATCGCCCTTGCGGTTCTGATCCAGATATTCGTAGTCCAGCTTCTTACCGACAATGCGTTCAGCAAGTTCGATTGACTCAAGCATTGAAATGCTGTTGCCCCTTCCCCCTCCGAGGTTGTAAACTTCCCCACATCTGGGATGCAAGTAGAACTCCTCAAAAACCCTGCAGACGTCAAAGGCGTGAATATTGTCCCGTACCTGCTTGCCTTTGTATCCGAAAATCCTGTAGTGACGCCCTTCCTTTACACATTTAATCAGATATGCCAGAAATCCATGGAGCTCTGCCGCCGAATGAGCGGGTCCTGTCAAGCACCCGCCGCGGTAGCAGGCCGTCTTCATGTTGAAATACCTGCCATATTCCTGCACCATCACATCTGCCGCCACCTTGCTTGCCCCGAAAAGACTGTGCATGCACTGGTCTATGCTCATAGACTCGTCAATTCCATCCTTGTACTTTTTCTCCGAATAATCCCAGCGCGTCTTCAGTTCCCTGAGCTTCAACCTGTTTGGTGTATCGCCATAAACCTTGTTCGTGCTCATGTAGCAGAACGGCGATTCCGGAATGAAACGGCGCGTGGCCTCAAGCATGTTCATGGTGCCGACCACATTGACGTCAAAGTCGTCGAAAGGACGTGAAGCCGCAAGGTCATGGCTGGGCTGGGCTGCACAGTGAATTATGAAATCAGGTTTTAACTCCTCAATGAATTTCAGGATCGCCGCCCTGTCACGGATGTCCAGGGAGTTATGCCGGAAATTCCTTGTTGCCGCCTGAATCCTCTGCAGGTTCCAAGTCGTGTCACCGTCTGGTCCGAAAAAATCCTTCCTCATATTGTTGTCTACACCGAATACACTCCAACCGCGTGAATCGAAATATGTAACGCATTCGGAACCGATAAGACCGCTGCTGCCTGTAACAAGAAGTTTTTTCATTTATGCACCTTGCCTGAGTAAACTGATAGTAATTTTGATTTCATATTGATGGAAAGATAGCCAGATTGTGACCATAAATCAAGTTAGTCGGACATAAAGGGAACCTCTGAAAGCTAAATCCATGTCATCTTT
The DNA here is from genome assembly GCA_964540865.1 of uncultured Victivallis sp. Taxonomy (GTDB): domain Bacteria; phylum Verrucomicrobiota; class Lentisphaeria; order Victivallales; family GWF2-50-93; genus GWF2-50-93. The sequence continues at coordinate 1,538 of CAZION010000041.1, forward strand.
CCGAATCCGGGTTTAAAGAGTAGCACTCCTATGATATGTTATATGTTGGACTTATGTTTCTAGAGGGAGGAAATTCAATCTGATATGTCCCAGAACCTCGTCAACAACCTTGATGCAATCCTTGACAAGGATGCCCAGAAGAAGGGTCGCGAACTTCTGAAGTTGGGAGCTCTTCTTTTCTGCTGCCTGGAGGATGACGGCAGACTCACCTCGGTTTTACGGGAGTCGGTGAAATCTGTCTTTCATGTCAATGTTGACTTAAAAGGCAAAGGAATTTTGTCACGCTGCAACTGTGGTTCGGATTCCGGACTTTGTGTACACGCCGCCGCCACGATTCTCCATTATTTCAAATACTCCCATCTTCCCTCCCCAAAAGAGAGGACTGTTGACAAAAAACCTATTTTTGCCGGTCTTGACCAGAAAGAGATAGGAGATCTTTTAAAAGAGAGCAATGACGAGTTCAAGGCGAGAATAACACTTGAGCTTGAAGCTGAAATGCCCCACTCTCCAAGCAGATGGTCCAGCTGTATTTTCGAAGTGAATATTAACTTTGAAAAAAGAAGCTACAAAGGCTCACTCGCAAATCTGCGCCAGATCCACTTCAAGGAGATACTCGGTGGCAGCATGCGAATTTCGCACTTTCCACAGCAGGATAAGCAGATCATACGTTTCCTAGCCACAAACGCTGAGGCTGACGGTTTCAAACTCTGCCTGAGTTCGGAAGCGGCCGCCGATTTCTTCCACTGCCTTTCCGGCTTCGATAATTTCTATTGTGGTAAAGAAAAAATCACCGTGCATAAAATTCCCGCCGTCCCGGTACTTTCATCGCTGAAAAGCGGTAATACCTGTTTTCTCAAGCCCGGGATTGAAACTGACAAGGGGCTGATTCCCCTGAAGGATCCCAGGATCATCATGGGAAAATCAGGTTGCTGGGCCGGCCTTGCAGGAGATTACTGGTGGATTCCAGCAACGTTCGACCTAGTCTGGCTGAGAAATTTCCTACATGCTAAAGAGCAGCAATGCGAAGACGTGAAAGCTGAAAAGATATTCGCCGAATTCTCGAGACATTCCCTGAAAACCTCTGTAGTTCAGCCGTTGAGCCTTCGATACCGTGATTTCAATCCCATTTATTATGCGAAAATCGCAAAAGACAAATCCCTCCAACTTGAACTGAAATTCGATTACGCTGGAACCCTTGTTTCACCAAGCGAGAAAAGGCTCACGGAATCAGCCGGGATCTACTGGAAAAGAAACCTGGAACGTGAAAGAGAATATGAAAATGAAATTCTTCTCGCGGGTTTCAATAAAAAAATAGGTGAGAATGGAATTTATTTATTAAGCGACAGCGAGGCAGCGGGGCTTTTCTTTGAAAAAGTCCTCAAGAAATGGATTGCGGGGAGAAGGGAGATCTTCATATCTCCGGAATGCGCGCCATTCATAAAAACAGGATCCCTTGAGGAGTTCGTATTCAGATTCGAATCCGTCAAAGAGGACGGCGGTTTCTACGAAATCAAATATCGGATTTGCACAAGCACAAGTGAAATCAAATGGAAGACACTGGTTGACGCCGTCAAAAACGGCAGGAATTTCATAGAAACCAGGAACGGGCATTTCGGGAAAACCGGAAAAAATCTCTGCGATTTTGTAATGGCGGTCCATGACTTTGTACATACCGATCCGGAACACGACGACATCATCAGAATATCCAGAGCCTCTGCGCTCTACTGGTCTGACACCGCCAAGGCCCTCCTGGGCGAGATCCCGTCTGAATTCATAGACTTGAAAAACAGACTTGAAAATTCCATGCACATTCCAGAAAATGAACCCGATATTTTCACAGGAACCCTGAGGCACTACCAGAAAGACGGATTCGGATGGATCAATAAAATGTCTGAAAACGGATTGAACACCATTCTCGCGGATGAAATGGGTCTCGGCAAGACCATACAGGCTCTGGCCGTAATCGCATCAAACAAGAAAAAATATGCGGGTTCCTGCCTACCTACCCTGATACTTTGCCCGAGTAGCCTTGTCGAAAACTGGGAAATGGAGGCGCAAAAATTCACACCCTTACTGAAAGTTCTTGTCCTCAGAGGGCCTGACCGCGCACTTCTTGCTGATCAAATAAACAAATCCGACATAGTCATAAGTTCATATGCACTCGCCCAGAGAGACCTCGAGATGTACGCTAATTTCAGCTTCAACTACCTTATACTTGATGAAGCGCAGCACATTAAAAATCCGGACACGGCAAACGCCCGCGCATGCAAGTCAATCGCCGCGGAACACAAGCTTGTTCTGACCGGCACGCCAATTGAGAATTCAGCTGAGGAACTGTGGTCCATCTTCGATTTCATGCATCCGGGAATGCTCGGAAGCTACCGCAGCTTCAAATTGCGCTATTCCGGCATAAGGGATGACGAGGGGATACAGAGGGAATTGGCGGTGAGGGTCGCCCCTTTTATATTGCGCAGAAGAAAACTGGAGGTTGCAACCGAACTTCCTGAAAAACTCGAACAGGTCGTCTACTGTGAAATGGATGAGGAACAGAGGCGTTTTTACAATGAGCTCCTGGAAAAAGGACGTGATGAGTGCGCAGATTTCATCAAAGGCAAGATCACCAAGTTCGACATGCTGACATGTCTGTTAAGGCTAAGGCAGTTCTGCTGCAATCCGGCACTTCTCCCTGCGAACTTCGCAATGCGGAATGCGAAATCCGCAAAAACCGAACTCATGAAGGAGCTGCTGCTCGAATCAATAGACAGCGGACACAGGCTCCTGCTTTTCAGCCAGTTCACATCCCTTCTGAAAATAGTGAGGGCCTGGCTCGATGAAGAGTCTATAAAATATGAATATCTCGACGGAAGCACGACCGACAGGATGGACAGGGTCATGAATTTCAACAACAGCCCCGATATCCCGGTCTTCCTGCTCAGTCTTAAAGCCGGAGGCAGCGGACTCAACCTGACTGCCGCCGACAGGGTGATAATCTACGATCCGTGGTGGAACCCCGCAGTGGAAATGCAGGCGACCGACCGCACGCACCGTATAGGACAGGACAAGAAAGTGTGCAGCATGAAACTTGTGGTCAAGGATTCGGTCGAAGAAAAAATGCTTACCCTTCAGCAGAAAAAAAAGAGGATGTTCACAAACCTGATGGACAGCACATCCTCAACCCTCAGCCACCTCAGCGGCGAAGACATCGAATTCCTGCTGGGGCAGTGAATCCCGCGCCAGATACAGAATTTTATTGATAAGATCTTGACATTTTGAAGTGATTGTATTATAATTTGATTTAACGAGTAATCAGAGGACGTATGGCGATCACTACGAAAGAATTGGCAATACTGGCAAAGGTTTCCCGTCCGGCGGTGTCCGCGGCATTGAGCCGCTCCACATCAAGCCGGGTATCGGAGAAAACCCGGAGGAAGATACTTAATCTGGCCGCCAAGTTGGGTTACGTGCCCAACATGATCGCCCGGCAATTGAAGGGTGCCACCAGTGGGTTGGTGGGCTTGCTCACGGTACCGAGCAACTTGGGTTTATTGGCGGTGTTCCAGGCAGAGCTGATATCCGCCCTCCAAGCGCATGGTTTCGAGGTATTGACCTCGAAGCTGCGAGCGAGCGACACCGCATGCAAAGCCATAAACGACTTTCAGGCACGCCAAGTCATGGGGATAATGGCACTCGGGATGGACTTGCCGCTTCCCAAACCACCCGGCAACCCCATTCCAATCGTTTATTGCGGCCGCAACCAAAAATGCGGCTACGATGTTGGCTGCGATGTTGAACTGGGCGGCTACCTGGCTGCGAAGCATCTGCTGGGGCATGGACGGAGGCGTCTCTTGTATTTGGGACTCGACCACGACAAGTCGAACCAATGGAAGTTTGCCGGGGTGGCGCGAGCTGCAAAGGAGGCTGGGTTGAAGCCGCAGGAACATAGGATGCTGATTGTCGAGGACGGCTGTATCGAGACGGTCTTCGCCGCCTTGCGGAAGTTACGGAGTGACGCGTTGCTTTGCTGCAATGATTTTGTCGCCGCAGACATGGTGGGTGTTATGCTGAGGCATGGGATCAAGGTGCCCGACGATATTGCGGTCACAGGATTCGACGGCTACTCTTTTTGCCGCAATGCACCAGTGCCCCTGGCAACAGTGGTTCAGCCGGTGCGGGCACAGGCCGTACGCGCTGTGGAAATTTTGCTGGAGCGGATTAGTTCAGGACGGACAGGGGATACTTTCAGCGGCATCCTGCTAGCTCCGCGTTTTCACCCCAGTTTGAGCTGTAGTTGCAAGGAACCTGGCAAGAGCAAGCTGTCCGGGAGCGGCAATATACTATTCGACTTCGATGATTTTGAAGACTCTGGAGATGGCAAGAATATTTCCGGGAATGAGCCCAGTCTTATTCCCAGGCGTGACCCATCTTGCCCACCATAGAATTGACCAACAACTTCACAGGAGGCATAACAATATGTATCGTAAAACAATTGCCGCAACAGTAATACTCGGACTCGGCTTTTTGGGTATGGCAGATTTCACCGCCGACTTCCAGGAGGCTGCGAAAACCTTTGGTGCAGGCAAGGACATGGAAGCTTACGAGCTCTTCGTGTCGCTGGCAAGACAGGCGCCAAAAGCTGGTGCCAAATCCGACGCTTTGCGTCAGGCCGTCCTGGCGGCGATTCAAGCCAAACAGTATCAGAAGGCGGAGGAACTGTTGGCTCAAATACCCAGGGAAAGCACCCGCAAGTTGTGCGCGATGGATTTGCTTCTGGCACAGGGGAAGGCGGAAGAACTGGTGGACCGTTTCCAAGTCGAAAAAATAACGGATAATTGGTCTGACTTCCACGCTCTTGACGGGCTCATTACGAGGGGAAAGGCGTGCATGAGCCTACGGCGTACGGTGGAAGCCCTGAAGGATTTCCAAGCCGCAGAGGGGTTCGCCATGACGCCGTCTCGGCAGGCGCAGGTTCTTCACTGCCTGTCCTTGGCCCATGTTCAGGCGGGCGACACAGACCAGGCACTGGCGGCTTGGCGGAGACTTGCCGCCATCCCCGAACTCAGGAATTATACGATATGCCTTGAAGCTCGGCTCAACGTCGCCAAGACGCTAGCCGGACAGGGAAAGTTTGACGAGGCGTTAGAAGAACTGGAACCACTTCAGGCATCGGGGCCGAGGGCGGACTATTGGGCTCAGCGCAAACTGAAAGGCAAGGAGGAAATTCACAAGGCCATGGCTGCCGCTGCGGCTTCTCGGGAGTCCGGCAGCGAAACTCCGAAAGAGTTGTCAAAAGAAAACCAACGGCAAACCGAAAAGTTGAAATAATGAACAAAGGGACGTGAGCATAGTCCCTATTCCAAAAACGAAAGGAAGCTGAACCATGGGAAACCTCTTTTCCACCTTGTTACCATTCGTCATCATCGTCCTAGTGTATTGGATGGCTTTGCCGACGGTGGCGCTAGAACTGGTCAACGACGGAAAGCCGCTGGCCGAGATCGTCATCTCGGAACAGGCCGATTCCTCGGTGAGAGCGGCTGCGGCGGAGTTGCGGAAGAACATCGGAAAAATGTCAGGGGCGGATTTGGCGGTCGTCACCACACCCAGTGGTAAAACCCCTATCTATGTCGGGCAGAGCGCATATACCGATAAGCTGGGCATAAAATTAGACGACATTAAGTACGACGGATTCAAGGTGATCGTCACCGGCGCTTATGTAGCCTTGCTGGGGGTGGACAACTGTCGGCCAGCCATTCCCCGCGACAATATCAAGCCCGGGCCGAGATCAAAGGAAGTTCAAAAACGCTGGGAGGAACTGACAGGCAAAAAATGGGTCTTCCCCTTCAATCTCAGAGACCCACGGAACGTCAGCCAAAAGCTGGGTTTCTGCTATCAGGACGCCACCGGCACTCTCTACGCGGTATACGAGTTCCTAGAACAGCTAGGCATGCGCTGGTTCATGCCGGTGGAGGGACTCGGCGAGGTAATCCCGGAACGCCGCGACATCAATGTGGCACCGATGAACCTGAAACGGGAACCCTGTTTCGCCAGCCGCTGGCTTTTCCTATGCGGCTGGGGCAACTACCCATCCGACACCTTGTGGCTTAAATATTTGAAGCAGGGTGGCATATACGACCAGTACTTGGAACATTCCTCGGAGAACGTCGCATCACTGCAAAAGAACCGTCCCGAACTTTTCTCATATGTGGAAGGCAAGCCGCTCACCTCCAGTCCTGGTCGCTTCATTCCGCGGCTTGCCAGCTCGGAACTGCGGCAGGAAACTGCGGAATATCTTATCGCGGCCCGAAAGGCCTTCCCGGAGCTGGATAGTTTGCCCATCGGCCAGCCGGACGGCTGGATCGCACTGGACGACCGCGACGTGGCAGCCGGCTGGGACAAAAAGGAGGAAGGCAGTTGGGGTCGCTTCTCCGATTACAACTGGGATTTCGTGCTTGATGTGTCCAGTCGGGTGCGTGCCAAATGCCCCGATGCCACCTTCAACGTCATGTCATATGGCTACGCCAAGAATATCCCGAAACTCGTCGAGCGCATCCCTCCATACTTCGAGATTTGCTTTAGTCAGTCCAGTCAAAACTGGCATCTTCCCAACGCCGCAGGCGAGGCGGCGTTGCGGCAGGAATGGTTCAACAAGTTCCCATATCTTAAGTTCTCTCTCTATGACTATTACCTGTTCAACTGGGGAAAGACCCCGCCAGTTCCGGCGATCTTCAGCGGCCTCATGGAGAAAAACTTCAAGACCTTGCCGGACAACTGCATGGCCATCTGCACAGAAGTCCCCGTCGGGTCGGAAACCGGGACCCGCCTTGGCCAACCGGGGCTTACCCACCTGATGATATATCTGCATTCAAAACTGACCTGGGATAAGAACCTCGACGTCAAGGCGACTTTGGATGACTATTATGACAAGTTCTTTGGCCCCGCCAAGGACGAGATGCGGGAGTTCAACGAATTCGCCGAAGTAGTCTGGATGCGTCCGGAGCCGCGCCAAATCACCGCCTTCAGCGGTTTCCTGAAGCCCGTCGACGTGGACAAATATTTTGAGATACTCGATCGCGCCAAGGGCAAGGCTGGCAACACCGTCTACGGCAAGCGCATCGAATTTATCGCCGCGGAGATGGCGCCCTCGAAAAACCTGTTCAAAGAGCTCAAACGCAGCGGGCCCTACGTCCGCGCCTGGAGAGTGGACATCCCCGCCAAAGTAGATGGAGACCTCTCCAAACCATTCTGGACGGAGCGTCTCACGGCAGAACACAGCCTTTTGCGGGACTTGGACACCGGAGTTTTTCCGGACATCAACCTGACCTACGTGGGGTTTCGTTGGCTGCCGGACAACGCATTGCTCGTAGGCATCACCTGCTATGAGCGCCGAATGGGACAACTCAAGGCGAGCGTCCCAGATTCGTCCCGGGACGAGGAGGCCATCTACAACGACGATGATATCGAGCTGTTCATCGAGACCCCAAATGGTTACAACGCCAAGGTCGTAGTCAACCCTAATGGTGCCATCCTCGACTATTGCGTCACGCCAAACATGGCGGATGTCGCATCGAGCTGGAGAGCTGAAGCGGTGGCGGTCCGAAAGCTCCCTGACCGATGGACTGTGGAGATCAAGATCAAAGGTCTTGGCGACATGCCGACCAAATCATATCCCTGGGGCATCAACGTCTGCCGCTCACGATTGACCGGAGGCGACATCGAAGGTTACGCCCTCTCACCCACTGGGACGGGACGTTTCCTGGCCCCGACCAAAATGGCCAACCTATATGTTCCATGAAAATAAGGGCGTGATGATCCGGAGAAAGTAGGGACAACCAAGATTTCAAGACAATTAACTAGAATAAAGGATGGAGCATATGAGAACGGGATTTAATTTTAAGAAGGTCGGATTTTTCCTGATTTCGCTCGCGACGTGTGTTTTGACGACGCAGGCGAAAGTAACAGTGTCTGGAGTATTTGGCGACAATATGGTGCTTCAACGGGAAATGCCCGTCCCGGTATGGGGCAAGGCAGTGCCTGGGGAGAAAGTCACCGTCCGTTTCGCAGGACAGGAGAAAACCGCCGTCACCGACGCCGACGGCAATTGGATGCTCAAGCTTGACTCCATGAAGGCTGAATCCAAAGGTGCAGAGTTGAGCGTTTCCGGCGAAAACGCATTGACTTTTAAAAACGTGGTTGTCGGGGAGGTTTGGCTTTGTTCCGGACAGTCGAACATGGCGGTGACATTCAGTGACTTTAAGAGAGAAATCAAGGAGGCGAATTGCCCGGCCATCAGGCAGATCAAGATGCGGACGATCGCAACTGCGACACCCTTCGAGGTTACTGTCAAGTGGGAGGAGTGCTCTCCCGGCACTGTAGGCGGGTTTTCCGCCGTAGCCTATTACTTCGCCAGGGACTTATACGAAAAACTGAACATCCCGATCGGGTTGATCAACTCCAGCTGGGGAGGCACCCGCATTGAGGCATGGACTGCTCCGGAAGGGTTTCGACTAATTCCAGAGCTGAAAGATCTGGCCGCCGTGGTTGACCGCTGGGACCCCAGCACCGCCAGCGGGAAGAAGTCTTTCAGCGACTATATCTCCGCAAGCCGTGAGTGGGCGGACATTGCGGAAGCGAATCTCAAAGCAGGAACAAAGCCACCACCGCTTCCCGTCGCGCCAGTCCCCGGCAAAGGTTCCCAGGAATACACGGTTATTTACAACGGCATGATAGCGTCACTGATCCCATATGCCATCCGTGGGGCGATATGGTACCAGGGAGAGGCAAACGGCTACGAGAGCGGCCTTAGTTACTTCCACAAGATGAAGGCATTGATCGGTGGATGGAGACAACTGTGGGGACAGGGTGATTTTTCATTCTATTTCGTCCAATTGGCCAATTATTGCCCTGATAAAAAGTTGGCTCAAGGCGGCGACGGCTGGGCAAACATCCGCGACTCCCAGAAAAAATCTCTCGAAATCCCCAACACTGGCATGGCCGTCGCCATCGACATCGGCGACGCCCAGAACATCCACCCCGCAAACAAGCAGGATGTCGGCATCCGCCTCGCTCGTTGGGCCCTTGCCAGGGATTACGGCAAGGATATCGTTCCATCCGGCCCCCTGTACAAAGGAATTAAAGTCGAAGGTAATAAACTCCGGATATCATTCGACTACGTAGGTGGCGGGCTGATTGTCGGAAAAAAGGACGGCTTGGAGCCGGTGAAGGAATTGAAGGACGGCAGGCTCAACCGTTTCGCCATTGCCGGGAACGACAAGATATGGTTTTGGGCGGACGCGGTCATTGATGGAAATACGGTATTGTTGTCGAGTGCCAGCGTTCCTTCGCCTGTCGCTGTCCGTTACGCTTTTTCGATGAATCCTGAAGGCGCCAATCTGTACAACACGGAAGGCCTTCCAGCGTCGCCTTTTCGCTCTGACGACTGGTAAGCGGCATTGGTAACGCGGACAATAGTAGTTCTTTACAACTGCTAAACGTGAAGATATTGCAATAATACGGCAAAAAACGAAGGAAACATAAATTAATGAATAATGCGCCATTGGTTTTGGGTAAGATTTTTAGGCTCGCAGTCATCATGACATTCACTCTGATGCTGGAACCCGCGTGGGCTGATAATGGCTCGCAGTGGTTTCGCGGCCAATTGCATACGCATACTTATTGGTCGGACGGGAGGGGATTTCCCGAACAGGCTATCGCTGCTTATGAACAACGCGGCTATGATTTTTTGTGCTTGAGCGACCATAATAGATTCGCGGAAAATACAGCCGAATGGCGTGAAGTGGCAGAGAAAGAAAGCGTATGGCCTCCGGAAGTTACACAGGAGATTTTCAATACCTATGTCCATGATTTCGGCAGGGATTGGGTGGAAGCGAAAATCAACGATAAAGGCACATCCGTCCGGCTGAGAACGTACGCTGAACTCAAGGCCAAATTTGAGAAGCCCGGAAAATTTCTCTTGATGCCGGGTGTCGAGATAACCCAGACTATTAATAGGTTGGGTGTCCACCTGAGCTATGTCAATTTGCCCTTGGTCATACCTTGCATCAAGGATTCAGGTTTGATTAAAAACGTTAAAGAGCCAAAGACGGTAAGCGAACTGATAGCCCTGGATGCCACAGAGGTAGAACAGGCTGCACATGAGGTACAAAAGCAATATATACTCATCCTTAACCATCCATCCTGGATGTATTATGACATTGTGCCACAAAACCTCATTGACTGCCCGGAAATACGTTTCTTCGAGGTTTGCAATGGAGGTGCTGACTATGCGCCACATCCGCAAGTGCCAGATTATACCGAGAAGTTCTGGGATGTTGTCAACTCCTTCCGCAGCATTCGGGGCAAGCAGCTCCTTTACGGAATTGGTTCGGACGATGCGCATTTCTACGATGCGAAACGGATTAAAGGCAATAGCGGTGTGGGTGATGCGTGGGTCATGGTTCGCGCACCGTCCCTTACGCCGGAGAGTTTGCTCGAAGCCATGCGCACCGGGGATTTTTACGCCACCTGCGGGGTGTTACTTGATGATGTGTCCTTTACGGACAAGACTTTGCGCATAAAGGTAAAAGCGGAGAAAAGCGTTAATTACCGTATCCATTTTATTGCTACCAAACGAGGTTTTAACCAGACCGTAAATACGATATCCAGCCCCGCCGATAAAAAACGTCCGGCCCGAGTTATCCCGGTATACTCGGATGATATCGGCCGACTCGTCAAGACCGTGGAGGGAGTCGAGGCATCTTATAAGTTGGAGGATGACGACCTGTATGTCCGGGCGCGCGTGGAAGCGGACAGTCCCAGTCAGACCTCACCCCATTTTCACCCAAAAGTAAAAATGGCGTGGACGCAACCTTACACTCTCGAACGCGTTTCTCGGGAAAAATAGGTCTATTGTGCAAAAGAAATTCTTTCATGAAAGGAGGCTACTGTATGTTCCGTACTTACTCAAAAACCAAGAGAATGCCATATGGAGAAGAACAGAGGGAAATCCGTACGCACGGCTTGTTCGACGAGGCAAATCCTATAATACGCAACTCGTTGCTGAGCAGATACTTCACATTAATAGAACTGCTGGTTGTAATCTCAATTATAGCCATATTGTGCAGCTTGCTGTTGCCCGCATTGGGCAAGGCCAAGGATAAGGTCAGACAAATCCACTGTCTGGGGAACCTAAAACAGATGGGGCTGGGCGTGGGTATGTACATCAATGATTACGGCTACATGATGCCGCAATCCGTCCCCACTGCTACAGGCGGTAACTGTTATTGGAGCGGCACCACCACTGCCTCCGGCGGCGGTTTGCTTGCCCCCTATATTGGTCTGGATTCAGCCGCAAAAACTCTGAAGGTGGGGGAAGTGTCGGGCATCGGTGTCCATCCCCTCGCCTGCCCCTCAGTGACTTCCCCCGCAGAGGCGTCCGGATATCTCGACAACTGCACCATCGGTTACAATGACAAGTTGTCCGGTCTCCCGGCATATTACAAGGGGCCGAGATTCCCTGCTCCGTCTAGGCATTGCCTGCTGGCGGATGCCAGCGGGCGCAGGATTGCAAATATTGTCCAGAATGGACTAATCGCGGAAATAAGACTCCGTCATTCCCGCTCAGCCAACGTGTTATATGTTGACCTGCATGCCGACTCGCGGGTATGGGGTTCGTTCAAGCTGTCTGATTTATACAGCTCTTTCTGGATCGCTGACCCGAACTATCTGTCATCTCCTGATTGACATCCACGAAATAGTCAGACAACTAGGAGATTATAGTGATGAAAAATGTATCTTTTGAAAAGATTCTTAAGGAAGTAAATACCCCTTGGCTGATGGAGAATTCCCAGAAGCTGATGGAGATAGAACTCGGACAGACATTCGATAATTACCAGGCTGCCGCGCAGTTTACAGCCAGCCTGATAAAGGATGCCGGGATTGAAAATTGTGAAATAGTTGAATTCCCTGCAGACGGAAAAACAGTTTATCAGGATAAACGCATGCCTCTGGGATGGAGGGCAAGCACCGGAAAGCTGACGATTAAGAAATCACCGGTTCCATTTGACGATCCAGTAGTTGCCGACTACAAACGTCATCCGTTTCATCTTGTCAAAGGTTCAGTGGCGACTCCATCCGGCGGACTGAATGTCAGGGTAATCACAGAAGACCAGATGTTTGCCGGTCTGGATGCACATGGCTGCCTAATCATGACAAATCCGTTCACACGTCCATGTGCGAAAATACTGGTTCCGGCACTGGATCGCGGGGCAATAGGTCTGATTTCCGATTATCTTGTCGGTAGATATGACACGCCTCGTGGTATTCAATGGGTGACATTGTGTACAGAAGGAAACAACTGGCATGTCCAGTGTGATGACCGTCCGTTCACATGTTTCAGTGTCACCCCTGAAAGCGGAGATCGGCTCAGGGCTGCAGCCGAAGTAGGAGAAGTCATTGCGCATGTGGAATGCGACGGTGTCAGATATGAAGGATGCCTGTCGGCTGTTACTGCTCTGATTCCCGGCAGGCAGGAAAAGGAGTTCTGGATCATCTCCCATCTTTACGAGCCGATGATAGACGATAATTCCTCCGGAGTAGTCGGTTCAATAGAGATGGCCCGGATCATAAGGAAACTTGTTGCCTCAGGTGAAATCCCTCCATTGGAGTTTTCACTGCGACTGGTATTTGCCATGGAGTTTTACGGTTTTCCCGCATTTGCGGAAAAATTGCGCACGGCGGGCGGAAGCGAGGTGATCGGAGCGATAAACACTGACAGCTTTACCGGCGACAAGGTAGGAATATGGCTAACGCCCCCTGCAACTCCTTTTTTCGGAAATTACCTGATGGAGAGGATTGCCGATGAATATAAAGGTGCAACAGATCCGGTGATTCTCGAGCTTGTCAGGGAAGGCATGTATAAGGATGACATGTCGTTAAACGACCCGGCCGTCGGCATTCCGACATTGTGCGTTCTTAAGCAGGCACAATGGTGGCACAATTCCGAGCAGAAACTAGATACTCTTTCTCCATTGAGCTTTTCACGTGTTGTCGCATTTACCGGAACCTGGGTGGCATCAGTCCTAACCGTTAACAGCAAATCCCTTCCGCTGGCGGTCGCCGAAGCTTCATTATATGCCGGAAAACATCTTCTAGACGAGGCGAAACGGATTCTCAATGCTTATGCTTCAGGTGAATTGAGAGTTGCTTCCGATATTATGTGCGAGATACGCGAACGCATGAATTACAGGATGAAACTGGAAACGGAGTGTCTTGGGGATTTCCGTGAAATATGCGATTCGTCTCTTATTGAAGACCAGATGAAAAGGCTTGTGGCGCAAACGCAGGGCATAATCGCCGAAATCGAACAGCAAATCAAAAACATTCCCCGTCCATCATCAAATATAGAAAATGATGAAATGTTTAATTACGCCTCCTCAGTTGTCCCAAGCCGCGCAACTGTTGGATTCCCATATGATCTGGTTGCCATTCCCAAAGCTGAAAGGAAACCATTGCCAGATGGAATGGTATACGGCGATTTTGCCCGAATATTTGCAAACATGGACGGAAAGAAAAACTTGCAGCGCCTGTTCCGTGAGGCTGAGTGGGAGACCGGCACGGTTCTCTCTCCTGCCAAGATAAAAACATATATCGCTGCAGTTTCGTATCTGTCTGATTACGGCTATCTGAAAATGGAATTTAAAAAGATGATTCCATAATATTATAATAACTGAGCATATGGGAAATTAAAATTCATATCAGTTTTAAATATATATTTGAAAGTAGCAAAGTATAGAATTAGAGTTCGCTCCAAATAATTTAAACTAAAGGGACTGCAACATGATAACAATTAAGACTTCATTGGGCGACATCGTTCTGGAACTTTTTGAAAAAGAGGCTCCTATAACAGCTAAGAATTTCCTCCAATATGTAACCAGCGGACATTTCAAGGGAACCATCTTCCACAGGGTGATTAACGGGTTCATGATCCAGGGCGGAGGATTTGACACATCATTCAACCAGCCTAAGGGATTGCCTCCTATCAAGAACGAAGCCACTGCCGCACTTAAAAACGCCAGGGGCACAATCGCGATGGCAAGGACTTCCGATATCAACAGCGCAACCTCCCAGTTTTTCATAAACCTCGCCGACAATGCTTTCCTTGACCACCGCGACAACAGCGCCAGCGGTTTCGGATACTGCGCTTTCGGAAAAGTAACGTCAGGAATGGATGTCGTAGATAAAATCGCAAAAGTCAAAACATCCTCAAAAGGGATGCACGATGATGTGCCGGTTGAAAATATTGTAATAACTGATGTTGTCCAAAGTGACTGAAAAGTTTCCGGCCAATGCCAGTTTTTTCAAATATTGACAGTTCCCTTACTTTCTGGATTCTCGCATTCGTTTCTGCGGCATGCATAGGGTTCGCCAAAAGCGGCGTCAGCGGAGCCGGCATACTTGCCGTTCCGCTCATGGCGTATATTTTCCTGCCCAAACAGTCAACTGGCATTCTGCTTCCGTTGCTCATTGCCGGTGACATCATCGGTGTTTTGATCTACCGCAAGCACGCCAAATGGAAACACATATTGATGGCGCTTCCATGGGCCTTTGCTGGTATTGCGGCCGGCTGGATTTTCATGAAATATTCCGACATTTCCCAGGAACTTTTTAAGATTTTCATTGGGATAGTCGTGATTCTGATGATATTCACAGGTGAATGGTTCCAGAGGACGAATAATGAGAAGACCAAATTGATTCCGCATACCTGGTGGTTCGCAGCAATCATCGGAATAACCGGTGGAATCACTACAATGACAGCCAATGCTGCCGGTCCGGTCTGGGCGATCTACCTGCTTGCAATCGGTCTCCCTAAGAATAATTTCATAGGGACAACCGCCTGGATTTTCCTTATATTGAACACCAGCAAAGTTCCCTTCAGCTGGGATCTCGGGTTCATTACAAGGGAGACTCTTATCTTCAATTTGGAAATGCTTCCGGCTGTTATTTTCGGTTCATTCGTCGGTGTTAAAACCGTGAAATACATAAACAACCAGACATTCTCCCTCTTTGTAAAGATATTCGCAGCACTTGCCGCAGGATATCTGATCTTCGGATGAATTCTTCGATTGCATTGGCGAATCGAAAAATTCTACCTTGATTCTTTAAGCTCATTGGATTATTTTGAATTTCATTATGAAAAATAAAATTAAAAACCTGATCATACTGATCTTAATTGTGGTCGCGGCTTCCGGATTTTCCGATGAATTGAAACGAGAACCGGTCACAGGAATACTGGGGGCTATGCCAGTCGAAATACAGATGCTGGAAAGCCAGCTGAAAGACAAGAGGACCGAGAAGATCCTTGGTGTCGAATTCCATACAGGCGTCTTGAACGGGAGAAATGTTGTGCTGGCCGTTGGTGGCATGGGAAAGGTCAATGCGGCCATGACCGCCACTCTGCTTATTGATCATTTCCGGCCTAGCGAGGTAATATTCTCAGGTGTGGCTGGCGGACTCAATCCCGATCTGGCTCCCGGCGACATTGTATTGGGAGAAAAAATTGCACATCATGATTACGGGGATTTGACCCCCTCAGGTTTTACACCGCAACCCACCGGCAAAGATATTCCTCTTTTCATGAACGCGCCGGAACGCCTTCTTCTTATGGCTGAAACCGCTTTAAAAGACGCGTTGATGGAGAAAGTTCCCACTACTCAGGGTGAAAGACTCCCTAGGATCATTCGTGGAGTTATAGTCACTGGCGATGTCTTCGTAGCAGATGCCGGAAAGACAGCCGAGTTGCGCAAGGTGTTCAAGGCCGATGCAGTTGAAATGGAGGGTGCTGCCGTGGCACAGATCTGCTGGAAACAGAACGTACCATGCCTGATAATCCGTTGCATATGCGACAAAGCGGACGCATCGGCAAATTCTGACTTCGAACGTTTCCTCAAATCCGCAGCGACAAATTCATCCAAACTAACTATGTCCCTGATTAAACTGCTGGCGAAGCCGCAGTAGTCCTTCGGGTAAGACAATTTTTCCGTTCCGGAAAAATTAACAAGGAATAACAAATATGGACAGGTTAACAAATGTACAACTGGTTGGAGACTGGAAAGTATCCATAACTGCAAAAACCTCTGTCAGCAAAGAAATAAATGCAAAAGTTGACATCGAAATTCCAATTGCGATCAATGTTCTCCATGAAAAATATGACAGTCTTCCTGATTTCAATCCGAAAGCTTGGGGCGGCTGGCAGAAAGGGACTCCACTCAAAGGTGTTCTGGCACAGGAATGCACCACCCGTTTTGCACTTGACCCCACAACTCTCAAAGTAAGTTCAGGCACCGGTACCGATGCAGTTTTATATGAAAAAGGGAAGGACTATGAAGCGGACCTTGAATGGGGAAGTGTCGGTCGCATTCCGGAAGGAAAAATCAGAACGGATCAGCCGGTCTTCATCAGCTATGATTATTTCCAGCAACGCATTGATGCTATAATCCTGACTTCTAAAAACAAGATCGTCATAAAGCAGGGCAAACCGCATATCACCAATCCCAAGCCCCCTGCTCTAGCTCCAGGAGAAAGCCGTCTGTCAAACATCTATATCCCGTGCAAGATCATGAAACTGGAAGAGGACAACCTTTATCCTGTCCTTGAAACGGAATACCTGGAACCGCCAAAGCAATCACCGACGGTTGCCGAACGGCTCCTGCCGAAAACCATGGAAAAACTTAATGGAGGAGGTAAACTCAAGATTCTGGCCTGGGGTGACAGCGTGACCGACGGCTCTTTTCTTTCAAACAAAGATGCCGAAAGATGGCAGTCTCAGTTTGTCTCCAGACTCAGGCTTCATTTCCCGAAAGCCGAGATTGAACTTGTCACGGAAGCTTGGGGTGGCCGCAATACTTCTGCGTATCTCGCAGAGCCTCCCGGCTCCATCCATAACTATCAGGAAAAAGTCCTGAACGCCAGACCGGACATCATCGTCATGGAATTTGTCAACGATACCGGACTTGACATAAAAACTGTTGCGCCTCAATATGACAAGCTTCTTAGAGACATCAAAGGCATCGGGGCAGAATGGCTCATCCTTACCCCACATTATATCCGACCCGACTGGATGGGTCTGACCGGACAGCGCGATATTGACAACGACCCGCGCGAATATGTGAAATTCCTCAGGAAGTTCACCGCAGAAAACAAGATTCCTCTGGCGGATGCTTCATTGCGATATGGACGGTTGTGGCGGCAGGGGATACCGTATAACACGTTAATGAAAAATAACATCAACCATCCAGATGCCAGAGGCATGAAGATTTTCGCAGACAGCCTGATGGCGCTTTTCCCGTGACGGGGACTGGATGACTGGATCGAATTGCATATTTAAATTAGGCGGCAGGAATATGAATATCCAATAGCCAACACGGAATATCCAATGTCCAAGTTAAGATTTTTCTGGATTCAACTCCGATGGATATTGGAAATTGAGTGTTGGATATTGGGTGTTCAAACTTTGTACGTCAAGATAGGGATGAATCACCGAGCCGTCCATTATCTTGAATCTTAGTTGGAGTACAAGCTTTAGCTTGCTTCTTGTTGGAGTTCACAGCTTTAGCGTGCGTAATCTTTTGAATACAAAGACAAGCTAAAGTTTGAACTCCACCTTAAGAAATCAACTCGGCGCTAGTAATCCATTTCTTTTTTCATGAAAGGAAAAAAGTTCCTGAAAGGAAAAAAGTGACACACAGCACAGAAAAAAAGATAATACTTGCCGCTGCCAACCTCAGTGTCTTCTCCACTCCGTTCCTGGCATCTTCCATCAACATCGCCCTGCCTTCAATACAGAAAAACTTCGGCTGTGACAACCTCATGCTGAACTGGGTTGTCGCCTCTTATCTCATGGTAGTGCCCATGCTTCTTGTGCCATTCGGAAGGATTGCGGACTGCATAGGCCGCAAAAAGATTTTCACATCTGGAATGGCTGTTTTCGCACTGGCGTCAATACTCTGCGGCTTCTCCACCGACATCTATCAGCTCGTGGGTTTCCGGGTACTCCAGGCGGTTGGGGCGGCAATGCAGTTCTCAAGCGCAATCTCACTCATCATGTCAGAATATTCCGAGGGTGAACGTGGAAGAGCGCTGGGATTGAATGTCGCATTTGTCTATATCGGCTTGTCCCTAGGCCCGGTTCTAGGCGGGTTCATCGTCCAGCACATCGGATGGCGCAGTATTTTTTTCATCAATGCAGCACTCAGCATTTCCCTGGTGGTCCTGATGCTGGGCACGCTGAAAAGGGATTTCGCCAGCGGGCGGAAAATTGACATGGATATTCCGGGAGCGATAATTTATGGACTGGCAATCGTTTCGATCATGTTTGGCTTCAGCATTCTTCCGGGAACAGCGGGATTTATAATTCTAGCCATAGGCGCGGTTTTGGCAATTCTCTTTTTCCGCATCGAGCTTACCACATCCTCGCCGGTCCTCCAGGTTCGACTGTTCATAAAAAACAGGATTTTCGTGTTTTCAAACCTGGCGGCATTTATCAATTACAGTGCGACGTACGGAATCGGCTATCTTTTGAGCCTTTATTTCCAGTTTGCACGCGGATTTCCTCCGTCGAAGGCGGGTTTGTTCCTACTTGTACAACCGCTCACCCAGGCGCTTCTGTCACCAATCACAGGAAGGATGTCGGACAGGTTTGATCCGGGCAGGCTTGCTTCAGCCGGCATGGGCATCGTCACCGCAGGATTATTCGGGTTCTCTTTCCTTACACTGGAGACTCCTACCATTTTCATAATCCTCAATCTCGCTCTGCTTGGAATCGGATTCTCACTTTTCTCCTCTCCCAACACAAACGCCGCCATGAGCGCGGTCGAAAAGCAGCACTACGGAATCGCCTCGAGTATTCTCGGAACCATGCGTATGCTTGGACAGACGTTCAGCATGGCGATTGTCATGTTTGTTGCATCCGTCCACCTTGGAAAGATAAAAATAGTAACGGAAGACATCGGTTCTTTCATGACAACCGTAAGAACGGATTTTGCGATCTTCGCAGCCCTCTGCTTCGCCGGCATTTTCTTTTCGCTGGTGCGGGGAAAGAGGAAAAACTGATGCGTAGCATCTTTCGGAGTGCGGCGTATAAGCGCCGCTTTGGGATCTGGATTTAAAAGCGCTGCTTACACAGCGCACTCCAAAAGACGGCAAGGCCGTCAAGAAAGAAATCTATATGGAACAAGAAAATAAAAATAGCTGGCCACATGCTCCGATTCATAAAATCAGTCAGAATGGGGCCTATATGGTGACATCCGGGACGTACCGGAAAGAACATTTCCTTAGCACACCAGCTAGAAAGACCCGATTTATGGATCTTTTCTTTGAACTTTCACAAAAGTATGGCTGGAAGTTGCAGGCATGGTCAATAATGTCAAATCACTATCATTTCATCGCGCAATCCCCAGAAAATCCAGACAATCTTAAAGATTTCATCCTTCATCTGCATTCTTTATCGTCAACGGAATTCAACCGAGAGGACAATACGCCTTCCCGCAAGATGTGGTATCAGTTCTGGGACAAGCTTATCTCTTTTGAGAAATCCTATTATGCAAGATTGAAATATGTGAATAACAATCCGGTTCACCACAAGATTGTTGAAAAAGCTGAAGATTATTTCTGGTGTTCTAAGGCTTGGTTCAGCACAAATGCCGACAAAGCATTTGCAAAAACTGTTGAAAGCTTCAAGACAGACAAACTAAATGTCTACGATGATTTCTGATGCGTAGCATCTTTTGAAATGCAACGTGTAAGCATCGCTTTAAGAATATCCAAAAGCGGCGCTGACACGCCGCACTCCGAAGGATTGCCTCGCAATCAAGAAAATATTTCCCTGTTAATTTTTCCGTCCCGGAAAAATTTTCATGAGACCGTAAACTTCAGGCCGTCCTTGCCGGAATCTATCTTCAGGTTTCCCTTTTCGGAAAGCTCGCCGGAAACTATCATCCTGGAAACAGGCGTTTCTATCTCCTTCACGATCACCCTCTTCAGCGGTCTGGCACCGTAGACCGGATCAAATCCGCATTTTGCGAGATGCTTCTTCGCCTCCTTGGAAATGCTCATGGTTATTTCCCTGGCTTTCAGCCTGTCTGCGAAGTTCGCAAGCTGGATGTCTACTATCTGAAGCAGATCATTCTCAGTGAGGGAATGGAATATCAGGACTTCGTCGATCCTGTTCAGGAATTCAGGACGAAAATGATGACGCATCTCCTCGGTGAGTTTCTCTTTGATCTTTTCAGTGTCGCCGTGCTGCTCCTGGATCAGATGACTTCCTATGTTAGAGGTCATGATGATAATCGTATTCTTGAAGTTAACAGTCCTGCCATGTGAATCGGTCACGCGTCCGTCATCAAGTATCTGCAGGAATACATTGAAGACATCCGGATGCGCCTTTTCGATTTCGTCAAATAGGATCACAGAGTATGGGCGGCGTCTGACAGCTTCAGTAAGCTGTCCGCCTTCATCATAACCTATGTATCCCGGAGGAGCGCCTATCAGTCTTGATACCGTGTGTTTCTCCATGTATTCCGACATGTCGATCCGTATCATCGCCCTTTCATCATCGAAGAGTTCGGCGGCGAGTGCGCGCGCCAGTTCGGTTTTTCCGACACCGGTTGGACCGAGGAAAATGAATGACGCAATCGGACGGTTCGGATCCTTCAGACCGGCCCTCGCCCTAAGGACGGCATCGGCGACAGAATCAACCGCCTCGTTCTGGGATATGACCCTTTTGTGGAGGTTGTTTCCAAGCGTAAGTATTTTCGCCTTCTCGCTTTCAACAAGCTTGTTGACTGGAATCCGTGTCCACCTGCTGATGATTTCAGCTATATCCTCATCGGTCACCTCTTCAGTTAAAAGAGACTTACCTGCATCATTTTTCTTGCGGAATTTATCTTCGGCAGACTTGATCTGTCCTTCAAGCCCAGGTATTACGCCATAACGGTATTCAGCCGCTTTTTCGAGGTTGTAATCGCGCTCGGCTTTTTCAAGGGACTGCCTAGCGAGTTCGAGACTTTCGCGGAGTGTCCTAAGTTCTGAGACGGACTTTTTCTCATTTTCCCAGCGGCTGCGAAGTTCGCGGTTTTTCGCCTTGAGTTCTGACAGTTCTGCCTCAATGTTTTTCAGCCTTGTAGCCGACCCCTGATCTTTTTCCTTCTTGAGGCTGGTTATCTCTATTTCCAGCTGCATCTTGCGACGTTCAACCTCGTCGATCTCTGTCGGCGAACTGTCTATTTCCGTGCGGAGTTTGGCGGCCGCTTCATCAATAAGATCAATCGCCTTATCCGGGAGGAAGCGATCGGATATGTAGCGGTCCGAAAGGACGGCGGCAGTGACAAGCGCGCTGTCTTTTATTTTTACGCCGTGATGGATTTCATACCTGTCGCGAAGTCCGCGCAGGATTGAAATGGTTTCCTCTACAGTCGGTTGTGCAACCATTACGGTCTGGAACCTGCGTTCGAGGGCGGCGTCTTTTTCGATATATTTCCTGTACTCGTTGAGGGTTGTGGCGCCTATGCAATGAAGTTCGCCCCTTGCGAGCATGGGTTTCAGGAGATTGCTCGCATCGACTGAACCTTCTGCGGCCCCGGCTCCGACAACGGTGTGAAGCTCGTCTATGAAAAGAATTATCTCTCCGGCCTTTTCAATGACTTCCTTCAGAACGGCTTTGAGCCTCTCCTCGAATTCCCCGCGGTATTTTGCGCCGGCTATGAGGGAGCCCATGTCGAGGGCGAAAATTTTGCGGTTCTTGAGTCCTTCGGGCACATCACCTTTTATTATCCTGATTGCGAGACCCTCGACAATTGCAGTCTTCCCGACGCCGGGTTCGCCTATGAGTACAGGATTGTTTTTAGTCCTTCTTGAAAGGATCTGGATAACACGTCTTATTTCCTCATCGCGGCCGATGACGGGATCAAGTTTGTCTCGTCTGGCAAGTTCGGTGAGATCCTTACCATATTTTTTAAGGGCCTCAAATGTGCTTTCGGGATCTGCCGAAGTAACCCTGCTGCTCCCGCGGATCTCTTTGAACGCCTGCATGAGTTTGTCGGGAGTCAGATTGTGTTTTGCCGCCAGAGTCCCGCATTCCTTGTCGGATTCTATCAGGGCGAGAAGCAGAATTTCGGCGCTGATGAATTCATCTTTGAATTCTGCGGATTTTTTTTCAGCGTTCAGGAGGATAGCGCTTAAATCCCTTGAAGTGAAGACTTCCTGTGCGCCGGGCCCGTCGACTGCCGGAATTTTCTTCAGCTTCTTTTCAATGTCTTCCGACAAGGAGGCGGAAGATACTTTCAGACTTTCGAAGATTGACGGTATGATTCCTTCTTTCTGTGCGGCAATAGCCGCGAACAGATGTATTGGACGGAGTTCCTGGTGTTTGTGTTCAACTGCAATATTGTGTGCCGACTGAAGAAGCTCTTTGGATTTGTTTGTGAATTTCTCGATGTTCATATAAATTTTCCTTTCATTTATCAAGTAAAATTTATCATAGCAGGAATATTACCAATAAAAATTATAATATTATAACTACTTTGCAGTTAATATAATACAAATTATAATAAAAATCAAGCAGGGACAACTTGACACAGCGATAGTGTCAAGCTAGAGTCAAGACATGGAGTCGCTTTGTCCCACCTCGTTAGGTAACACAGCCATTCCTGTCTGTGACTTAAATCTTTCAGTCTTTCTTTGCGCTTTCTGCATCTTTTTCAATCTCAGCGTACTCTGCGGTAAATGCTTTGGAGTTGAACCGCAAAGGTCGCAAAGCTAAGATTCTCAATGTACGCAGAGCTTCAAATTATTACTCCTAAAAATCTGCATTTCCATATTTTATGTTTTCAATTATCCCACAAGGAACTATGTTACAATTTCTTTTGTCAAATTACTAAAGGAGCTATTGATCATGTCTTACATATCTGCAAAAGCCGGTACTGATATTTGTCTTGGGAGAAAAGACAAGGAACAGCTTATTTCCGAATCGTTAGAAAAGATCGGGAAGAAGCTGAAGAGGGTTCTTATTATTCCACCTGACTTCACGCGCTTCAATTCCAATGCAGGCGAGATAACCGAAATAATCTATGAGATGCTTGCCCCGAAAGGCGTTAAAATAGATATCCTGCCTGCGCTTGGAACTCACTTTGCCATGACGGAAAAGGAAATCCATATAATGTTCGGGAATAAAATCCCCCTTGACTGCTTCAAGGTGCACGACTGGCGGAACGGATTGAAGAAACTTGGAGAAGTCCCGTCATCGGTCATCAAGGAATGGTCTGACGGGAAGCTCGACTACTCTGTAAATATTGAAGTCAATAAAATGCTTTATGACAAATACGACCTGATCCTTTCCGTCGGGCAGATTGTGCCGCATGAAGTTGTCGGGATGGCGAACTACTCAAAGAATATCTGCGTAGGAGTGGGCGGACAGGATACCATAAACAAATCACATTTCCTCGGGGCTGTTTACGGAATGGAAAGGATCATGGGTCGGATTGATACGCCTGTCAGGAAACTTTTCAATTACGGCATCGATAAATTCATGACGGACCTCCCGATGTACTACATATTGACGGTCATGCAGAAAAACCAAGCCACCAGCAAGATGGAGATGCGCGGTCTTTATGTCGGAAAAGACATGGAGACATTTGCCGAAGGTGCGAAGCTTAGCCAGAAGGTGAATCTGGATCTTCTTGACAAACCTCTAAAAAAAGTTGTCGTCTACCTGGATCATGAGGAGTTCAAGAGCACATGGCTGGGGAATAAATCCGTATACCGCACTAGGATGGTGATGGCTGACAAAGGGGAGCTTATAGTGCTTGCTCCCGGGCTCAGGGAATTCGGGGAGGATCCTGAAATCGACCGCCTCATCCGCAAATATGGATACCGTGGAACTCCGGCGACGCTTGAAGCAGTCAAGGTGCACAAGGAACTCCAGAACAATCTCAGCGCAGCCGCCCATCTCATACACGGTTCAAGTGAAGATCGTTTCAATATCACCTACTGTCCCGGCCCCGGGATGAGCATTGACGCAGTCCACGGTGTCGGCTTCAAGGCTGAGAAATATGAGACGATGTCTAAAATCTACGATCACAGGAAACTGAGGGACGGTTTAAACACGATGCCTGACGGTGAGGAGATATTCTTCATCAGCAATCCGGCTCTCGGGCTTTGGGCGCTTAAGGAGAATTTTTCCTGAAGCACGAAAAATTATAAGCTGAGGTACTTGAGGCAATTTCAAAATGCCTCGTATGAGCTTATTTATTAAGTTGGTGTTCACGGCTTTAGCGTGTCTAACTTGTTGAATACAAAGACACCCTAAAGCCGTGAACACCAACGGCAGTTTCATGAGAGAATAAATCTGGTCATGAATTCGAATTTAATTCTGGATTCTGACTTCCGCACTCTAGAACTTCAGAACTCTAGAACTTCTTACTTACTTTCCGCCGGCGGCTTTGAATTCCATTCTGCTCAGGCTCTGCAGCTGATAGACGGTGAAACCGATGAGCAGGATGCCGAGCACCCATGCCATGGCCGTAGCAACACCGAATCTCAGGAAACCGAACGCTTCCCAGAAGATGTGCAGTCCGATGACTTCTGTCGCTCCGTACGGGGTATATGGTCCGCCGCCTGTCATTGCGAGAACGAAGGCGCTGCCGCTTTGCATGCATCCGATTGCGGCACCGATGAAGTTAATCGAGATCAGGGCCCTTATGGACGGAATTGCGATGTACCAGGCTTTCTGTGTGGAACCGGCGCCGTCAATGTCAGCCGCCTCGTAGAGGTCGTCTGGAATCCCCTTCAAGGCTGCGAGATATATGAGACAGCCTGGGCCCATTCCAGCCCATATGGTGGGAAGAAGACAGAAAAACAGTGCGAATGTCGGTGAATTGAGCCATACTATGCTGAACTCGGTTATACTGGTGCCGAATATGTAGTTTATCGCAATCACCCCGAAGTTAAGGACCTGGTTAATCATACCGTGCTGTCCATAGAATCCCTTCCACAGGAAAATCACAACTACTCCGGATAGCATCGCAGGCAGATAGTATATGGTTCTGAAAAGAATTTTAGCCCTGGGCACTTCAGCCAGCATAAGTGCAAGTACAATTGGTGCGATAAAACCGAAAGTCATGAAGAGTATGGTGTATTTCAAAGATACGTAAAGCGCATACCAGAATTCATTGCTGAAAAGGACTGTGGCAAAGTTCTCAAATCCTATCCATGTGCTGAAACCGCGGACATTGTAGTCCTGGAAGGCCATGGCAGTACCACGCATGAGCGGCCAATAACTCCACACTGCGATGCTGAGAATTGAAGGAAGAAGTATCATGTACGCTATTTTGTTCCGGCCAAACTGCCATTCACCGCGGGCGCGGTCATCATCGCTACGTATGATACTCTTGGAAAAGGTCTTGAACACCTTGATCAATACAAATATGAAAACAGCGAAGATGAAGATGGACACTGCGGCAGCTACACGTGTCTGGAACTTCCGCACGTCCGGCGGCAGGAGGTTCAGCATTTTCTGATTCGCAATATCAACACGCACATTCAGGATTTCCTGTATTCTCTTCTTGGCGCCGACCTCGTCTTTTGCATCAATGCAGCGCTTCACTTCATTGTCGGTGCGTATCTGATCTATGGCATGGTTCATGTAATTGTAGACCATCTGACAGTTGCGTCCGTAAGGCTCCGGAACACCGCTCTTCACAGCTTCAATTGAAGCCTCCGCCCAACCTGCAGGGACTTTGTTGACAAATTCAGGATAACCTGCCTGTACAAGCAGTTTTGGCTGAATGAAGCGGCCAAGTCCGTTCTCAACATAAACCTTAGCCTGGATAAGCTTCGCCTCATTTCCACCATAAAACATCATCCAGTCCCAGGCGATGTCGCGCATCTTGATGTCTTTGTCGAAACCAGCGTATATGCCTGTCATCTGCGAGTTGAATTCGCTTCCTCTCACACCGTTAGGACCTTTCGGCACCGGACCGAAATTGACGATATTGGGATCTATCTGATCAAATGTTTTCTGGTCAATATAGGAGAAGTACATCGCATAGCGGATGGTGGTGTTAGCTTCACCAAGATTAACTACCCCTTCGAATTTACCGTATTTGTTCTCAAACGGTTCCAGAAACAGTCTCGCCACATAATAATAGGCATTCACCGCTTCAGGGGAATTGAAGACGCAGCGCCAGTTTCCCTGAGCATCCCGCTCCACCGCCCTTGCACCGCAAGAATAAAAGAAACTTAAAGTACACCAGGCCGTCTCTGACAATGCCATGTTGAATCCGTAGACATCGTCCTTCGGGTTGTGGATCTTCCGCGCCCACTCAATGAATTCGTCCATGTCCGCCGGCGCCCGGTCCGGCAAACCGGCTTCCGCAAAAAGATCCTTACGATAGAACAAAGCTATAACACCCTGGGACTGAGGCATGCACCAGACATGAGAATGATTAGCGGCAGGCGTTGCCTTCCACTCCTTGAGATACGGACATGCATCACCGTAGGGACATTCGCGCCGAATAACCTCCCAGCACTGTGGAGACAGGCGTGTCTCGAAATCATTTGTCTTGTAGAGAGCTCCCTTACGCAATTCATCCACATACTTCGCAGTACTCATAAGATGTCCGTCCAGCACATCCACACCGGAGGCTTTTTCAAGATACTTGTCAATAGGATAAAGGAATTTCTGGTTGATGTAGGTGCTGGACTGGCGGAAGTTCACATAAATCACCGCGGGGGAAATGTCTCCGGCGATCTGCATGAGCGGAATCGTGTCCATGCTTCGGCCCCCTGCGGAAAGTCCGGTAGCTGGAAGCAACTTGACATTTGGATGGAGTTTTTGGAACGCCCTGACAATACTTATGCTGGTCTCACCGCCAGGTCCCCAGGCGTTACCGTCAGGCACTCCCCAGGCTTTAAATTCAATTGTCTCTTTCTTGGCTGGAACATCCTCCGCAAATGCAGCGGCGGATACTGTCATAACAAGTAAAAGGATAATTCTAAATTTTATAAAACTCATATTTCCAATCTATTATTCAGTTCAGTTAATTTCAATCATAACTGCTTTGCACAGTCTTCATAGAAAGAAATGCCTTTACATTCTTAATTTAAAACTATATATCCAAAGTTTTCACCGCACAACATTCTATATGTGAATTTTCACGCTTTATCCGGCAAATTGAAAAACTCGAGTTTTGCAGGAATTCAGAAAATTTTTTAGTTCATAGTTGTCAGTTGATAGCTGTGAGCCAAGAACTATGAGCTATGAATCTGAGTCCTGACTGCTTTTGAAATTGGCTCTAAAGGCTAAAAGCACGTGTTACTTCTTTCAGATTGGCAATTTCACCTTCGCCAGATGGACTTCCCAGATATCCTTATGGCATGCGCTGCTGATATAGGTCACCCAGATCATCCCGTCATGCTCGATAATTCCAGGATAGCTGGTGCCATCGAACTCCGCAAACATGGTCATTGTGTTCTTTTCAGGATCAACCAGGAAAAGCGTCGCGCGTCCGTCATCCCGCTCAGGCCCGAGTGCACGCCCAGCCCCGACCAGCCGACCGTCGCGCAGACGGATCAAGCTCGGTCCGCCCAGTCCGTAGGTCATGAGCTCCTTGGCAGGACGCGGACCGCCGTGCTCGGGACCGTAATCCACGAGCGGGATTTTCCATTCCCACTCCTGGTAATACGGCGCCTTTCCGATGCCGATAAAGACCTGAGTCTCAGAATCGCCGCGCAGCAGGCAGTAGGCGGTACTGTCTGCGCCAAATGCCAGAGAACCCTCGCCGCCATGACCTTCAGGCAATAATCCCTCCAGAAGAGCCCTCCAACTTTTTCCGTCGCGGGTGCGGTAAAGCGTTGCTCCATTCGGTTCTTTGCCCCATTGCCCGATTACGTATCCCATTCCATTGTACCAGGTGACACGGAACGGCTGTGTGTTAATCAACTCCGGACTGGCGTAGGCACTGCTCCAGTGATCTCCATCAGGAGACAGCCAAGTCACAAACTGATGGGTAACGTTCTGCTCCAAGTCATTCAATGGGATATTTATTGTTGTGCCGATTGGATCCAGCTGGTAATAATGGAAACCCGTGGTAAGCATCGGATTCGGATCCGACGCCTTGCGGGGAGCAGGCTGTTTCAAAGGCGCATCCCCTTTCTTCCATGTGCTTAAGTCTGCACGCGGTTCCTTTGAGACAAAATAGAGTCCGGTGGACGCCATAAGCATACCCTCGGCAGTGATGCTTAAGCCTGCGGCCATGGCTCCGGCATCCCATTCGAGGAGCTTGACGGTTTCCCAGTGTTCTCCGTCAACGGACCGCAAGATTCGGCCTCTGCACAACGGGTGCGGATTATGCGAGGGCGATTCCCTGACAGAACAGTACCAATGCCCTTTGAAACGGATGATTCCCGGATCCTCAATCCTGGTCTTTTCACGGTCTTTTATACGTGTGGCATCCCAAATTTTCTTGCCTTTAAGCAAATTCATTTATATTTACCTTATCTTCATATTATATAAATTTCAGATTCCTTCAAGATTTGCCATTTCGCGCCGGTCTTCGGCCTCGTAAAGCTTCCAGATCAATTTCAACCCTTTCAGGCTGAATTCCGGATCGGTAAACGGTGTCGCCCCGGTTTCGATGCAGTCGATGAAGTGTTTCATCTCATCTTCGGTGGATTTGTAGAGTTGCGATTCCATCAACAGGGTTTGTTTCTGATCCGGATTGAGATTGGAAGGATCATGTGCAGCTGCGTCCCCATGGAAATATAGTTTACCTCCGCTGATATCAGCTTCCAGCATTCCTTTTTCGCAATGGGCATGGAATGAATATTTAAGTCTCGATCCACGCGCCCCCCAGGTTCCAAAATGGTATCCCAGCTTTCCGCCTTCGAACGCGATCGTCACGTTGCTGGTGCCTTCCCTCTCCATCCATGGAGTGCCAAGATTGGTTCCGATATGGCAGCCGTAAATGGGTTTGCCCATCATCCACAACATAAGGTCGATGTAATGGCATCCGTGGCTGAACAGCTGCCCTCCCCCCAGCCGAGCCGCACTGCGCGCCCAACTTGACGGTACAGGCTCAGTATGCTGTTCGGTCCAGATGGACAACTGGAAAACTTCCCCGTATTTTTTACTGTCGAGAAGTTCCTTGAATTTCAATACCAGCGGGTCGAAACGCATGCAGTATGCGACCATGAGTACAACATTATTTTTTTTCGCCGCCTCGATCAATTCAAGACATTCCTGTTCAGAGTTTGCAAGCGGTTTTTCCATCAGGACATGTTTGCCCTTATTCATGAAATACATGCCGCATGAATGATGGAGGTCGTGGGGCAACACCACCAGTACCGCATCAACATGATCAGTAAAATCACGATAGTCCGCCATCACCATCACCTTTCCCGGAAGCAGATCCGCCACCGCCTGGGCACGCGGCACATCAATGTCAGCCACCGCCGTGATTTCAACCCGGTCCAGAATGCTCTTGAAACGGTTCACATGAGACTTAGCCATTCCCCCGCATCCGATAATTCCAATCCTTGTCTTCTTCATTTCTTTCATCTTTTCATCCTTTATGATTAAAGCCTTTTAAATTTGAATGAGTATTGCATTTATTTTCCGGTCACTGTCAATCCTGCTGATCTGCGAATGTCGGATTTTGATTCCAGAAAGGAGTGTTTGCAGAGAAAGAAAGACTGGCTTTGCTTGGCCAGACTCTTCGCACTGTTCAAACCAGGAAGAAGCATTGCGGCAGGAATTGCGATGATCGCAATTACAACGAGGAGTTCAATCAGTGTGAACGGAATTATGGAAGATGAATTACAATTGACAGGGAACGACCGATGCATGAGTTTTTTCAATTTCATTTAAAACACCCCATCCACTGCTCTCTTTATGCTAATTATATGGCAAAAAACATTGGATTCAACGTTCTATTTGATATTATTAATTGCTTATATTGGACTTTATAGCTTTATAAAAATGGTCAGGGGGTTTATGGATATGTCGGATCATCTTGAAAGCTTGTCGTAGAATTGAATGGCTTTACCCTTCGGCGTTTTAACTATCTTATAATTCCCGAAGAATACTCCATTTTTTTTCGCGGAGATCTCCCCGCTTTTATTTATTTTGTTGAAATCCTTAGCATCATATTTAGCGCATTTTGCAGCGATCTCTGCATCGAGGAAGAACGTTGTAGACTCATCAGGCTTCAGCGGGTCATTTGAAGCTATTTCCTCCTTGGTGCGGACTTTGTTGGATAGGCGATAGGTTAGAATGGATGCAGGAGACATGTCAAGTGAACCTATCCCGATCAAATCGTCCTTTGAAAAGGGGCGTGTACCGCTTTCTTTCAACGGGAATATTTTGCTTGTCTGCAGTTTGCCATCGAGAAACATTTCGGTGTGCAGTCCATCATTTTCAACTTTCCATGTGATAGCGAGGGAATGCCATTCGTTCTCCAAGATCCATGACCCCCTGTTCTTGTCGGGATTAATGCCTGTGCCGCCGCTCCTGTAGACCGGGGGACCCGGTATTTCAAAAGAATAGTAGTTGGTACCAAAATATATGCCATGGGAACCTTTGCCCTGGGCCTCGGAAATTGAAAACATCCCTTGTTCTTTTTCACGCGACGACGATACGTCCTTGTTATAGATCTTCAAAAATACAAAAGGCGTGCAAGAGGATGTATCTGGCCGCAAATAATCGTCAAAAGAATAGTTCAGGGAAAACACTGTCTCCATGGTGCCGGCATCGATGCTTAACGAATCGTTTAATGGCGCAAGAAACAATGCCGCATCATTCTCCTTGGGCTTATCTTTTTTTGCTTCCGTATCCATTGTTGTAAGTGTGAATACCAACATCGTCGCCAATGCCACATTGCGAAAATAGACCGACATCATAATGATCTCCTTATCCTATGCTATGTTATTCAACTAGTCTTGACAATATACTCCTGAATGGCCAAGCTGTCACCTTGTGACCAGCTTGCCGAATTTCGCCGGTGCAAGGAAGGAGGCTTCACCGGTTGGCGAAAATGATGAAAACTCGGTTCCGTTGCTGCGGACACGCTGCCGGCACAGATTAAAATACCATGGATAGGTCCCGGTCGGTTTGCGTCCGGCCAGACCGTTTAGCGGATCTATGAATTCCTGCTGCTCCCCGAACGCAGGTATGCGGATTTCAACGCTCCAAAAGCCATCTCCGATGTAGGAGGAGACCTGTGCATTGGAAGCCCATTTGCTGTTCGGATCCTGTTTCCTGTCCAAGTCTATCATCGCTCCGGCGGGATTGACAGCAAACTGATAATACGAATGCGACTGTGTCTCAATCAGTATTTCCACGCAATCACCATTCAGAATTGCTGGATCCTCGTTTTGAGTTGAAGCAATATTCAGGTTTTTGGTGTCAATATCATCACAACGGATTCCGATGTAGATGGCATCATCTGCCCAGGAGATCCGGAATGAAGTCGTGGTCAGAGGATCCCTGCCGGTCTCACGTTCAACCAATGTATATGACCGCAACCCCTCCCAGAACGGGTCGTCAAGTTTTCCGTCCATCACGCGAAGATCTTTTTTAGGGTGAGAGTATCCCAGGACACTGGGTGCGTTCTCACGGCCCTCCCCTCTGGAGAGCTGCTCCTGCAGAGCCTTCATGGGCTTGATGAATTCAGCAATCAGCGCAATGCGTTTGCCGTAGACCGAATCAGCCGGAACCTTCTGCTGCGCTTTTTCCAGCAGCTCGAACACTTTGGCTATTTTCTCCGAACTCTTGCCCATGCTAGACCAGTTGGCTTCGGAATATTCGATGAAGGCTTTCATATCGTCGCGGGCCGGGCCATAGAAGAGCGCGTAATACTCATCGAGCATGGCTCCCAGGTCCTGGTCGGCATCCCACCAGAAACGAGAGGTCACGTACAGGTTCAGATGCAGGATGGACAGGGAGTTGAGGCTTTCCCCGGGGTCGCGATAGACTTCAATGAAATCTCCAATGGATATGCCCTTGAGCGAGCGCAGATCCTGGGCGATCAGGCGGGTAAAGAATACGGGTATGCCATCCCACATCAGATTCGGACGCCCATGCAGATAATAATCCGCAATCATCAATCGGCTGGAGGCCGGAATTTTCTTGAGCCAGTCCTCCCGGAGCTTCACAAAACCTTCACGGACTTTCGGATCCTGGAAATCGCTGCGCCACTGGCAGATTCCAACCACCACATTGGGGTTCAGCTTGTCTATCTTCTCAGGCGGTAGCAGGTATGCACCATATGCGAAGCAACAGACCTTCCTGTCGGGATGCGTCTTGTAAACCTCCTTGGCAACACGATTGACAAAGTCCCAGACGTAGTCGGAGATCTGTCCGGTAATGCCACGTTCCGGGGTATCCTTTCCCTTGCAGAGGTCGCACTGGCAGAGGTTGACGTATCCGTCCTCCGGCATCACGGAGACGATAGACGCATCATAGATATCGAACATCGCGCGCGCATAATCTGCAGTCTCCTGCACCATTCCCTCAGAAGAGAGGCAGGCAAGCCTGCTGGCAGTTTCCCTCTTGCCATTGAAAAGAGCATAGAAATCAGGATGCGCCTTTTTCATCTCATCCCGGCATAGCACATTCCTCTGGCCGTGTGAACCTCCCACTATCGGGTCAGGTCCATTGTAAATACCGAGCCGCAACTGCCACATCACCTCATCACGTGTCGTATGGCCGAACATGTGTCCGTACTGATACGGGTAGCGCAACCGGAAGTCCGGATACACGGTCTTGTCCATTTCCGGAATAGTCATCGTCTTCTTCTTCGGAACAATCTCCCCGAGTTCTCCCGGCATGTACCAGCGCACACCCTGCATCCGCAGAAATTCAGATACGGCATTGAAAGATCCTCGCTCACTCTCCTCCCAGGTATTTAGTTCCTTATTGTACTCCCTGAAAAGCATGCCGGTGGGGAATCCCCACCTATTACCGGTCAGATTGTCCCACTCGATCGGGGCGGTACTGTCCTTGTCAATTGCACCGCCGGAATGAAAAGGACCCTTCGTTTTGAAGTCGCTGTCATGTCCAAGCAAAACCAGATGATTTTCTCCGGACACCATCCGGAATGCCCCGCTCTTGAGACCTTCGTCATTAACTTTCAGCTGATCGGTATGTGCGCTCTTTCCCACATAGATCTGAACAGGTACGTCCTTCCCGAGAGCGTTAGTGATGGACAGCTTTGCGCCACTGATCTTTTCTATGTAAGTCTGCAACTCCTCAGCTGCGAGTTTCGCAGTGCGGGGCGCGTTTTCCGAAATTACAATCTCCGCCTGCGGCTGGCCATCCTTGACAATGAACGTCTCGCAAAACGCAGAAGAGGAACAGACAAATACCGCGACGCCCAACATCAGTCGCAACAGACTAAAAACGCGGAACAATCCACTTTCTATCATCTTGATAATTCTCATGGTTTTATATGATATCATTCCTTGAATCCGGACCATTTGCCCCAGAATTTCACTTTGCCTTCGTCGCTGACCCGCTGGCCGACATCGGAACGGCTGGCACCGGAATTCACCATGCGCTTGGCTTCTTTTGCCGCAGAAATGAATGCGTGAACCTTGCTGACAGCAGACTTGTTGCACAGGCTGGCTTCCATTCCGGTGGTAATACCGGTAGCCCCGTCAGCGGCAGCCTGGAATACAAAATCCTCCACCTCTCCCAATGTCAGGTCGTTGTAATGGAAGCTCCCCAGTCGCCAGGTGAACGGCACGCGGCAGCCTGAGGCAATGATGCGCGGGTTCAGTTTTGGCGATATGGAAGGATCATAGCTTGCAAGGCCTATCTCTTCCAAAAACTTCAACTGGGCCGGCCGCAAATCCTCTACATGGGCACCACGCGTTCCTGTGGTTAAGCCACCGAAATACTGTTCCCAGTACGGCATGACAAATTCAGGCCACAGGTCAGGATTGATCATGCTGGCGATATCGTCACAGATACCGGCACCGGAAGGGTTGATGAGCGGTCGTTTAAAAAGATTGCTCTGGAATCGGGAGTATTCGATGATGCTTGCTGTTGTCAACCGCAGGAACTCCTTCGCCGCATCCGGATCATCATATATGTCTATAAAAAAATCCTCTCCCCGCAATGCCCAGGCCGTTGTGACCGGGCCTTCGGACTTGAAATAAAACCCGACGGATTCCGTTGGAAATGCCGTCTTCATCTGCTGCAAAAAGTCGAGGTAGAACGGCATCATGCCTGCCTTCGCAAAATCAACCTGTTTTTTCAGTGCGGCAATACCTTCTTTCAGGGATCCATAAAGAGGAGTGTGCCCGACTTCACCGTTCTCCGGGAATATCAGTTCTGATCCCAGACAGTTTATATGCCCGTAGCTTATGGCGGGTGTGAGCAATCCCGGCAAGCCTACATCCGGTCCGAAAAATTCCCGATGCAACGGACGCCCCTTGCGGTACGTCTCGATACAAACTTCCGGTTTCAAGTTAAATTCGCGTATCGGTGTCCCAGTCAAACCACGCAATGCATCCTGAGAGCCGCTGACAGCCCAGTCGAATCCCGCCGCATGCCGTGCCGTAGAATAATCCGGCTTTTTGAATTCAGCCTTTGAATAAGTATTTTTCAATTCTCAATCCTCCTCCATCTATCAAGTTTAACCCTTGTAAAATTTCTTACTTGTCTTCAGTTTGAAGCTCATTAGAAGCTTTCTGAGCGGCATCTTTCTGTGCCGGTGTAATCCCCTCCAGCCGTAATGCTTCGCCGTACTTCAACAATGCCTCCGGTTTCTTGCCCTGTTTGGCAAGTATGTTTCCGGACAAACACAACATATCATAACGCCAAAACAATGTCAGGTCTTTCGTATCGATCTTGTTCAGTTCCTGGATCGCATCATCATATTTTTCCTGGCGCATCAGGATCTTTGCGGCGGACATTGCAGCATGTATTTGCAAATATCTTGCACCACCCGCCTGATACATCATGCGGTAGGTGCTGAGCGCCTGTTCATCGTCTTTCAGGATATTCTGATATGCATCAGCGAGGCCCTGAAGCACCTGCCCCTTCATACCGAACTCCAACGGATATTGCAGGGCATTTTTAAAGTCAGCCTCCGCTTTTT
This sequence comes from uncultured Victivallis sp., assembly GCA_964540865.1. GTDB lineage: Bacteria > Verrucomicrobiota > Lentisphaeria > Victivallales > GWF2-50-93 > GWF2-50-93. The sequence goes on from CAZION010000041.1 coordinate 36,685, forward strand.
TCCCGTCGCCCAATGCGGAATAAGACTGCGCCCGGAAAAAGAAAGATCTGCCTGCAATATCATTCGGCCAACTTGAGATGTCCTCGTCCTTGAATTTCTCAACAACTTCCTTCCATTTCCGCTGATACGTCATGTGGTTCATCTGGACACATTTTGATATCGCCCCTCCCGGGATCTGCTGTGCCAGTTCCATTGCCAGATCAAACTGCTTCAGACGATGCGCACACATTGCGGCCTGCTCCAAAGCGTCTGATTTCTGAAAGTCAGTAACCTTCTCCGCCGCCATCTTTCTGAACGCTGCCAGCGCCTCTTCATTCTTTCCGGCAGCGTAAAGCTCCGTAGCCGCTTTCCGGTCGGACGGATAATCGGCCCTCACGTTCATGCTGAAGGCAAGCACGACTCCAATTACAATCATTTGCTTAAGCATTATTCTTCCTTGTCATATTAATGTGTCGCCACCCTGCGGGGGCTTGTTGTCCTTTTGTAATCCTTGTCATCCCAAGGCTTACGCCGTTGGGCTATAGGATTACACCTCCTGCGGAGGCTATTACAGGATAAAGCATACCGCTTTTTCTTATTCAGCCCTCGCAGAGGGTGGCATGTTTTAGCCCCATGCGTAAGCGTGGGGAAGATGAATAATCAAACAAATTTCCAGCCCCCGCAGGGTGGCGATACTTGGCCGGGGAGCATTCACGTCAATCTTCATCTAATTTCCAATTCACCGAACTTCATCGCATCGTGGAAGCGCGGAACTCCGGTAGGCGAGAAGGCCGAGGCCTCGGTATCCTTGCCATGAATCCTCTGACGGCATACATTGAAGTACCAGGGTGCTTCGGCGGCGGGTTTCTTTCCTGCCACTCCATGAAGAGGATCAATTTCCTCCTGCTGTTCACCGACTACAGGTATGCGGACTTCAAGGCTCCAGTAGTCGTCTCCGATATAAGAGACCACCTGAGCATCAGATGCCCAGAGGGAATCAGTACCGCGTTTCCTGTCGAGATCCATCATTGCGCCGGAGGGACTTATTGCGAACTGGTAATATGAATGAGTCTGTGTCTCAATCAGGACTTCCACACAGTCGCCATTCCAGATATTGGGATCCTCGTTCCGTTTTGTTCCTATGTTCAGGTTCTTCATGTCGGCATCCGTGCACTTGATACCGAAATAGATGCTGTCATTTGCCCACGCCACCTTGAATGAACCGGGGGATACCAGAGGTTTACCTGTCACCAGATCCTTGAGATCATAGGATGGCACCCCATCCCAGAATTTTTCATCAAGCTTGCCGTCCATGGTGATATCCTTCTTGTCGCGCATCAACCCTTCCGCCTTAAGTGCGTTTTTGTGGCCTTCGGCTACTTTCGCCCGCAATTCCTTCAGAGGTTTGATGAACTCGGAGATCAGCGCAATGCGTTTCCCGTAGACCGAATCCGCCGGGGCCTTCTGCTGCGCTTTTCCGAGCAGTTCGTAAACCTTGTCTATTTTATCCGTGCTCTTTCTCATTCCCGCCCAGTTGGCTTCACAATATTCTATGAATGCCTTCATCTCTTCTCTGGCCGGTCCGTAGAATAATGTGTAGTATTCCTCGAGCATTGGTTTCAGCTCCTGATCGGCATTCCACCAGAATTGCGAGGACACATATAGGTTCAGATGGAGGGCGGCCAGAGTTACTATCTCCGTTCCCTGTTCCCTGTATACCTCAATGAAATCCCCCATCGACTTACCCTTCAATGATTTCAGATCCATAGCTATCAGTCCGGGCATGAATACTGGAATACCGTCGAATGGGGACTTCGGACGCCCATGCAGATAATAGTCGGCGATCATCAACCGGCTGCCTGGCGGAAGTTTCTTCAGCCAGCCCTCACGGAGTTTTGAAAACTGCTCGAGAACTACAGGATCCTGGAAATCGCTGCGCCATTGACATATGCCGACAACTACGTTGGGGCTGAGCATATCTATCTTTTCAGGCGGCAGCAGATATGCACCGTAGGCGAAGCAGCTGACCTTCTTGTCCGGATGCGTCTTGTAGACCTCCTTGGCAACGCGATTGACAAAGTCCCAGACATAGTCGGAGAGCTGGCCAGTCCAGCCGCGTTCCGGACTGTCCTTGCCCTTGCAGAGGTCGCACTGACAGAGGTTTACATATCCGTCCTCGGGCATCACGGAGACGACGGTTGCATCGTAGATATCGAACATCGCGCGAACGTAGTCGGCAGTTTCCTTGACCATTCCATCAGACGAAAGGCAGGCACGCCTGCCATCATCGCGCTTGCCGCCGTAGATGGCGTAATATTCCGGATGTGCCTTTTTCATCTCTTCGCGGCTCAACACGTTCCTCTGGCCGTGGGATCCTCCCACTATCGGATCAGGTCCATCGTAAATGCCGAGGCGCAACTGCCACATCACCTCTTCACGCGTAGTGTGTCCGAACATGCGTCCGTACTGGTATGGATAGCGCAGGCGGAAATCCGGCTGCACTGTCCTGTTGATCTCTGGAATGACGATGTTTTTTTTCTGGGGAACTATCTCCCCGATTTCGCCAGGCATGTACCAGCGCACACCCTGCATCCGCAGGAATTCAGATACGGCATTGAAAGATCCGCGTTCATCCTCCTCCCAGATTTTCAGGTCGCCGTTGAACTCCTTGGCAAGCATGCCTGTGGGGAACCCCCACTTTCTTCCGGTCCGTTTGTCCCATTCGATCAGGGCAGGACTGTCCGCCTCCATCTTTCCTCCAGTATGGAATGGCCCCTTGATCACGAAGTCGGTGTCATTCCCAAGCAGCACAAGATAGTTCTTGCCGGACACCATGCGGAATCCTCCGCTCACGAGACCAGCGTCGGTGATCTTCAGCTGATCCGTGCTGGCACTTTTTCCCACATAGATTTTGACAGGGACAGTTTCATTGGGAACATTTGATATTGCGAGTTTCGCACCAGAAATCTTCTCGACGTATGTCTGCAATTCCTCGGCGGCGAGCTTCGCCATGCGGGTCGGCTTTTCGGAAATCACAATCTCCGCCTGCGGCTGTCCTTCCTTGACAATGAAAGTCTCTCCGGACACGGATACGGAGCACGCAAATATTGCAACTCCCGATATCAACCCCGACAAAAATCTGGTGCTGAACAATCTGCTTTTCTTCATAATGGATATCCTCTTTAAATTATATTTATATTTGTTGGTATATTTTTTCAGGAAAGTAATTTGATTGTTTTCCTGAAAAAATATCTCCCCTCACGCCGGCACTTTTACTTTAGCCAGATGGATTTCCCAAATGTCCTTATGGCACAAACTGCTGACATAAGTCACCCAGATCATCCCGTCATGCTCGGCAATTCCCGGGTAGCTGGTGCCGTCGAATTCTGCAATCATTGTCATTGTCACCTTTTCAGGGTCAATTAAAAACAGCGTCGCATGCCCGTCGTCGCGGTCAGGTCCGAGGGCACGACCGGCCCCGATAAGGCGTCCGTCATTCAGTGTAATCAGGTTCGGACCGCCAAGTGCGAATCGCAGTACATCTTGAACCGGCTTCATCCCATACCCAGGCCCGTAATCCACTTTCGGGTTCTTCCATTCCCAGTCCTGGTAATATGGAGCTTTGCCAATTCCAAGGAAGGCTTGTGAAACCGAACTGCCGCGGAGCAGGCAGTAGGCGGTATTGTCCCTGCCAAATGCTATTGCTCCTTCGCCACCATGATCGTCAGGAAGCAATTTGTCCTTCAGCAGCCTCCAGTTTTTACCGTCTCGTGTGCGGTAGAGGGCGCCCATCATATGCTTGCCCCATTCGGCGATGCTGTATCCCATGCCATTGTGCCAGGTGACATCCCAGCGCCATGTGTTCGCTCCGGTCGGACACGCATACGCGCTGCTCCAGGTCACACCGTCTTCCGACAGCCAGTTAAGCGACTGCTGCGCGATGTTCGGTTCCAGGTCGTTGTCCGAAAGGTTCAGCGTCGTACCGAGCCAGTCAAGTTGGTAATAGCAATCGGACTTGACTTTCTCCTTTTTCGCTTCCGGTGGAATATAGGTTATGTCGTTCGCCGACTTTCCCTCTGAAGGGTCACGCGGTTCCTTTGACACATAGTAGACCGATGTATTGATCATGAGCCATCCTTCGGCAGTGATGGAGAACTTCGGCTCGCGCACATCACCGCTGTCAAATTCAAGAAGCGCGACGGTCTCCCATTTTTCCCCGTCCGGAGACCTTATTATGCGGCCTCTTCCTGACGGGTGGTTGTTATGGATTTCAGCTTCGCGAAATCCGCAGTACCAATGATCCTTGAAACGGATCAGATCCGGAAATTCAATCCTGGTGCGTTCCCTGTCGGAGATCCGAGAAATATCCCATATGTTTCTACCTTGAATCCCACTCATGCGCATTATCCCTTACTAAAGTATTTAAGTTGAAGATATTTTAAATTCAGTTTATCCGGCTATCCTGTCAAAAATCCAATTGCATTTACCTCGAATTATCTGCACGCGAGCACATGCAGAGTGAATTCCTGCTGTGCCGTCTCTCCAGCAGCATCATAGGCTTCCAGCCTTATCTCAAAATTTCCGGGTTCCGGCGCGGTGCCGCGCAAAATCCCGGTTTTCTCATCAACACTCAGCCAGCCCGGCCCGCTTTTCATCCGGTAGCATACCTGCTTCCTGCTGCGGTTGAAGTCAGCATGCGCCTTATATTCATACATCAGACGGGAATAGATTTCGATGACAGGATTTGTGACAAAGCACAGGCCCGGTATGGTGATTTTCCACACATCATTCATGAGAGGCCAGATCATTCCTGCGACAACCCATAGGCTGCCATCGAATGAATAGACAGATTGTTCATGCCTGCGTTCCCATATGGAATCGGATAAGGTGAAGGGCACATTGTGCTTATTGCTGTGACGGATGGAAGGCGCTGTCTCAAGTTTCCTCCAGTCAACCCCGTCTGACGAATACCAGACATCTCCAAGATTCTCCCATGTCGGAGCGGAGCGGAAACCGCCGATCACCCACATCCGGTCCAAGTACACCGCAGATGAACCCCAGATGCGTGGGACCCAAGGAGCGTGTTCCAAGACCCGTTCCCAGTGAGTGCCGTCGGAGGAGCACCAGACATCGTTCCAGGCGAAAAACGGATGATATTCAGGACCGAGGGCGCCACCGCCGAGCAACCACATTTTGCCGTCCAGCACTACTGGCGTATGATGGATTTGCCGTTTAGACCATGGAGCCTCGGACATTTCCAGTTTCCAGTGGACGCCGTCGGAAGAGGACCAGATGTCATTGAGGAATTCACCGTCCTTCACTCCTCCCATGATCCAGATCTTATCATTGAATACAACAGAGCCGGCCGAGAGCCGGCCGCGCCAGGGCGCTTCATTTGTCTCAACCGACCAGGACTTCCCGTCCGGCGATGAAAACAGTACGCCTTCAAAATCTGCGACCCACATCTTATCTTTGAAAACGAATGCGATTGGAATATCAATTCCTTTGTCCGTAGGAACATCTCCGCCCCTAGTCCAGTCAAAACCGTCTGCTGAACTCCATACGTCATTGGAGAGGGAGGGAATGTATCCTCCCAAGAGCCACATCCGGTTGTGAAAAACAAGTTCGCCCGCCGAATCCCGCGCTGCCCACGGAGCCTCATTGGTAACCTTCTCCCATGCGAGTTCAGGATAAACCCGGAAAATCTTGAAGCTGAAATTGCTCTTTGCCTTTCCGTCTGCGGAAGCCACAGTGCCGGAAAAAACATTCCTGCCGCAGTCCAATCGTACGGATTCCGACACCACTCCGGACACTAACTGGGAAGAGATCCCGTCAAGAGAGATATTGGCGCACGGATCATTTGTCACCACAATTATACGAGCCGCATCAATATCGTGGCAAACATGGACAGGAGCATAAAAATTTCTAGGGTGAGGAGCAAGATCAACGGGATCATATCCTTCGCACTTCACGAGAATTTGTTTCAGTCCTGCATCCCGGCCTGCAGGTATGCCATTTCCCTCATCTTTCATCTTCTACCTCATAAGTGTAAGGTGGGTTTTAACCCGCCTGTTTTAGAATTGTCGGGCTTCCTTCGACAAGCTCAGGACAGGAAAGCCCAACATACTTTTGTCGTAATTACAGTTTGATAATCCTCTTCTCGCGGTCGGACTGCTTGGCTGCGAGAGCCACCCGAAGGCTGGTACGGGCCTCTTCCAAAGTGGTCATATGTGACGGTTTACCTTCAATCGTGTCCAGCATGAGGTTGGCCTGATATGCAAAGCGCGCCTCATGGGCCTCCATCGGTTTGAGCCCCT
>CAZION010000042.1:0-42637 GCA_964540865.1 uncultured Victivallis sp.
GACAAAGAGACTCATAGAAGTGCGGGAACTTGTTACCGCCTTGTTTCGCGAAATTAATTTCGCGGAATTTATATAGGACGGAATAAATTCCGTCGTTAAAGGCGGCAATAAATTGCCGCACACCAAGTGCGAATTTCGCAATTCGCAAAAAACTAAATTTAGAATATCAAGAAACTTTGAAATTCCTATACGATTAATTTTCAGGTTAAAACTGTTTTTCGTATTTCCTCTTCCGTGATCGGCCCGGGGCGCAGGATTTTGAAGGGGGTTGTGCTGGCATCTACTACTGTAGAGGCGGTTCCAGCTTCAATTTTACCTGAGTCGACGGCAATATCCGGAAGGATTTCAAGATTTTTCAGGGCGTCTTCAACTGTCAGGGCAGCTGGTTCACCGGAAATGTTTGCGCTTGTCGCAGCCAGAGGGAAGCCAATTTTTTCTATGAGCTTCAATATAAAAGGATGATTTGGAATGCGAAGCCCTGTTGTTCCGCCGTTCCTGTTTTCTACAATTAGAGTCAGAGGGCCAGGGAAAAATTTTTCGGCGATTATTTTTGCTTCGCCATCAAAGATCAATCCTTCTTTTTCAGCTTGAGCTATTGAAGATGCGAGCATCTGGAAAGGTTTGTCGGAACTCCTTTTTTTCATTTTAAAAATGCGGTCCCTCGCTTCGGAATCATCCCAGCGGCACATGAATCCATATACTGTTTCCGTGGGAAGCAGCAGTACGGAGCCTTTTCGGTTCAGAATTTCGGCGCATTCGTCGATTATCCGGGATTCGGGGACAGATGAATTATTTAGACTTAGGTTTTTCATTTACGTGGTTCTTCTGATCTTTGTGAATTGCGTCAAGAGAGATTAATAGATCAATCGCCCTTTGGAGGCATTTGTCGGATTCTTCACTTCCTGCGGAACCTGAGAGCTTTTCATATGGGATCTGGGGATACGCTGCAATGTTGATAGTGGGGGCGACCTGCGTCGTCGGAATATTTGACAGGAATTTTGGGACGGAGGGTATCAGCAGGCAGCTTCCCGATTTAAGGACTATTTTTTTCTTGAAGAAGGGATAGCCGGCAGTGTTTGAGCCGGATATTAAGCATTGCCCGTTTTCCAACATTAGCCTTGCGAAGATTTCAGCGGTGCCTTTGGTCTTGTTGCCGACAAGCATGATAACCGGGATATTCAGGGTTCTTTTTGGAATTTCGATATTTTCAGCTTTCGGCACTTTTTCAGGCGGGCAGAAAAGGGCAAGCGACTTGATGCAGTTTTCATAATCATACCCTTTGCAGTCCCTGATGTCTATAATCAGTCCGATGGTTTTATTTGCGAGTCTCGCAGTGCTTTCGCAGTCTTCTTGGAATTTTGCGAAGGTCGCAGTATTGAATTCATCGATTCTCGCATAAAGCACTTTTTGTGATGAGATTATTATCGCCGGACATGGCTCAACCTCCTTTTTTACGTCGCCCTGGGATGCTGCGACCTCTGCGGCGCTGAAATATTCAATCCCGGAATTGAGAGCCGTTACAAGGGATTTAAGTATTTTTTCCTCATCTCCGGAATCATATTTGGCTATCGCTGCCGGATAATTGCTTTCGACCTCTGAAATTATCTCATTTATCCTGTGCAATATCTCTTTGCGGAACTGGGTGGCTTTCCCGAGGAGTTCATCCCCATTGTTTTTATGTTCGGGATTGGATGCAGTCTGCTCTTCGGCGTGCACCGGAGCCTTAACGGCTGGTTCGGCCGAAACGGCAATTGAGAAAAACAGAATCAGAGATAGCGGAAAATTCTTCATAGTGGAATATTGCCGGATTTTAATGTTTCCTGAAGTTCGGCATCGGAAGCCATGACTTTTTCAGTTTGCTTTTTTCGGAAATCCTTCAATTTCCCGGAAAGAGAAGAGTCTGAAAGTGCAAGGATTGAAACCGCAAGAAGGGCGGCGTTGTCTGCTCCGGATTTGCCGGAGGTGACTGTTGCTACGGGAATTCCCGGAGGCATCTGCACCATAGCGAGCAGGGCGTCCAGTCCGTTGAAAGGCTCGCATGCCATGGGTATACCGATTACAGGCAGAGTGGTATAGGAGGCGATAACGCCGGCAAGATGCGCTGCCATTCCGGCCGCGCAAATAATTACTTTTATCCCTTTTCCCTCAGCTTCGGATGCGAATTTCTCCGCTTCGACAGGTGTCCTGTGGGCGGAAATCACCCTTGCCGTGTATGGCACCCCGAAATCCCTTAGCAGTTCAAATGCCTTTTTGAGATTGGGAAGATCGCTTTTGCTTCCCATAACAATTCCAACCTGTGCACTAACTTTCATATTTTCCTCCGAACCATTTGTTGTTTTCGACTCATATGTTCTTTTGAAACTTGACGTATAGGAATTTCAAAGTTTGAACACCCAATATCCAACACTCAATCTCCAATTTCCATCGGAGTTGGATTCCGGAAAATCTTAACTTGGACATTGGATATTCCGTGTTGGCTATTGGATATTCGATTATTTAAAGTTGCGGCTTCCAGCCGCCTAATTAAAGAATTGAGAATATAATCTGACTGGAGACAATTACAAAAACTTAACGGGTGATTGGTGTTACGGGAGTATGTATGTGCTATATTACAGCTGTTCAAATAAATTAACAGGGGGATTTATGAGGATTAAATTTGTGTTGGCCGGAATCATCTGTGCGGTTCTGGTTATGACAGGATGCCAGAGTACTACCCAGGATGATGTTGACGGTATACTTGCAAAAGTGAAAAAGGCAACCGATCCAAAAGGGCGTTCCGGAACCATTAATACGGAAATAACGACATCCACTGTGAAATCCGCTGATGGAAAACCCGCCAACCTGATCGTTAAAATTAAATTTCCCGACAAAATACGGATTGAAGCCGATACGGCCGATGGAATATTCATCAAGGCGTGCAACGGCAGCAAGGGCTGGGAGTTTTCAACTAAGGCCGGATTGCGTGAAATCACAGGTAAGGAACTTGCCGGCCTGAAATTCCAGGCGGAGTATCTATCTGTTAAAAAAACGTTCAGGGAAATATTTTCATCGATCGTTCTTGATGGCGATGCGATTGTCAACGAGAAGCCATGCTTCAAGATCACCTGCACACCGATGCCGGAGTACTGCACTGAGCCTGTTATTGCCTATATTGACAAGAATAAGTATCAAGTCCTGAAGACTGAAGAATGCCATAACACTCAAAACGGTTTCCTTTCCATGGACAGGTTTCTGCTTGATTTCCGGAACATGGGCGGGTTCAACCTCCCGAATACCATAATCACAGTTGTGGAAGAGAAGATTATTGAAATCAATGTCAAGTCTGTGGAATGGAACAACCCCATCAATGATTCCGAATTCAATATGCCGGAACAGCTTGATAAATAATAAAATTAAGGAAAGGATTCCAACTATGAGATATTTACTAAGTCTTTTGTTAATCATATCGGCTGCATTCTGCTTCACTTTGGCTGCAGCCACCTACACTCTTCCAAATGGCAAGGTTCTTGAAGATCCCTATGTGATGTCGCAGCGTCCCGATGGTCTGGAAATAGGGCATAAAAAGGGGATAACATTTGTTAAGTTCACAGATTTGCCAGAGAAGGCGAGGAAGAAATACAACTTTGATCCGGCAAAGGTTGCAGAGTATGAGGCCCAACAGCAGGAGTACAAGGAGAAACTGAGGGTTGAGCAGAAAAACAAGGATATGGAGGAAGCATCATCGCGAGCGGAAAATCAGAAAATCATGCTCAACTGGGAGGTTAAACAGCTTGACGTTGAAATCCAGAAGACTGAAGCAAGGATTAATTTCCTGAAGGGTGAAATTCCCAGACTCGACAAAGAATACGATAACTGTATGAATAAAAGTATCGAACTTGCCGGCAAACAGGTGTCTTCAAACTCCAGCGGCAATAATTACAGCTATGGGTGGAATGGCGGATTCATAACCACGGGCGGCGGTTCGAGTACTGCGGAATCAACAAAAAAACGGACTGTTTCAAAACTCGGGGACGAGGCTTCAAATGCAAAATCCAAGGCGGACTCGTATAGGAAAGAATTGGAAACGAAGCAGAACGACCTCATATTAATGAAGAAAAATTATGCGGATTTAAAGGACAAGCCCGCCTTGTAGTCCTTTAAAATGAATATTCCGCCGTTATGGAAGACTCCACCTGCGGATATGAATTCCGCAAGCCTTTTCTGCATCCGGTTGGAATTGATCGTTCCTGTTATTCCCTTAACTCCGAATACTCGGGCAACGGTTTCAGTTTCTCCTCCGACCGGGTAAAGATATCCGAGGTTCTGGAACTGGACAATTTTCGAATCCTTTGGCAGGAGTTCCTGGAGAACTGGATCCAGTAGCCAGGCGTGGCAGTAAAATCCCTTCCACTTGAAATCAGGCAGATGTTCCGTAAAAAAGTCCTCCGCCTGATGAAATGAGTCAATGCATGATTCAGTGGTGAGTGCCTCGCCTGCTGGGATATGTATGTTTATCATAGGATCACCGTAAGAGAGTTCGAGGCACCATTCCGCTGCAGGCAAGGTGATTGTTTCTCTCTTTACGTGACCGTTCGGTTCTACAGGGATACCTTCTATCATTTCAGCGGATTCCGCAAAAGTCGTAATCCATCCATTGTCGTCATGCGACCTTAATCCGTCAGCGTCAATCCTTAAACCTCCATTGCAACATTTTAGAACTCAAGTCTTCTGCCTTTTGCAGCCCATTCTAAGTTGGAAGTTTCCGCCGCGGCTGATTCATGTTCGATGTTCAAGTTTTCAAGAGTTGCGGCCCTTGGCCGCCTAATTTAACGTTAAGGAATTTCAAAAATTGAACACCCAATATCCAACACTCAATTTCCAATATCCATCGGAATTGAATCCAGAAAAATCTTAACTTGGACATTGGATATTCCGTGTTGGCTATTGGATATTCAGAGTTGCGGCCCCTGGCCGCCTAATTTATACCGCCAGACCCATCTTGTAGTCGTTCAAGACATATCCGTTTCCGATATCCGTGTCGACTTTCTTTAGGATGGTGAAGCCGTATGCCTTGTATGCCCGCAACCCTTTTTCATTGTTCCTGTTGACATATAGAATCAATTCGCGGGCTTTCTGTGTTTTCGCATATGCTACTACATCGTTCAGGCAGATCTTGCTGATGCCTAGGCCGTGGAATTCTATTTTCAGATATATCTTGTATAATTTGCACTGTGTCTGGTTAAACATGGAAAAAGAATAAAAACCTACTGGTTGGTTTTCTTTTTCCACTATTCTCCATTGGATACCGCTTCTTAGTTCACTGCGGATAGTTTCCGTATTGTACATTTTCTCGAGCATGAAGTTGATCTGGCCGGAACTTAATATCCCTGTATAATGCTTGACCCATATTTCCCGGGCGAGCTCTTGCAGGAGAGGGATATCATTCTCCGCTGCGGAACGCAGTAGTATCATTTTAGCCCCTTATCAAAAACCATAATATATTTTCCCAGTCGCTGGGAAAATATTGACGTTCATTTCTTTTTCGATTTGGTCTTTTCTGCAGGAATGAATACTTTCTGAAGCTCATCCATGTGGTTTTTGACAACCTCAAGAGTTTCAGGGGAAATCATCTTGCTGTACTGGTTGATTTGCTCTCTTGCAGGTTTCAACTGTGCCTTGGCCATTGCCTGGGCGGCTTCAGGCATTTTAGCAATCTGCTTTTCAAGCTGCCCTGAATTATGCTGTAGAAGCTGATAGGCATAAGCTGTAGTTACTGCCGTTGTGACCTTCAGGAAGTTTTCATAGCTTGTGAAGCCCTTGTCTTTGGCGAAAGCCTCCCATTTGTCCTTGTTTGCCGCAATCGTGGTCATGGCTGCGGTGACGGAGCTGGCATCAGCCGGGTTAAGATCCTTGTTTTCCTTGAGGAATTCAGGGAAGGCATTTATAAATTTGATGACTTCCTCGTCCGAAACTGAAAGCATTGCCTGTTTCTCGGCAGCTTTCGAATCTTGGGCGTTAACTGAAAAAGCTGCAAGTGTCATTGCAAACAATAAAACTGATAAAAATTTCTTCATTCCTGTTCTTTCCTCTTAAGTTTATAAATATTTTACCGGGTCTGCGGTAAAATATTTATTATTTGATCATTCCCTTTTTCCTGGCGTATTTAAAAATGCCTCCGGCCTCAACTACTTCCTTTACGTCACCGATGTCCTTGAGTTTATGAATCTTCCCCGTTTTCACTACTTTGAGTTCGTTCTTGTCGAGATGTATTTCAACTTCATCCCCGGTTTTAAGTTCTTTGCCGAGATTATCCGCGGTTGTTTCTACAGGATATACTTCTCCTGTGGCGATGCAGTTGCGGAAGAAAATCCGGGCGAAGGAGTTTGCTATTACGGCTTTTGTCCCCGCCGCGCCGAGGCTGACCGGTGCGTGTTCCCTGCTTGAACCGCAACCGAAATTATTTGCACCTATGATAATCGGGTATTCGGTCTTGAATTCGCCTTCTTTTACAAAACGAGTCTTGTAGCTGTCGGGCAGGCCGCAGAGAGCATAGCTTCCGAGTTTCTTGTATTCATCCGGATTTGTCGGCACAAGATTAAGGTACTGGGCTGGAATTATCTGGTCGGTGTCGATATTGTCGCCAACAACAAACACTTTTCCTTTAATTATATTTTTCGACATGTTTTTTCTCCTTCTTTTTAATTATTTAGTCGTTGATCAATAGTCGTCAGTCGTCGGTCGCCAGTCTTCAGTTTGAAGAGGCGGAAACGCAATTGATAAGACTTGCTGTCATACGGCTAAACTGTTTTATTTTTTCTATCATCTCATTTCTTGATGATTCGTTGATATAGCTAAGCTTGAAAGAAATCTCAATTTGAGTTTCAAGTTCGGCTGCTGAACCCAGGGAAATATAAAGGAACTGTACATATTCTTTGTTATGTTGTCTGGCAAAACCTTCGGCAATATTTGACGGCATGGAAACGGCAGCCCTTCTCATCTGAGAGACCAGAGAAAATAATTCTTCTTTTGGATATTTACCTGTCAGTCCATAAATACAAAGAACAATTTCCATTCCGCTCTGCCAAATCTTCAAATCCCTGAAGTTCTTTATTTTATCCATATCTTTCTCTCTCTCTCTTAGCTGATACGACCAGCGACTAACTGCTGACGACTGACGACTTTAGTTCTGACGACCGTCGACTTCTTCAAACGCTTCGCGGATCCGCGATATGTCCTTTGATGGCGCTTGCCGCGGCGGTCATAGCCGATGCCAGAATTGTCTGCGAGCCTTTTGACCCCATCCTTCCGGGGAAGTTGCGGTTTGTTGTGCTTACGCATATCTCGTCATTGTTTGAGCGGCCGTAAGTGTCAACAGGCCCGCCGAGACATGCCGCGCATGACGGAGGTGCCGGTTTTTCGCAACCGGCCTCGGCAAATATCTCCACAAGGCTCTTTCCTCCAATTTTCTCTGTGGAAAGCGCCTTTTCAACCTCTACTGTTGAAGGAACGATGAACGTTGTAACTTTCACCTTCTTGCCGTCAAGAACCGAAGCGGCCATTTTGAAATCCTCTATTTTTCCGCCGGTGCAGCTTCCGATGTAAACCCGGTCAATCTTGAAATCATTCATTTCGGAAGCCGTCTTTACATTGTCCGGAGAAAAAGGCATGGCTACGACAGGTACAAATTTTGCCGCATCATATTTCTTCACTGAAAGGTATTTTGCATCCTTGTCGCTGTGGAAGCATTCGAATGGCTTCTTGGTCTTTGATTTCACGTAAGCGATGGTTTTATCGTCCGGCGCGATTATGCCGTTTTTACCGCCTGCTTCAATGGCCATATTGCATATCGTCATGCGTTCCTCCACGCTCAGTGATTCGATGGTGGAGCCGGAGAATTCCATTGCGCAATACGTGGCGCCGTCAACACCTATATCTCCGATAATCCTGAGGATGATGTCTTTTGCAGTGACGCCTTTCGGTAGTTCGCCTTCAATTTCAAATTTCATGGTTGAAGGGACTTTTATGAGGAGTTTTCCCGTACCCATTACAAAGCCTGCGTCGGTGTTGCCGATTCCGGTGGCAAACTCGCCAAGTGCGCCATGCGTGCATGTGTGCGAGTCTGTGCCGAAGAGGACTTCGCCAGGACGGCAGTGCCCTTTTTCGGGAAGGGTCACATGACAGACCCCTGAATAGGTTGATGTTCCGGGATCATAGAAATGTTTGATCCCCTGTTCCTTGACAAATTTCCTCAGGGTATCCACGTTTCTGTGGCACATCTCATCGGCTGTGAAAATATAATGATCGGGGATGATCACAACTTTTTCGCGATCCCATACTTTTGCGTTTTCGCCGAATTCACGTCTGAATACACCGATGGTTCCAGGTCCGCATACATCATGTGTCATTAGAATGTCGGCGCTCACCCATATATTGTCGCCAGGGCTGCAGAAGTCTCGGCCCGAAGCCTTTGCCAGAATTTTTTCGGTTATAGTCATTTTTAAATTTCCCCATTTTTGTGTTTTGCAATCAGGTCTTCCGCTATTCGAAAAATGCGCTCATTACTAGAATCTTTTTTCCCTGTTTTTCAAGCAACCGACTTGAGGTTCCCTTTAATATTGTCCCCATATCAGGAATCTGCATTTGCTTGAATTTTCGGATCCGACAGATTATTTTCATAATCATAATGAAAATACCCCTTATAAAAGCTGAAATTACCAAATCGGAAATATGGTCTCGGAATGCTTTTTCCTTCCAAGAAGCGCTGAAACATTCCGGGGACATGGTCTACCGATTTGATGTTAAGCATATGAAGTTTGACTATATAAGCGAATCTCTCGCCAGCATATTAGGCCCTTCCCAATCAGATTCAATTTTGCTGTCCATCTCCGATACTCTTGATAGGTTTCACCCGGATGATCTTGGGTCTCTTAAGCAGGCATGGAAACAGGTGAGGGGCATGTATCAGACAGAGGATTCCGCCTTTTCAATTGAATACAGGATACGCAATCGGGAGGGGGAATATCGCTGGCACTCGGACAAATGGGTGGTGCTGCGTGATGAAATCAGACATCCGAAATACATCATAGGCTGCGCCAGGGATATTTCAGCCCAGAAGGAGAATGAACAGAAGCTGCGTGAGGCAAACGACCGTCTGCGGTCTGTTATGGACAATATTGAAGAACATGTCAATATCATTGCCCCGGACGGTACTGTCCTATGGCATAATGAAGGACGCAGGGGAGCCAGGGAAGTTCAACAGGGGCAAAAGTGCTGGAAGGTGTTTGAAGGGAGGGAGGAACGTTGCGGTCATTGTGTCCATCCCGCTATCCTCTCTGACGGAAAACCCCGTGATTACGAGGGACGGACTCCTGGAATGGGGGGTATGCCTCGGACATGGTGGGTGCGGGCTGTGCCCATGCGCAACAAAGACAATGAGATTTATGCGATCCTGGAGACGGCCATTGACATTACCGAAAAGAAGAAACAGGAGAAAGAGCGGGCTGAGCTTGAATCCAATATGCTCCAGATTCAGAAGATGGAGAGCCTTGGCATTATGGCTGGCGGCATAGCCCATGATTTCAACAACATCCTTACATCTATCCTCGGGAATGCAAGCCTTGTGCAATCAGCTTTGCCTGAAGGTTCCCCCATCGCTCAGTCTTTGAGTGAAATTGAGGTGGCCGCAAAGCGAGCCTCCGAAATATGTCATCAGATGCTGGTCTATTCCGGACGTGGAATTCCCAATATTACCGCTATAAACCTGAACCGGGTTGTTTCTGAAATGGCTTCCCTTCTGAAGGTCACAATATCGAAGCGCATAACACTGAAGTACGAACTTTCGGAACCGCTGTCTTCTGTTATGGCCGATGCCACTCAGATAAGCCAGGTTATCATGAATTTATTGATCAATGCCGCAGAGGCTATAGGTGATCGTGACGGACACATCTGTTTTTCCACCGGCGAGATGCAATGTGATCAGGGATGGTTTCAGGATGCGCATTCCTCGAAGGATGTTGTTCCGGGGAAATATGTATTCATGGAGGTGAGTGATACCGGATGCGGAATGAACGTGGAAACCCTGCATCGTATTTTTGATCCTTTTTTTACAACAAAATTCACTGGACGCGGGCTGGGAATGGCAGTGGTCCTAGGCATTGTGCGGAACCATAAGGGTGCTATCAAAGTGGAGAGCTCCCCCAGTTTCGGCACAGTTTTCAGGGTTGTGCTCCCGTTAGGCAAATGAATTCTCAATATTCTCCCTAAACTCCTGCACTTTTAATTCTTTTTGAACTCAAACCCAATAATCCAGCAATCCATAAATCCATTAATCCGTCATCCTGTGGGATGACGTGATTCCGTTCTGCAGTTTACACGCTTTTACAGCATTATGCATGAGCATGGCGATTGTCATTGGGCCGACTCCTCCGGGAACCGGAGTGATCCATGATGCTTTTTCTGCGACTTCCGCAAATTTCACATCGCCTACAATCTTGTGCCCCTTCGGAGAATTCTTGTCAGCTATCCTGTTGATTCCGACGTCAATCACGACTGCACCTTTTTTCACCATGTCGGCAGTTACGAACTCAGCTTTTCCGATCGCAGCGATCAGAATGTCCGCCTGGCGCGTATAATCTGCTATATTGGGTGTTCTTGAATGACAGACCGTGACGGTTGCATTAGCACCCTTCACCTTTTGGACGAGAAGGGACATCATCGGCTTACCGACAATGTTTGAACGTCCGATTATAACCGCGTGCTTACCCGCAGGGTCTATCCCGCTTTTTTCGAGCAGGACCATGATTCCGTGCGGGGTGCATGGATAGAACCCGTCGGTTTCGCCGTTGAGCATCTTCCCGACATTCACCGGATGGAAGCAGTCGACATCCTTTTCAGGTTTTATCGCCCTTACAATTGCGGCCTCGTCAATCTGCGGCGGCGGCGGCGACTGGACAAGTATGCCGTGTATCCTGGGGTTATTGTTCAGTTCATGGATGACTGACAGCACTTCTTCCTGAGTCGCATTCTTGTCAAGAACCCGCTTTTCCGAATATATGCCCAGCTCCAGTGATTTTTTCGCTTTCATGTTGACATAAACGGCGGAAGCGGGATCTTCACCCACAAGCACCACCGCAAGTCCCGGCTGGAGGTTATGGTTACGTGCCAGGGATGCGACTTCATTTGCCGTCTCCGCATGAACCTGTTCCGCTATTTTCTTGCCGTCAATGATCTTTGCGCTCATAATTTTAAAATCCTTTGTTGTCTCTGTTCCTGAGGAAATAAAATTATACTGCCTCAACCAAAATTTTAAATTGATGAACAGGAGATTTATTTGAATTACGGGATATACTTTTAATGTATCAGAATATACTTTTTTCACGCAGGGAAAAAAGTGGGAACCAGGAACCAGGCAGTGAGTGTTTATGCGTATACTTATTTACAATATAGCGTATGGGACGGGCGCCCCTAAGTCCTATTACGATAACATAAATACGGCCACCCGTTATGTGCGAACTCCGCACACCCATATAGACAAGATCATGAAATTCATTGGGGACTCCGACCCCGACGTCATCGGCCTTGTTGAAGTCGACAGCGGCTCCTACAGGACAAGATTTGTCAATCAGGTGGAGAAGATTGCCGGCCATCTGAATCATCATCACCAGAGCTCGGTAAAGTACAACCAGAATTTTCTTGCTAAGATGCTTCCTATTTTCAGGAACCAGGTTAACGCCGTACTTACAAAGAAAAAACTGCCCCAGGGTAAATTTCATTTTTTCGCCTGTGGTGTAAAAAGGCTCATCATCGAGGTGAATATCGGTGGGGTGAGGTTTTTCTTGGTTCATCTGGCGCTTAAGAAAGAGGTGAGGAAGGTTCAGCTTGCACATCTTGCGAAACTCGCAAAAGGGAGGACCCCTGTCATCATCGCTGGCGACTTCAACACCTTCTCAGGCGCACACGAGGTTGAGGAGTTCCAGGAAAAGCTGGGCCTGATCAATCCGAATACGGACGGACTTCCCACATTCCCGTCATGGAAACCCAAGAAGCAGCTCGACTTCATCCTCTGTTCGAAATATCTCAAGATCAAGAATTTCGAAGTTCCAAAAGTGAGGTTTTCCGACCATCTCCCTCTGATATTGGACTTGAAGATTTGAGCTTAAGTATAAGAATTCCGGTGTCGTTAGCACTTAAGATAAAGAAAGACAATTAGTTGCGCATGAATTTGGCAGAGAATAAGGACTTAGACGCGTTATTTATGTAAGCGTTAAGTAAGCGTTAAGCTGGGTGCCTACTGTCAGACAAGCTGACAGTGGAATTAGCTCCCCCGTGGGTTTATCCCACGGGAAGCGAAGATTGTTGGGCTAACGGCGTAGCCTTTAGCCCTACAATCTTCTTCTCCTGCCAGATAAACTGGCAGGGGGAATGAATAAACACCCAGCTTAACGCTTACCTGGAAATAGCAATTAAGACGAATGTCTGCTACAGCCAGTAATGGTTTGATTTTCCGCCCTCTGGGGGACAGGCCGGCGTTCCAGTCAGGCGTACAAGTATGCCGTATCTTGATAAGAACGCGCAATAAATTGCGCTACTACAAACGGTATTACAGGCGGGACCCCAGAACAGCTCTTACGAGCTTGACTACGAACGAATACAAAAAAGAGTCCAAGAAATTGCCGGCAGGATGCCAGCGCTCCATGGGAGGATGTGCTACATTGTTAAGGATTGCCGGCGAGATCCCAGTCATCCGACCTGTCATTCGGCGAGGCCGACAGAGTTCGATATTCCATTGACAATAAGGGATTTTCCTCTATAATTATGGTTTAAATATTTAATTTTCAGGAGATTTAGCATGCCTACCAACAGAAATCACCCGCCTGCGAGTTTTGATTTCCAGGAACTGCTGTCACGCAATATCCTACATTCGCCAGGTCTCGTGCACCGCCTTATACCGCACATATCTGCAAAGACGTTAAAATGTGCAGCGGCATTGATGCTTTTCTGCCTCTTCTCCGCTGTTACGGCCGCTGCGGACACGGTTTACTGGGCGCCCTGGGTGACGGACCTGACGACAAATTCCGCGACTGTCAACTGGCGGGGGGCGGACACCGGCATGGGAGCGGTGGAATACGCCACGTCGAGCTATTACGAGGAGAATAAAAGCTTCCAGTATGCGATATTGTGCGAGACAGCAGGAGCCTACCAGCACGTATCGATTCCCGACCTTGACCCGAATACCTCGTATGTCTATAATGTGGAGCTGCCCGACAAGCCGGACGTCTTCGGCCTCCCCCGCACGTTCAGGACGATGCCGGTCAGCGGACCCTTCACGTTTCTTGTCATCAGCGACAGCCATGCGCAGGAGAAACGGTTCAAATATGTGGCCGATGCCATTGCAGAAATTGAAACGGATCCGCTTTTCATCCTCGACGGCGGAGACTACGCAAGCCACGATGAAGAGGCCTTGTGGACCACCTATTTCAAGTATGGCGACGGGATGCTCGCAAAGTTCCCCATTTTCCATGCCATAGGGAACCATGAATACCATCAGCCGGACTCAACCGGCCTGAATATGCCTACCGACGCCGCCCAGTACCATGATACGTTTAACATACCCCAGAATGGGGCGCTGAATTATTCCTTCGACTGTTCCGGCATCCGCTTTGTCTTTCTCAACTCTCCCGATCCCAACAATTCCGATGGATTTGATCCGCAAACTTCCCTGCCACTCGCCAAGAGCCAGGCGACATGGCTGAAGGAGCAGCTGGACAACACCATGGCGGGAACATTTACAATACAACACCATCCGATCTGGAATTATGGCAGGTCTACGCTCAATCCCGACCTCCAGCCATGGGAGACACTGTTCCAGGACGGCAATATCAGCGCAAACTTCTCAGGCCATGCGCATAATTACCAGAGATACTCTGTGGATGGGATCCCCTATTTCGTCGTCGGCAATGCCGGGGGCGTATTTACGAACCTTGACAAAGGGGCCCCCCATGCGGCGTCGTACCGGTACGGGGCGACAAGGCAGCTGGGATATCTGAAAGTCACGGTGGATCCGGAGAACAACACGGCGACGGCACAGGAAATTTTCGTAGCCTCCGTGGAAACGGATTCCGATGAGAATGCCAAAGTCCATAAACCGTCTATCATAGCCGACACGGTTACATTTCCACTTTCGTCGACGCTCTCGACGCTTACCGTCGCCAAGTCCGGCCTCGGTTTCGGAACTGTCTCCTCATCCCCTGCCGCCATATTCTGCGGACCTGACAGCTATTCCTGCAGTGCGAACTTCAAGAAGGTTGAAACAGTTGTCCTTACAGCCACCCCCGACATAGGATTCGTCTTCACAGGCTGGACCGGCGCCGGCAAAGGGCAGGGGGAATGCTCAATCACGATACATCCGGGCGAGGATATCACCGTAGGGGCTGTTTTCGGGAAAAGCCCGGGTAAAGTTCCAGGGAAGCCGACTGATGTAAGCGCCACAAGAGGAAACGGTCAGGCGACTGTTTCCTTCACCGCTCCGGAAGACGGCGGCAGTCCGATCACGTCATATACCGTCACTTCGGATCCTGAAGGCATCAAGGCCACGCGCGCCGGCAGCAGTTCAATCCCGATAACCATCACCGGCCTGACGTATAATATCCCGTATACATTTACAGTGACGGCGGCAAATGCAAATGGCCCGGGCTCTCCATCGGATCCTTCCGCACCTGTAACTCCGACAGCCACCGTTCCCGGCGCGCCTACGGCGGTGGTCGCCGCGAGGAATGGCACCAAGAGCGTAAACGTCAGCTTTACTGCACCATCGGCGAACGGCGCTGCGATCACGGGATACACTGTGACTTCGCGTCCAGGAGGCATAACAGCAACTGGTAACGCAAGTCCTGTAACTGTAAGCGAACTTGTAAACGGAACTGCCTATTCGTTCAGTGTGACGGCAACCAACGGGATTGGAACAGGACCTTCATCGGCATGGTCGCCAAGTCTGATTCCGGCGACGGTGCCGGATGAGCCTTCCAGCGTAACTGCAACTCCGGGCGTCCTTCAGGCGACAATCGCCTTCAAGGCGCCGGTATCCAATGGCGGCATGCTGGTCACATCGTACACATTGACTTTCGTTACTCCGGCAAGCAGTGTTACAATCACCAAGGCGTCAAGCCCGATAGTTGTGACAGGTCTGAGCAATATCGAATATACGTTCAACCTGAGGGCGAACAATGCGATCGGAGCAGGAGCGTCGTCCTCAATCACTGTAACACCGGCCGCCTGCAGGCCTAGCGCTCCTACCGGTGTCAGCGCAAGCACCATCGCTGATCCGGCTGGCGGCAAGGCATCTGTCTCCTTTGTTCCTCCGGAGTCAGATGGCGGCACTGCGATCACAGGGTACACCGTGACCTCGCGCCCAGGAGGCATGACAGCCACAGGTGCCACAAGTCCGATAACTGTAACCGGACTTACAAACGGCACAGCCTATACTTTCAAGGTTACGGCGACAAACGATGTTGGAACAGGCCCTGCGTCTGCACGGTCCAACCGTGTGACTCCGGAGACAGTGCCCTTTGCCCCGAAAATTGGAACGGCTGTAAAAGGCAGCGGACAGGCGACCGTATACTTCACTGCTCCGGCAGCCGTAGGAGATGTACCAGGAAACGGCGGCAGTCCGATCACGTCATACACCGTCACCTCGGATCCTGAAGGCATCAAGGCCACGCGCGCAGGCAGCAGCTCGAGCCCGATAACCGTCACCGGCCTGACAGTCGGCACTCCGTATACATTCACGGTGACTGCGGAAAACCTGATCGGGAAAAGTGCGCAATCGTCCGTTTCTAATAGTGTAATTCCCTCAGCTGCCGCACCCGGCGCCCCCACTGCCTTAACTGCGGTTCCAGGCGATGGACAGACGACCGTCACCTTCACAGCACCTAAGGCAAATGGAAGTCCGATCCAGTTTTACACCATGTTCATATATCCCGGCGCCATACCGGTCACAGGTTTTACCTCAAGCCCCATAACCGCAACCGGACTTACAAACGGCACAGCTTATACTTTCAAGGTGACGGCGACAAACTTTGCCGGAACAGGTCCTGCGGCATCCACGGCCGCGGTAATACCTTCAACGGTTCCGGGCAAACCGACCAAGGTACAGGCGGCAAGAGGCAACGGACAGGCGACTGTTTCATTCTCCGCTCCTGTGGCCGCAGGCGGAGTTCCTGCAAACGGCGGCAGTCCGATCACATCATATACCGTTTCCCTGGATGGTGTCACCTCAGTCACCAGGACGGCAAGCCCGATAACTGTGACCGGACTTGAAAACGGCACGGAATACACCTTCAAAGTCCGGGCCAGCAACAAGAACGGAAAAGGAGATGCGGCGACATCCAACGCAGTAACGCCTGCCACGTTGCCCGGAGTTCCGGTTATCAAAGGAACTGAAATCGCAAACACACAGGTGACTGTCCTGTTCGACGCCCCGAGTATCGACGGCGGTATCCCTGTCACGAAATACACCGTGACATCGAGTCCGGGTGGCAGGACGGCAACTGCGGCGTCAAGCCCTATAACGGTGACTGGTCTAACAGGCGGTACAACCTATACATTAAAAGTGACAGCGACAAATGATGTTGGAACAGGATCTGCATCAACAACGACGGCAACCACGGTGCCCAATAGCAATCAGTAGTTAGACGTTGCTCGAAAAGTATTTTTAAAAATACTTTTCATCGGCCCGTCTATATTTTCTCAAATAATTTCCGAAGAAAATTCTTTGTTAGATTACCGGTATCGTTAGCACTTAAGATGAATAAAGACAATTGGTTGTGCAGTAATTTGGCGGAAAATATGGACTTAGAAGCAATTTTTAGGTAAGCGTTAAGCTGGGTGTTTATTCATTCCCCCTGCCAGTTTATCTGGCAGGAGAAGAAGATTGTGGGGCTAATGGCGTAGCCGTTAGCCTCCCAATCTTCACTTCCCGTGGGATAAACCCACGGGGGAGCTAATTCCACTGTCAGCTTGTCTGACAGTAGGCACCCAGCTTAACGCTTACATTTTTAGGGTTGTTTTCGGCGTGTAAGAGTTAATATTCGTGCAGTCCGCGGGGTTATGTTAGGGAAGTTTTAAGTCTCAGGTTTTAAGTTTGAGAGCTGCTGAGCTGGTATCTGTGTATAGCAGGCTTCGATGAAGCCGCTTCAGGAATGCCAGTCTCATCGAGACTTGGCCTACTTCTTATTTAACTTCCGAACTTTAAACTGAAAAGGGGCTGACCCTTTTGGAAATGCGAAGTTTGTAGGGTGGCACGTCGTGCACCATGTGTTTTTGGCTGTCGTTTGATTTCCGGGATTCGGATGTTCTATTTTACAATGCATGTACTGCGGACTCATGACAAGAAGTTCGCCAACAAAGGAGAAAAGAGATGGGATGCATATTTGCAACTGTCGCCTTGGCCGTGCCGCGGGTAATGATGTTTTTTGCCTTGCTGTTCACGGGATGGTTCGGGCGTTCATTCGATACCAAATTATGGCCGATCCTGGGATTCGTGTTCATGCCGTATACGACACTCGCCTACATGGCGGCCATGCTGAACAACAATCATATGCTGTCAGGCGGCTGGCTGGCGCTTTTCATTGTCGCTGTAATCGTTGATGCAGGTCATTGGGGCGGTGGTGGAATTACCTATGGCAAAAAATCGAAGAAGCCATGAACACTCTGGTCGATTGCTCTGAAACGGATCTGATCAGAATGGCTCTAAGATAAGGGCTTCCACAAGTAACTCGGGTCTATCTGACCCGATATTCGCGGGTCAGATAGACCCGCGCTACTCTCGGATTAACCTTAACTTAACGGTATTCGGATCGGACCGCATATGAAAGAACATAGATAAATAAAACAGGGGGGTAATGAGTATATGGAAAAGTTATTTAAATTCCTTAGAATTGTCATGCTGTTTGCCATACCCCTGCATGCGCCTGCAGGGGAATACCGCCGGAAGAAGGGCAATCTGTATCGCCGACTGGGGTCGTTTCCGGAGCGGTAAGTCCATTTGCGAAATACTGCGACGGCTATGGCAACAACGGTGCGTCCGGCAACGGCTATATATCCGTGTTGACGCTAGGGGTCGGTGTTGTCACCAGCGACATGGATCCTGTGCTTGAAGGGATTGTCGCATATGACCGCGCTGAAACGAATGACACCTACATTGGCCAGATCAACATGATAACGGCTTCATCATTCAACGGATTTAACGGACTTGTCTGGGGATACCACCTCGCTAAATCAGACAAGCTGGCCGACGGCACGGCGAAGCCTATTTTTGAGCGGCAGCGCAAGGACGGCGGCAAGCTCCTGGTCTATTCAGCCGATCCGCTCCTCGATGCGGGAGCCCGGCTTTTCGGAACAAACACCCAGCGCCGTTATCCAATGTTGCCAGGCGCACACGTGATCTGCGCTGCAAAGGACATATCCGTCAAAGGGCCCTGCATCATCTGGTCGGCAATCGCAATCGCTATTGCCGAGGATCGGGAGAAGGATTCCAATCTCTTCATCGAAGACTGCGGCTCATGCCCGGCTTTCGAGTCTGACGAGAAGCGTACGGAATACTTCGACAAGCTTGTCGGGAATATCGTAGAATGCTTCCTCCGCTGCGGCGAGGACAATAACGCCAAGTACAAGGAAGTATTCATCGGATATAAGTCGATGTGGGTTTCAGAAGGACAAACTGGATGCGCCCTTGTTGCGGCCCCTTACGTAGTGCTGGCGAAGGACGCCATCCCGTCCGGAGGCGCATCAAAGCTCCTGGACATGACCATCTCCCAGTGGGAAGTCGACCGCAAACTCAAGCCTCTCCCTGCTGCACAGGAGAAGGGCAAAACTAAATAGAGGGACGTTCCCACTTAAAACTGTTTTTTGTGGACGGGCTCTAAATACAGGCTAAACACCTGTTTTCTTCCTGGCGGTTCTTTTCTTTTTTTCAGGAGTTTTCACCGTGGAGTCTGAAACTGGCTCAATCGCGGTGTGATTCGGGACAAAGACAAGCTTATCTACTGAAAGCATCACATCAATATTAGTGTTTTCAGTGACAGTCCCTTTGAGGATTTCCTCGGCGAGCGAGTCCTCCAGATACTGCTGGACAGCCCTTCTTATCGGCCTTGCACCGTATTCGGGCTTGTAGCCTTTTTCGATGATGAAATCCAGGACTTCAGGCGCGATATTCAGGATAAGATTCCTGTCTTTCAGCCTGCCGGTGACCTTTGCGATTTCAGTGGACACAATTTCCTTCAGGTCGTCCCTGTTGAGTTTCCTGAAGACAATTATTTCATCTACGCGGTTCATGAATTCGGGCTTGAAATGTTTTTTAGCTATTTCTATGAGGCGCCCGCTCACCTTGTCAAAAGATTCTGCATCGAGCGAATCAGTATCCGTGGCAAATCCGATTCCGCCGCCCTTCATGATCTGTTCAGCACCGATATTGCTTGTCATGATGACTATTGTGTTCCTGAAATTGATGCGTCTGCCAAGGCTATCCGTGACCTGGCCTTCCTCTAGAATTTGGAGGAGGAGATGCATCACATCCTGATGGGCTTTTTCAATTTCATCAAAGAGCACCACCGAATACGGGCGGCGCCTGACTTTCTCGGTAAGCTGTCCGCCTTCATCATGTCCCACATAGCCCGGAGGTGAACCTATGAGCCTGCTTACATTGAATTTCTCCATATATTCGGACATGTCAATCTGGATGAGCGCGTCGGGATCCCCGAACATGAATTCGGCAAGTGATTTTGCAAGAAGGGTTTTCCCCACGCCGGTCGGACCGAGGAAAATGAATGAGCCGATAGGCCTCTTAGGGTCCTTGAGGTCGGCGCGTGAACGGCGGAGGGCCCGTGAAATGACCTTGATGGCATCCGCCTGGCCTATGACAGTCTTGGTGATCTCCTTTTCCATTTTGAGAAGGCGTTCGCTTTCTCCCTCCTCCATCTGCTGTATCGGGATACCTGTGAACTTCGCAACCACCTGCGCGAGATCGTCAACGTCTATTGTAGGCACCTTGTCGGTCTGCCCTTTCTCCCATGATTCCTTTTTCTTGTCCAGTTCAGCCTTCAAGGTTTTCTCCTTGTCCCTGTGGACTGCGGCCTCCTCATATTTCTGTGCGTTTATGGCCTCCTTTTTCGCTTCCTGCGCCTTGGTGAGTTCGGCCTCGAACTTGCTGAAATCCGGATTGTCATCCATGACGTTTATACGGGCCCTGGCGCCGGCTTCATCCATCACATCAATCGCCTTGTCAGGCAGGAACCGCCCGGAGATATAGCGGTCGGAAAGTCTGGCGGCCGCTTTCAATGCGGCATCGGTGAACTTTACATTATGATGTTTTTCATAGCTTGGGCGGAGCCCTTTCAGGATTTCATAGGTGTCTTCCACGCTTGGGGGATTTACGGTAATCGGCTGGAATCTGCGTTCGAGGGCGGCATCCTTTTCAATATATTTCCTGTATTCATTCATTGTAGTGGCGCCAATACATTGAAGCTCGCCGCGTGAAAGGGCGGGTTTTATGATGTTTGCGGCATCCATCGCGCCTTCGGCTCCACCGGCACCTACAAGGGTGTGAAGTTCGTCAATGAAGATAATCACCTTCCCGGAATTCTTGATCTCATCGATGACAGCCTTGATTCTTTCCTCGAACTGTCCACGGTATTTTGTCCCGGCGACCATGAGCGGAAGGTCAAGTATGAAAACTTTTTTATTCCTGAGAATCCTGGGTACTTTTCCTGCATGGATGGCCTGTGCGAGCCCTTCGACAATCGCGGTTTTTCCGACGCCCGCCTCGCCGATGAGGACAGGGTTGTTCTTCGTCCTTCTGCAAAGGACCTGGATCACGCGCTCGATCTCGTCTTTCCTGCCGATGACCGGGTCAAGGGCGTCTTTCGCAGCAAGATCCGTAAGGTTTCTGCCGAACGCCTGGAGGGCATTCAAAGCTTCGGCGCCCTGCGTATCGGCTTTCGCTCCAGGAACCGCTCCGCCTTCGAAGCCCGGCAGATAATTCGGGTCAAGGGCCTTGATGACTTCCTGGCGCACCTTGTCCAAGTCAATATTCATGTTCCTGAGAATGCGTGAAGCCACGCTTTCGCCCTCGCGCAAAAGGCCGAGGAGAAGGTGTTCGGTGCCGATGAAGTTATAGTTCATCGCCTTCGCCTCCTTTGCGGAAAGGATCAGGACTTTCTTGAGCTGCTGCGTGAACGGTGGTGCTCCCTGCTGCTGCGTACCGCCGCCGGTGCCGGAATTCTTCTCGACCTCTATGCGGAGGCTGTCAAGATTGAGCCCCATTGATTTGAGTACGGACACTGCGACGCCCTGTCCAAGCCTGAGAAGTCCGAGGAGGAGATGTTCGGTGCCTACATAGTCATGGTTGAAACGCATTGCCTCTTTCTGGGAGAGGACCAGCACCTGTTTCGCACGTGCAGTCAGTTTCTGCATTTCGTTCTCGAAATTTGCATCCGGATTATTGGTATCGTTGTTTTCCGCCATATATGTAAATTCCCTGGATTTATGGTTTAATATTCTTCAGGTCAAAACATACGGATAATTGGCGTTTTTTCAACCCGTTATATTTTTCGGAGCGAAAAATATTGTCCTGCAGTTCCACTTATAGGTTTCCCGTGTATATTTTTTTATGATTTTGAATAAAAAAATATTGCTATACTTCTTCTCCGGCACCGGTAATACGTTGTTTGTCTCTAATGCGTTTGCGTCTGAAATCAGCAAATACGGGATTGCGACCGAAATCATTCCACTGCCGTCGCCTGTCCCGGAAAAAATCCCCGACGACACGGTGCTCTGCATCGCGTTTCCGGTTTATTCGCAGACGGCTCCTCCTTTCATATGTGACTGGCTCAGGAGCCTACCGGAAACCAAAAAGGGGACACCCGTAATAATAATCTCGACCCTTGCCGGTTTTTCAGGGCTTGTGAAGGGGCCGTTCCATTATCTGCTCAAGAAAAAAGGATACAGTCCGCTGGCGGTAAGGGAATTCATAATGCCCCCGAATTTCATACACCAGTATTCCGACGAGAACAGGAACGCGAAAATAAGGGAACGTGTGAAACCCGCAATTGCGAACTTCGCAAAGGAAGTCGCCGAAGGTAATGCAAAATGGCCGCCGCTTCCCTCATTCCTGAATGTTTTCCAGTTCATGGCCGAGAAAATGTTCCGTAACTGCGGAAGCGGCTGGCTCGGCAAAGGATTTAAAGCGGACAAGAATAAATGTACGCGCTGCGGGTTATGCATCAAATTATGCCCTCTCAAAAATATCAGTGCCGGAACCGAAGGGTTTCCAGCCTGGAGCAATAAATGCCAGCAGTGCCTGAGATGCATCAACTACTGTCCGGCAAATGCGATAGACAATGGACGTATGAGGTTCCTGTACCATCCGATCTACAAGTGTCCGGGAGTCAAGCCGTCAGATTTGCTTAATGGCTCTTCAGAATGAATCACGTAAGGAATGAAAGATAAAACATGTTCAACGACTGCATATTCTCGCCAGACAGGAAATACAGGTATGTCCTGAAGCACCGCTGGGACGACCTGATGCCGGAAAGGGCCTGCATGTGGATTGGCCTCAACCCTTCCACTGCCGACGAACAGCAGCTCGATCCTACGCTGAGGCGCATAAAGGGATTCTGCGTGACACACGGCTATAACTGCTTCTACATGTTGAACATCTTCGCGTTCAGGGCCACTGATCCGAAAGTGATGAAGATGGAAAGCGATCCCACCGGCCCGGAAAACAACAGGTGGCTGAAGGAGACCTCCGACAAGTGCCAGCTCGTTGTCGCCTGCTGGGGTGGCAATGGCAAGCACATCGGCAGATCGGACAAGGTGATTTCCCTCCTTTCAGACCATGGGAAAACGCTGCACTGCCTCGGCAAGACCAAGGAAGGTTATCCGGTGCATCCGCTCTATATTCCGGGAGATGCCGAGCTGAAAGTCATTTGATTTACCTTTTTGCTTGCAAATCATGAATCTGCCTCTATTATTTACGGTTCACGTATAGGAATTTCAAAGTGACCAAGTGACAGAGTGGCCAAGTTTTAAAGAAAAAGACACAACTGAAGTTGTGAACTCCAACATGTTCGATATTTGGCATTTTTCAAAAACTTTGTGCCTCTGTGCCTCTGTGCCTTTGTATCTCTGTAACTATTTTAAAAAGTTGCGGCCCCTTGGCCGCCTAATTTAATTGATTTACTTGAAGAGTTGAGTTTGTCGTTCTAGCGGAGAGGTGGCAGAGTGGTCGAATGCGGCGGTCTCGCCCCGCCATTCGGCGGGGCGCCCCGTCGGATGACTGGGCGAAAACCTTAATAAATGATGTTTTACGTATACATATTACTTGAAAACAATGGACAGTTCTATACTGGATTCTCATCTGATTTGAGGCAGAGGGTCAAGGATCATAATGCGGGAAAAGTTGAATCAACACGCGACAGAAGACCTTTAAAGCTTTTACATTATGAAGCATATACCAAGGAATCTGATGCCAGAAGGCGTGAGAAATATCTTAAGACGTCTGAGGGCAAAAGGTTTTTGAAACAGCAGATCAGGGATTTAATTGAAGAGTTGAGTTTGTCGTTCTAGCGGAGAGGTGGCAGAGTGGTCGAATGCGGCGGTCTCGAAAACCGCTATACCGTTTACGGTATCGAGGGTTCGAATCCCTCCCTCTCCGCCATATTTTATAACTAGCTAATTATCAAGCAGTTACGCAATATGAAAAAGAAAAGTGTCCAAATTCTGCACCATAAGTTTTCAACAAAAACAGAAGGTGCGGACATGGATACGAAGAATCTCCTCAAGAAGGGCAACTGCTGGTATCTCAACTTCACGTTCCCCAAAGGTTTCAGCAATGAGAAGCTGTCGGGGCGCAAAGTCAGGATCTCCCTTAAGACCTCCGAGTACAAGGTGGCGCGGACATTCCGTGACAGGTACATAACGAAAATACTGACCTACGACAATTCCATCGACATGCTGAGGGGCATAGCCCAGATGCTTGTCGAGGCGGAAACCGAATTCACCGAGGAGCTGAACGCCATTATTCCGGCCCTCAGGCTGAGGACGGTCAGGGCAGGTAACAGCGTCACCCTCCGGGAGCTGTGCAAAAAATACCTTGAGCATCTGCAGGTGAAGTCAAAGAGGAAGTCCTCCTCCATATCGAAATACGGCGCATCCCTTAAATGCCTCTGCTTCATACTGGGCGATGACACCCCTGCGTCAGAAGTCACCCACGACAGGATCAAATATTTCGTGGATACCGCACTGATGCTTCCCAGGGCATGGAGCTATAAAATTGAAAAAATGACGCTTGAGGATATCCTCTCCAGCGAATGGAACCCGACACTGTCCCATAATTCCGTTATGGGCTTCCTCATACTGGCGAAGCAGATGTACGATTGGGCGATAGAGAATGAACTGCTGAGGATATCCATGCCCTTCAAGAAGCTGAACAACTATCTTGAGTCCCAGGAGCAGGAGCACAAACGCGCACCGACGCATGATGAGGCCGGCAAGATCATGGAAATGCCCTGCGCCCGCAACATCGGGAAGGATGAATGGAAACTGATCCCCCTCATATCCAGGTATACCGGCATGCGCCTCGCGGAGGTGTGCCAGCTCCATGCCGAAGATGTCAACATCAGGGACGGCATCCTCTGCTTCGACATCTGCAGGGATACAAAGAACAAATCCTCCGTGAGGATGGTGCCGGTTTCAGAGAAGATACTTCCCGTGATAAAAGACTTCGTTGCAAAAGTGGGCAGCGGCAGGCTGTTCCCCAGATGCGGCGACAGGCTTTCCGGGACCAGCATCAAATACGGGCATGAGTTCTCAAAAAGGTTCAATATCGCAGTCAAGAAAATCCATCCGGAGCTCACATTCCATTCATGGCGGGTCTATGCGAACACCGAAATGACAAGGGGACTGGTGTCCGATATTGACAGGGAGCGCATACTTGGACATGCCACTGCGAGCACAAACTCCGTCTACCTTGTCGAAGACATCATGAGGTACAAGAACGCCGTTGACAAGATTAACTGAAGGGTTGAAAATCACCCGACTGATGATATATTAAATGCGGTTTGAAATAATTTGCCGAAGTTGCCATTTTGGTTAAGAGCCTATGGCGATGAGATGGGGATCATCAGCAAGATGTATCCGCTGGTCGCTGACCCGGAAATTAAATTTTAGGTTGCAGGAATCTTGACGGCAGCCGAGGTTTTGCCTTGGCTGTCGTTTTTTCATTCGACCCAGGGCGTCAGTTCGGAGGGCGCTCAATGAGCAACCTTAAGACCACGTCGGGTGGGCAGGCGGTAGCCTGGCTCCACAGATCCAATCTCCTCAACAGCTTCAACATCGGACACCGCCACCTGGAAAGATGGGTTGCCGAAGGGTACATCCGCACGGTGAAGCTAGATCCGCGCCAGCAGGGTCGGCGGCTATACAATGTTCCCGACCTTGAGCATCTGCTTCTTTCCATGTCTGAAGGGAAAGAACCCAGGCGTTTCGCAGGGAGGGCGGCAATATGAATACTCCCATAAATGAAAACGCCCCGGCGGTGGTGACCGTCCGGAGCGTCCCTGATCAGAATTCATGTCTCAATACTACTAATATAGCCCCGGAATGTCCCGGGTTCAATCGACCAGACCCCGCTCCAGGTAATGAACTCATGACCGCCGCACTTGACCTTGCCGGATGCGGATTCGCAGTGTTCCCTTGCAGGACTGGAGGTAAGGAACCAATCACAATGCACGGATGCAAGGATGCATCCTCAGACACGGCTCAGGTCAGTAAATGGTGGCTTGACCATCCGACAGCTAACATTGGCATTGCCACAGGAGGGTCTTCAGGAATCTGCGTGATCGACATCGACAACAAGGGTGGCAAAAACGGCAGCGCAGTGCTTGAGGAACTTGAAGTAAAGCATGGAAGACTACCGGAGACCTATACCGTAAAAACTCCGACCGGAGGCTTCCATTTATACTACAAGGGGAAACTTGGCATAAGGAACTCCACGGACAAGCTAGGTTCCGGGCTGGATACTCGCGGTGATGGAGGGTATGTCATCGCAGCCGGCTCTTCAATAGGCGGCATAAATTACGAAGTTGTGAAAGAACTCCCAATAGCCAGTCTGCCTGAATGGGTTACTGGACTCCTGAATCCTCCACACAGGAAGGAGATTACTTTACATAAATCCAGCTTTCATGGGATGTCTGTTCCAGATGAAACAAAAGTTGTTTCGGCTCTGGAGCATCTGGATCCCGACTGCGGTTACGATGACTGGTTCAAAATCGGAATGGCCCTTCACTCCTGGAATGCATCTCAAGGGCTTGAGTTATGGGACGGATGGAGTTCCAAAAGTTCCAAGTACAGGGAAGGCGAGTGCGAGTCCAAATGGAGTTCGTTCAAGGGGGATGGAGGAATAACCGTTGCCAGTCTGTTAGATATGGCGATGAAGAATGGGTGGAGGGTGGAGCGGGAAAAGGATTTCCCAATAGTAAAAAACAAAAGCTCAGAAAATAATGAATACATCGACGACAAGGGAAATACCGCGTTGCAGGCTGAGTTTTTCAAGATTCATTCTACAAAGGGGTTATCGGCCAACGAGAGGTACAAGCTCATGGCCGAGGCTTCGGTAGCTGCTATAAAAACTCATGGGAAACTGTTTCATAATTCGGAGTTCAAAAACTTTGAGACTTGTATGTTTTTCAACTCCCTGACAAGGCGGCTGACATTCATGCAGTCGGACGAATTCCAGTCATGGCTTGCCACCTTTGCAGGGATAAACCGGGCTGAGTCGGCATATAAATACATCTATGATTCCATCTTGGACGAGTGCCTGATAAAATCTCCTGGAATAGTGCCGGAAAAATTCTGGGCCGGAAGGGGCGGAGCCACGTACATGTCATGCGGTGCCGGACATATAGTGAAGGTGACTCCCGGAAAATACGAGATGTGCGACAACGGCACGGACAATATCCTCTTCCTCGAATCCGACACGCTCCCGCCATGGAAGATGACAGAGCCTCGTGACCCGTTCACCTCCTGCCGTGTATTCTCAAATATGAGCAAGGACGAGAATTGCGATTATGCCAATGACCTGTTAAAACTTTGGACACTGGCACTCCCGACCAATCAGAGAACAAAGCCGGTCATTGTGCTGACGGGTGATATCGGCTCAGGGAAGACTCGCCTGGCGGTCGCCATTTTCGAGCTTCTCGGAATACAACCCAGGATCCACAAGCTGGATGACGGCGCAAAAAATGACTCAGGCAAGGCCGAAGACAATTTCTGGTGCAGCCTTAACGCTGGGGGCCTGACCTGCTTTGACAACGTGGACACACGCATAAAATGGCTTCCTGATGCGCTGGCGGCGGCTTCCACCAACGGTTCAAAGCAAAAGCGACGGAATTATGAGAACGGGGAAACATCCTCGCAAATGGTGAATCTGCGGGCAAACAGCTGGATTATTTTGACAAGCATGAATCCGGCATTTGCCGAAGACTCGGGACTTGCGGACAGGATCCTTGTCATAAGGGTCAAACGAAGGGAAGGTGAAACGCTGGAATCCGAACTATCCGCAGATATAACGGCTACGCGTGATGCCGGGCTGTCCTGGATATGTCAGACACTTTCAAAAGTCCTGGCAGATGCAAATCCTGTCAAGGCCGGATTAAACAAGCGACATCCGGACTTTGCAACATTCGCAATAAGGGCCGGAAGGGCGCTTGGCCGCGAAACTGAAAGCATAAAGGCGCTAACCAGAGCCGAACAGGACAAGCACCTGTTCAACCTGGAAAACTGCGACATAGGCACGGCAATACTGTCCTATGTTAACAATAGAGGCTCTTTCACTGGAACGGCGGCAGAACTGAAAGCATCATTAATTGCTAATAATCCTGATTTTGACGGGACTTTCTGGACAACGAAGAAGATTGCCAAAAGTGTTTCCAAGATATGGCCACACTTGGCTGAAGTGCTGAAAATCAAACAGGGAAAAGGCCACGACGGCATTATCACGTACTCTTTTAAAAATGATTCTAGCCTCAATTCGGTGGCTTTGGTGGCTTTGGAGAGCCCTTTTCCTATAAACCCCCAGCTGAATCCTTCTTGCGAGGTTTTAGTGGAAAACACCCTTTCAAAGCCACCAAACCCACCAATTAGCCTCAAACCTGTTTGGAACTTCAAACAAGCAGCGGCGGATCCAATGGTTCCAGCAGTTCCCGCAGTAACACCCCCTAAAGAACAGAATAAACATGTTTTTTCCAGAAGTCTATACCCCATTACTGCGGCGACTGCGGGAGGTGCGGGTGGAACCGATCTTCCACACCCGTTCTATGGACAGGCTCCTGGCAAGCTCGGATGTGAACCTGTAAACTGGAGACGCTCTTGATTCCCAATAACCACGTGACCACAGTAAGCCATATAAAGATCTGGAAATATTGGGTTTTTCCAGAATCTATAGACCCTTACTGCGGTATACTGTGGGAGGTGCGGGATATTGGCATGGGCGGATATACCATTGAAAAGGTGGAAGTTCCTGTAAAAAGGAAGGATGGCAGGACAGGGACCGAACCTGCGTGATCTTCAATCCGGTGGAGGTGACCAACGGATAGGAATCCGTTTATTCCAGTGTTCGGCACCCTCTCACAGAAGGCACCGGCGGGGAAAAAGGTTGGCGTGGTGTACTGGCATCTGAATGAGGCTAAAGGCATGTTGTGCCTGAGGGTGGGTGACTTATTTCTGACTGATGAGTACGCCCTCCTACCCTTGGCGAGTTGGAAACACCAAAACCATCCTACATTCCTTTTTTGTTATTTTGCGGGGTTCTTCGTCATCCACCAGGGAGTGTTGATAAACTTTGCCCCTTCGTCTTTTGAATAAAATCTGTGCATGGCATCATCTGTAAAGTATTTCCAGAAATCATCCTCATCGGTTTTATGCATGATTTTGAATGCACCATTCTTTTCTTGTTCTCTTAGAAAATCCCGATAAGCATCAAGAGGTTCCGACCCGGCTTGCTGGAATATCACCCTTCCCCCGTACTTTTCATAAAGAGCTTTATTTATTTTCCAGCCTTTAACAAATCCTTGAGCCATTTGCCGCTGTGCAAATTTAGTTTGTTCTTCCATTCCCTTTGTCCGTTCCTTGATTTCAGCGTTCATTTTTGAAGTTTTTTCAATTGTCTCCAACATCTTCTCCTTCTTTTTCCGCTCATTGTCAATGAGAGTGTTATCCTTCAGAGCAATTAGGA
This sequence comes from uncultured Victivallis sp., assembly GCA_964540865.1. Classification (GTDB taxonomy): domain Bacteria; phylum Verrucomicrobiota; class Lentisphaeria; order Victivallales; family GWF2-50-93; genus GWF2-50-93. The sequence continues at coordinate 29,264 of CAZION010000042.1, forward strand.
GATCTTGTTTTTCTCTTTCCATATCCATTTCCCTCTGCCGTTTCAGCTCTTCGGTTTTTTCAACGAAAGCATCTATCTCGGGCTCTGTAGGTTCAATGTTATTGTCTTTAGCATATTTATCCAGAAGAGCCCTGCAAATCATACCTTTCATCTGACCTTTTGCCTTGAGCCCAATAGGTTTCCCCAGAACTACAGCAACAACATCCTTGTCCGAAGTCCCAACATTGTTATTCTCCCCTTTCGTTGACGGAGGTATATATTTGTCCTTTTGCCAAACTACATGATTGTATTCCGGAGACTCGGTGGATTTAGCCCGTATATGTCCTACGTCTATCAGAGAGAAGGCTATTTCAATCGGATTGCCACCCTTTGAACATTTGACCGTGGTGGAAGCATCTGATGCCTGAGCCGTTGTATACGGCATCACAGGGGATTTAGGCAGGCTGTCGGTTTTTGCGTTGGGATATAATGCATGCATATCGGTGACATATGAGATCGACGTGTCGGTGACCTCGAAAGTTGTCATAGCTGCCATGAGCTCAATCATTTTCCTCATTGTCTGAGGATCGGTGCCTGCACTCCTTGGATCATTTTTAACCTCCACTAGTGTTTTATCAACATCCACATACCACGTGCCAATAAATTTATTCATAGCTGGACTCTCCGCTTTTACTGTGATTCCACATAAGGACAACCCTAAAAACACGATCATAAGTTTTTTCATCATTGTCTTTTCTCCACTTTTTTATTACGGGGAACGTCCTATTGACTGGAGCCGAACATCTAATATCAGGGCACCCCGGTCTATGTTCGTTCTCATTTTAAGATGTTTTCTCGTATGTTTTTATAATCTTCTTCTTGAACTTGCTTCTGCCAGTTAAAACAGTATTTCATCATGAAAAGGCACCATCCGCCAAGCAATAATCCGCAAAGGATCCAAACAATGAGCCCCTTGTTCGATACAAAGCTTCCTCGCCCTGATGGAATTTGATCTAGCATGTTTTATTATTGAGGACGTTTAAGATTATCTCTCCGACGGAGCCGGATTAGATGCATCTGTTTTGTTCTGCAACCCTTTTTCTTTACTGTCCCGCCAAGCTCCGACAGCGCCAAAGGCGAAAGCATTTACCAGCATGGATACAGCAATGAATAGTCCATAAGAGACCATGTATTGACGATGCCCATATCCGAATATAAGATCCAGTACATAACCAAGCATTTGACCGGGGATGGTAAAGATTAGGAACATCAGAGCAAAAGGGCTGTGCGGTTCCGTCCCGGGCACATGCATAATCTGGACGCCGACCATGGAGAAGGGAACAAGCATTCCCCCCAGAATGGCAAGATTCCGTATCCTTGGCCGAGTCAACTTGAACTTCAGCCATTGAATAGTCTTAATCATATTATTCATCCAATAACGGCTAATCTTCGGTATGATGGCAAAGCCTGTTTGCCAGCACCAGAATGGTTCAAACTCCTATTGCTTGTACGTCCATCCGCACTTGGAACATTTGTCATGGCCCGCAGGAATGGTTTCGCCGCAGGACATACACTCCGTTGCTTCCACCGCATCATCTCCAGGCAAAACAGTTGGATCTAGGAACCATTCGAGGCGTCCACAAGCAGAGCAGACAAAGACTTCAGCTGACTTGTTGAGCCAGTCTATATCGAAAAATGTCATGACAGCAGTGTTTAACTGTGCTTCTCTGTGAATGAATCTATTGCCTCCGCAATGAACACAGATGAGTTGCTTGCCGCATACCTCAATTGTTTTGCCTTGGTTTTCCACCATATTCTCCTTTTCGCCCCTTATTATTATGGGAATCTCCCCATTTACCGGTCAAAAACCAAGCCTTGAGACATCATATCTCAACAACATCCTAAAAATTAACCTCATAAGCGTTATAATCAATCCTGTTCCCTGATGCACTTTATTTTAGATAAGCGCAAGTCCTGATTTAGGCACACAATTATGGTTGATGGATACCATTTGAAGCCTGCCAGGCCTTGCAGGAGACGTACATGCCGGTGGTTGGGCAGGCATCTGTCCAGCCTCAAAAATGGACACTTTGGACAGGTTGGACACATCTTCTGCAAAGTTTCCTATAGAATACTCCCTACGCGAAGGTTGTGAAACATCTGTCCAACCTGTCCAGGGACCATTGAGAATTGTTAATAAAAGTCCTATTCCATATTATTGGAGACCCCCTCAAAATTGACTTTAAACCTGTAAACCAAGGTCTCATAAGATTTCTAAGCCACAGTAAGGCCTCTCTAAAGATCAGGAAATATTTGGTGTTCCCGGGATCTATAGTCCCTTGCTGTGATTGATATGGAAGGTGAAGGGATTCATTACAGTTTTTCAGCATCTGGGTGACTTGGGTGACAACGACGTAGGCTTTTCGTATAAACCCCTAGAGACCTTCCTAGGGAGAAAGTGGGAAAACCAGCATCTACTGTCACCCTAGTCACCAACGGGATTGCTTCAGGTTCAATTACAACCGGTGCTGATGGTGGGAGTGGTGGGAGTGAAGGGGGTGTTTCGCAAGACTTTTATTCAGGCCCATATGTAAAAAGTCTTGGAAAAACGGCTCTGACTCCCACCACTCCAACCAAACCAAGAGATGCACCAGCGGCTGTTTATTGGATGGAAAATTATTCAACACCGCAACGTCTGGGCAAAATTTGCCCGGAAGTGAGGTAACGGATGATGTTTCAATACATTGAAATTTCCACCATGGTAGACAAATGAAAAACTTCATGTCCATGCATCAGTGATTGACTTCCTCTCCCTTTCCATGTCCTTCATCATTTCAAGCATTTCAACAAATGCATCCTTTTCCTCTGTGGCAGGTCCTTTAATAATCTTCTCCACACTTTTGACAGCGGATATTATGGCCGGTTCATCCAGTCCGGTCAATCTACTGATTTTATCCATGGTAAAGGATCTCACCTCACATGAGTAGTAGCACAGGAGCTCCATGCTCATCCCAGGGGATTCTCCCCCATCCACTTCACAGGCCTGTCCAGTTTCACCATCTCCGAAGGCCAGGTCTTCAGGATCCATTTCATGGCAGTATGGGGTCCCCCCTTCGCTGCCCGCAGTATCCACCGGTTCAATTCCAGTGCCTTTATCATCCTCATCCCCTGTGGTATCAACGGGCTGGCGGCTCCTTATATTATCCCCGTTGAAAGGCCTGACCCCCTTGTCATATTCATTCAGGAGCGTCAGCAGTTTCGGGTGAAGCCTGCTTTTTTTCAAACGGAATGAAGCCGCACTTTCCTTAAGGACATTACATGCGACCTTCTTCCACTCGACGCCAAGATAATCCTTCAAAACCCTGCAGGAGATGCCGGTCGCAACCTCAAGCTCCCTTGTCAACAGTTTACGGGAGTCCTCGTTTTCACATGATGAGATTTTTTTCTCAATATCTTTAATCCCTGCAGATATGAGTCCGTCAATCCTGAAGTTCAGTTTTTCCCGGAACTCAATTATCCCGTGCCCTATGAGGTAGAATACGAATTCAGGGATGATGGAACGTGTATGGTCAATATGACGGGTCCTGCCGGTCTCTGCCGAGTATTTTGAGAAGTGCTCGTCAAGGCAGCTACAGGTCAATCTGTATAGGTATTTATCTATCGGCAGATATGGGAATTCCTTTTTTATACAATCAAGCTCCCTTTCATAGCGGCTCCTGTATGGAGGTGGTTTCGCCCTTATGCATCTATGGGCTTTCAGGATATAACTTATGTTCAGGGCATCGGCGGTGAACTTCAATTTCTCAAAGTCATCGATACGAGATACAGCCATAATCCCGGGAAGAATATTTTCCGGTATGGCAATCCTGTGCTCCCAGGAGATATAATCATTTATCACCGGAGACAGGTCTTTCAGGAGTCTTCGCTGCCTCTCAATTACTTGTTTCAGCTCGCTGTAAGTGATGTCGGAAATGAATTCAATCCCTTTGGACAGACACTTCGCTATGAACTCTGAGGTGGGTATCCTTGCATCGTATAGGAGTTCATGTTTTTTTGTGTAAATGCCGTAATCCAGTCCGAAACACAGGACGATGTCAATCATATAGGCGGTCTTGAGATTTATCTCCTCCCATAGCTTCCCGTATTCCTGGAGGGTTTCCATGATGAAGCCGTATCTGCCAGCAGTCTTGATAAACGATTTCACGTAGGTGATCCCGGCTGGGGTCAGGCTTATCACAGGGACGACAATCAATTCGGCTGATTGAGCTCCCTTGCCGGCAACTGTAGAGACCTTTCCTTCTTTTATCCAGTTCCTGGGGACATTGCGGCTTACTCCGAACCATTCCACGGCTTCGGATATCTCCAGATGTTTTACATGTTTCATGTTCCCACGCCAGTCCCAAAGAGTTTACCCATAGGTGCCATGCACAAATTTAACCCTTTTTGCAACATTTTTCCATAGTGTATAGAAACATCAATTTTGATTGAGGAGACGTTATGGAAAAGATTAAGTTGAAAGCTGCGAGGATCAGATCCGGCATGCGTCAGGTGGAGCTGGCCAAGCTTGCCCGGGTTTCACCTGGAATGCTGAGCCGGTACGAATGCGGATGGTTGGTTCCGACCTTGAAAACTGCGGAAAGGATTGCAGGAGTGCTGGGGATGCATCCGGAGGAGATATTGGAATTTGAGCCTCTTGCAGAAATCACAGATCAGGCAGGAGGAATCCTCAAAACCAGTTCCAATGCTCTAAGAAAGGGCGGTTAATATGGATAATGCAGTTGAAGAAACAAGCCCGGCATTTCAGCGTCCGGGAATCTCCGGGGACACACTTGTCCGGGCAGGAATAAGACATGTCAACCCGGAAGAGGCGTTCAACCTGTGCGGCTTGTCGGCATCGGGCATATGGATTCCGTATTCGGATGTTCAGGGAAGTCCTATTATTATCAATGGCAAGGAGTATGGGCGGCTGCGTCTAGATGAACCTCGTGGGGACATGAAATATTATCAGGCTCCGGATTCTGGAAGCCATGTCTATATCCCATATCCTTTCGCCAGCAGCTACAAACCAAACGAGCCGCTGTATCTCACCGAGGGTGAATTCAAAAGCCTCGCACTTGCCGAGGAAAACTACCAGTCGGCCTCACTTCCTGGGTTCTACGGATATGCGCATGGTGAACTTCTGCCTGATTTGGAGGCGCTTCTAGACAAGGAACAACCATCGAAAATCTATTTCATAGGTGACAACGACACGTGCCTGAACCATCTGTTTTCAGTGGCTGTAATGAAATTTGCCGAAATGGTGAATCCCATTCCGGTTTTCCTCCCGAGAATCCCATTGGACAAGCCAAAAGGCATAGACGACGTGAAGGAGGCCGCAGGAAATGTTTTCAAGGAATATTTTGAGCGGGTCACTATGGATGCGAGACAGGTGGATATTCATTCAACAGCAGCTAATCTCGCCTCCAATCTTCTTGCACCGGAAATTCCAAGATTGAAATCCAATTGCTTCGGCGACCTTGGCAGGGACAAGGCCCTGAACAGGATGATCAAGATGTCCGCATACTTCAGCCAAGAGGATTTCATAGTGGTGGACACAATGATGGAGCATATTTGCAATATTTTCCAGTTGCGTAGAAAGGTCGTGGAAAAGACTGTGAGCAAAGAAGTCAGCAAGATGAGGGAGGCATTCAAGCGCTCGCATGTTCCCCGGGAGGAGTCAGAAGGCAGCCGTATTTTTTTTGACGGAAAGGGTTACTGGCGCAGGGAAGGCGACGGCAACTACCACCGGCTGACACGGGAGGATGTCGAATTGGATCTCAAGCAGCGCAGGTTCACCCCGTGGCCAAACGAGGGGGAGATAACTTCGCCTCTGGAGAACGAGTTATTCCGAATCCAGAAAGAGAACCGGGTCGATTATGCGGGGACGCTCTGCGGAAGGCCGGTTGGGCTGTATGATGAGAACGGCTACGGCATCCTTGTCACCAAGGGGCCGGACTTCAATGAAGGAGCTTCCGGAGATCCTTCTTTCCTTATCGAGTTCTTCTCGAATCTTCTCGGGAAAGGCGCAAATGATCCTCATTGGGATATTCAGTTCAAGACATTCGCTCAGTGGCTGAGGAGGTTTCGTTGTGCGATGCGGAATCCGCACGATCATCTTCCTGGGCAGATGCTCGGCCTTGTTGGTCCAAAGGATGTCGGCAAGACACTCGGGCAGGACATAATCAGCAGGTGCCTGGGCGGAAGGAGCGCCGATCCGTCGCTGTGGCTGCAGGGCAAGAGCACGTTCAACGGCGAGATGTGGTGCGCTGAACACCTGATACTGAGCGATGCCAACCTTGAGGACGATCCCAGGCACAAGCAGTTGTTCCGGGATAAGCTGAAAGAGATCGTTGCGAACAGCACATATCCCCTCCATCGTAAAGGCAAGGACGTGATCAACGCCCGTCCTATCTGGAGGATCACCCTGAGCGCAAACGATGATCCTGACAGCGGGTTCATATTGCCTGCCCTAGACGATAACAATGCCGACAAGATCATCTACCTGAAGGTTTATCCGCCACCGGTTCCATTCCCTACTGGCTCCGAGTTCGAGTATCCGGCGTTCTATAAGAAGCTCGTTGATGCGGTTCCCGCCTTCGTGAAATTCATCGATGAAGCTGAATGCCCTGATGAACTCCGCAAAGGCAGATTCGGGATCAGGGAGTTCCATCATCCCGACATCCTGGAGCTCATCAACGCCCACAATCCGAATACCGAGTTTGCCGAACATCTTGAAACATGGATAGATGGCTGGCTCCCGGTCACTACTGCGGAGAAATCACTTGCCGCAGGAGAACTTTACATGAATCTGGCTGGACACAGGTGGGGTGTTTTTAAGAACATATGCAAGAGTCCAAAGCACCTGGGGCACCTGATGCGGAAGCTCTCTGGCAGCCCTGGATGGAAAGGGCGGATCATAAAGGAGACCCGGCGCATAGGCGTGAATCGTTCTGAACATACCGCCTGGCGGATTTTGAAGAATCAGCCTCAAAACTGAGGGGGGGGGCGCAATAGGCGCAATAGGCGCAATGGTTTTTGAATTTGAATTTGGAAAAAAATAAATTTTTAAAGGGTTGGGTAATTATATGATTGATTCCGGCAGGATTTCAGATCCGAAACATAATGCGCCTATTGCGCCTATTGCGCCGGGGGTGGCTACCTTTGGAACCATTCTAGCCTCAAATATGAATGAAACCTATGGAAGCATGAGAAGGATTGACTGCGTAAACATTCCGCCGCAGCAATCCGCCTATGTACCAGCGGAATCAAACAAATGGAAACAAAGGACGGATTTGTCATGAAGGACAAGAAAGTGACGACAGAAGGTGCGGCCAGTGAAAACTTGGACTGCGGGAAACAGGAATCGGAAAACTTATCTGTAAAACTCACACAGATAGTCGAGTTTGCGGAAAAGAACAAGGGAAGGGATTCCAGATGGGTTCAGGTCCAGTATTCCGCACAGGCGATGCTGGGAGGGAAAAATAGCGGGCCATACATGAAACAGCTCATGCGGGCACTGGAAGAATGTGTTGAGCCGGCAGCAACTGGATTCATTGAAGGACTCAAGTCGTTGCCAGGTAAGGATGAGAAAACTACTTCCCCCTTAAACGGCGACGGCAATGAAAAAATGCAATTCATAAAGGCCGTTATAGACAGGGATTCGGCGTATGGCGGCAAGACTGGATTCATGGATATTGATAAGTTCAGCCCCCATCCCCTGGCAAAGAAAATATTCAAGATCGAGGAGGAAGTTTTAGATGCCGTGTTCGAGAACATAAAGGAACATGGGTACGACTATTCAAAGCCGCTGTCCGTCGTAAGGGGGCCGGACGACAAACCACTTATCGTGGAAGGGCAGACACGGTATGCGGCGGCATGCAAGGCCGGGGTGAAGTTCCTGCCTTGCATCCTTATGAACTTCAAATCCGATGATGAGATGCTGGAATATGTCATCCATAACCAGATCATCAAACGACCAAACAGCGATCCCGTGATCCTCAAGGCCGCTGAAACGCTAATTCCAATTGAAGAGCGACTTGCAAAGGAGCGGCAGGGAAAGACTGGGACCTCCACCCAGGAATGGGCAAAAGGTGGTTCCAGCAAGGCCGTAGGACTGATCCTTGACAGGAGCAAGAGCACTGTCGACAAGATCAAAGCGGTCCTCAAGCATGAAGACATAAAGGCGAAAGTGTTTGCCGGCGAACTGTCAATCAACCGCGCATACGAGGAGTTGTCGGAGGCTAGGAGGGAAAAACTGGAAGTTTCCCGGACGCCTGTGTTGAATGAAGGGGAATCCTCCGGTGAAGAATCCGAGGGGAATGGACCGTCCGCGACAATGAAGGCGAAGGTGGGGGTTGCAGATGAAGAGACTCCAGTTATTCCAGGTAAAGCTGCAAACAGGCCGAAGGTGGAAAGCAAAACGCAGGACATTTCAGTTCCACAGAACATCCTGACGCTGCTCGTGCGTTATTTCCCAGAGGAGCATATCGGGGAACTGGAGGAACATCTCAAATCATGCGATCCGGAACTGGTCAGGTTGATCACGTCGATGATTGTCGGAACAAAGGCCGCATAGTGTCTGTTGATAAATGTGGTCCGGCTTCAACAGGCATTGGAAAAATGGAAGAACATGTAAGATGAACAGAAACGGAAGGAGGATCATCATGGATTCCTGAGTAAGATGACCGGTGGCCCTGCGGGTGTCAGTTGGAGCATATGTGGTTTGCTTCCAGCCTGAGCCGCAGGGTTACCGTCCGGTCCAATGAACTTGGTCAGTAATAATTATGGAGGTTGAGTTTATGGAAGAACCAGACAGGAGAGGGTGATCCAGCATACCGGTCGGCTGAACCGCTCATAAAAAAAATACCGGTCAAATGAAAGGGATAAACAAATGGGTTTATTCACAGATGGAAGCCCCGGTCTTGAAGGATTCGTGGGATTGCAGGGAACACCTTTAAAGAATGAGGTGGTCATATGAGCGGCTGGGGTGCGACAATATATAAGCCGGGAAAGGGATCCACTCTCGTAGATATCGGTACTCCCGATGAAGTGAGGAAGCTGATCTCCGGTAATTTCCCTGGGATCAAATGGAATAAACAACCCTTTGCAGGAGGTACTGCCGAGTTCGGAACTTACGACTCAGGTGAAGGAACGGTGGTATTCGGTATGTTCAACAGGGGGAGGAAGGTGCTGGATACCCTCGATCTGGAAATAAGGGGTGGTATAAAAGACGGTGAGTTCGAATCCGTATGCAGTTTCTGCGGGAGGAACGGATGGGAGTTCTCCGAGGACGATCCATGCGAGGAGGAGCTTGAGGAAATCACCGGAGGGAATCACGGGGAGGAAGTGGAGGAGATCTTCAATTCCTGATGACGTGAACAAGGGGGGCCGGATGGAAAGTCCGGTTCCCTCGATTTTAAATAATTTCCATTTGAAAGGGAGTACCGTGAACGAAAACGATGTGAAGAGGAAGATAAGGGGGATCATCAGGACCGAGGAGAGGATAGCGTTGCTGAAAATGAAGTCCGCAAGGATGAGGGAGGATATCCTGCCCTTCCTGGATGAGGGTGTGGAGATAGATGGGAGGACTGCCGAGCGCATCCCGCCGAAGATGGTCTGCAGGCTCAGCAGGCCGCTGCTGCTGCTGGTGCTTGAGGAGGACTGCGGGTTTACCAGGTTTGAATGCAGGGCCATTGTAAGGAAGGCTGAGGCTGCACATGAGAAGAAGGCCCATGTGAGGATCACGGTGAATAGTAGTGGAAGTAAAAAGTACCGGCCTGCAAAAGAACGGTGTGAGGAAAGGAGGGTGGCATGAAGGATGATACTGAGAATGTGGAGCATTATGACTGCTGCGGTAATTATATGGGCCCGCCGCCGCCACTGCCCAAGAACATGGAGATCATGGCAAGGGTATTGGATGAATACATGGAAAAAGATGTGGACGAGGAGCCTGCCGAGGTGTGGGACAGGCACAGGATTGACGTGGAGGCGCTTCCGGAATACAAGGACGATACCTCCCAGGAGATATGCCCGCGCAGGCCCCTTGTTGATGAGGAGATATACAGCTCGGAGTCCTGGAGCTTTGAGGGTGTATGGGAGTCAGAAAGTACATTCCCTGAAGTCTCGGAGGAAATCTTATCATCGGAAGAGGAATCATTTTTTTCTGAAGACATGGAGTGTGAAATATCGGAGTATGAAGGCGATCCCTCCTATTATAGTTCCATACCGGATGATCCACCTGAAAACAAGCTGCCCGCCCATACCGAAGTACTGAACCTGTATGATTTGAACACGGCGATAGTGGTGCCTAAAGACCAGAAATGGACGGACCTGACGGATGCAGGGTACAAACTGGCGGCGGCTGGTAAGTACATGGGCGGTAAGAGGGAACTGATGGGACCGCTGTCAATGTATTTTTCATCCGGGGCTGCGGCGATGAAGGAGAAGCTGAAGGGAACTGATGCGGATTTCCATGAAGCCGTCAAGGATGTCTTGTCTGGGATGGTGGTTGACAACCTGGTTCAGTCGCAGGCGGCGAACATGGTGATGATGTCTTTGGAGACTCCGTTTTCTTCCGAATACATGAAGCTGTTGAAGACCAGGCATCAACTTGAGAACCAGGTGTTGAAGATAATCGAGACGAAGCAGATGCTCACGACAATTCCGATCCGGATCAAAAATGCCGCACAGGTCAATGTCGGACAGGTGCAGCAGGTGGTGAACAACGATGACGGCAGGAAGGGTGGATGACTCTAGATGGCCAGCGCATATGTTGAACGGATATACCGGAAATACCGGGGACGCAGGCATCCATATTATTTCCTCACCCTGAGGGATGGGAAGAAGAGGAAAAGGAAATATATACCTTTCCTGGAAGTCATTGCGATGATGGAATTCCTTGAGATGGAGAAGCGGAGAAAGAGGCAGGTGAAAAATACGGACAAGGATGTAGCGGAATCCAGGGACATGAGTTTTTTTCCAAAGCAGATGAGATTCATCTTGAAGTCAGCAGGTTATTCCATCCGCGGATCTACGCTTAAGAGGGGGAGGAATTTTATGTCAAAAGCCGCCGCCTCAGTGCGGTTCTCAATGCTGGAGCCCGAATGTCAGAATGCTGTGAAAAGCCCTGAAAATCTGCTCCGGCTGAACAGGGAGGCCTATTCCTTGCTGAAGAGGAGAAACAGGAGGGGGATAAAAACGAGTTATCAGGAATGCATGGGTGAATTGTGGGCGGGTGTGTAGGGATAAAGCAACTTCTGGCTCAATTGGACCAGAAGTTACCTTCTGTGTTATTTCAAACTTCCACCCAGAAATGGGCAGAAGTATTCCAGCCTGCAAGTGGAAGGTGGAAAAGAAAATTTGGTGTGGGTGGGCAACGTTGCCTATTCAAAATCCGGTTTCCTTGGAAATCTCCCCTGGCATACGCACAATCCAACTTCTGGCTCAATTGGACCAGAAGTCACTTTTTAGTGGTTGTCATAATGGGATTGCAATGATGTTGGAATGTGAACAATTGTTCAGGTCTGCATTGTCGACTTCAGTTTTTCTGAAAGACTCTTGATATGGATAATTTTCAACATTGAGGCAGATTTGCCCCGATGTTCCAATTCTACTTATTTCAGGATCAGCTTCCACCCAGAACTGGGCAGAAGTGTTTCAGCTGGCAAGTGGAAGGTGGAAAAGAAAACCTGGTGTGAGAGTCAACGTTGCATACTCAAAATCCGTTTCTAAGGGAAATATTTTTAGAATAGGTACAATCCAACATCGAGGCAACTTTGCCCAGAAGTTGCCACCCGCTATCACCATTATTTCATTCATCTTTCATTCCCCTTTTGTTTTATTGTCCCAATACAAAAACAAGACTTAGTTCATGAAAACTTCAATTGATTAACTATTTGTCTTACTGGGATTTCGATTTCATCATCCCAATATTTACTTGGAGCACAGCTAGGTATCAAGGGATTGTTGGCAAGGAAAGGCATCTTTCAGTACCTGACATCCATTTTGTTCCCTATTGATAGATTTAACTCCATTAAACATTAATGAAATCCTGGCATTTGCCACACGCCCTTTAATATGGGGAAATCTTGGAGGAGCGCATGACGTCAGGTTTGGCGACACCAAACATCGCTTGGCACCATGGGCAAAACACAGGCAATATTTTTCCTTCGACATCAAGCACTGGAATAGGGATTGTGTCGGGTGCGCTGAAGGCTGCATTGTATCCCATATAAGCCCCTTATGTTCGCATCGTCGTCACGCACTTCGTTCCAGCTGTTCTCTTCTGGCATACTGCCTGTAGTTCTCGCGGATTCCGCAAACTCTCCTGGCCTTCGCCCAGCTGCCTTTACCAAGCTTTTTCATGGTTGCGGCTAAAAGATAGAGGTGATTTTCTTTCATGTTTGGGTATGCCATATCTTCTCCGCGTCGGTATAGCTCAAGGATCTCTTTTCTTATTTCTGTCTTGCTCATCAATCTCCTGAGACGCACGCCTGCATAATTAATTTCCGCCGCCGTTACAGCTGTACCCCAGTTCTCATACCTTTTGACAGCCGCCATGTAGAGAGGTCTGTCGCTTTTATAAGCATACTTGGAATTCAGAGACTGTCCTAACTTATACCTATTCTTTATTTCCCTGACAACTATTTCCTTTGTCCAGATTTTATACTTCCTTATTGTTCTGTAATCCAGACCGCAGGCCTCGATGGCATTCTTCCAGGAACCGAATATCCGTTCCGCAGCTGCGTAGACCGCTGGATAATTCATGGCATAGCATGAGGAATTCAGTTTTTCTTGCCATGCTTCAACATGATGTGGTTTATTATTGAAATGTCATCCCATTTTTTGTAGAGCATAATCTGATTATCTTGTTCCTGATTTAATGAATTAAGTATGGCACAGGATAACGTATCTACTTCATCCCTTCCACGCTAAGATCCATAGGTTGCAGCATTGTTCCGTCCAGTAGCTTGAATTGCGCATCACCTAAATTGACGGTCACCACGACACCGTTGGCGAAGCGCGTCCGCTGGACGGCATGATCTGGCGTCAGCCATTCGTGAGAAAGCATTTCGGAATATCCTGTCGCCCGTCCCACCGGCCGCACATGATGCGGGCCGTCGATCAGCAGGATCGAGTAGAACAGGCCCGAGGGATGGAAGAAACTTTCCTCCAGCAGCGACTGGATGACCTTGGCCTTGCCGCGCAGGTCCAGCCCTTCAAGCTCCGGCAATAAGTCAATTTTGCTCAGGTTGTCGTAGTCGGTCATGCTTGCTCCAATTAGTGTCCATGCGTGTTCATGCGTGCTTCCCCTCCGCTTCGGTCGTCCGTTGACCTGTCTCGCCGGTCTCCGCCTGA
>CAZION010000043.1:0-42422 GCA_964540865.1 uncultured Victivallis sp.
CAATATTTTTTCATTTTTCTAATCTGAGCTAACCTTTTCGCGGAGGCTCTAATTACATCATAGATGTCAAGGTTGTGAAAATATCCCAAGGTCAAGGTGCGAAGCCAAAGTGAAGGTCCCCCGTGGGGATTGAGAAGGACTTTCAAGTATGGGTATAAAAGATTCAAACATAGCGGAACTCCTGAAAAAGATAAAAGGGTTGGATGTTGACTTGCCGGATCTTGCCCTGGATGAGCCGTTCATTACCCAGGAACAGATTGAAGAGATAGGAAAACTTACCGGAAACATTTTTCCGGATGATAAAATAACCGTCCTAGGCAAATGGCAGGCAGCTCATGTCATCTACAAGCTCAAGGAAGCGGAAATGCTCCGCTTTATGGCTGAGGATGACGAGGAGGAGACGTCAAGACATAAGCTTCTGAAAGTTGTCATAATGGTTTCCGTCCTTATTTTCTTTGCACTGCTGATTGCATCCTATATAATCAGGAAGCATTGAGGAGCAAAGTAACCCGGACTTTCCAGCCCGAGAATATTAAAAATTCAAATCCATTTGAATTTGGAATTTTCTACTTGAAAGAGGCGTCGGAGGCGTCGGAAGGCATGCGCCAGTCGCCGCGGGGCGAAAGGCAGATTGTTCCGACCTTTGGCCCGTCGGGGATGCAGCTGCGTTTGAACTGTTGCGAGAAGAATCGCCTGATGAATATTTTCATATACGAGGAAATCTGAGGTTTTGTATATTTCCCCTTGAATGCGAGATTCGCAAGGAAAAGGATCTTTTCCGGTGATGCACCGTATTTTACGGTGTGGTACAGGAAGAAGTCATGAAGTTCGTAGGGGCCTATTATGTCTTCCGTCCTCTGTGAAATCTTGCCGTCACCCTTGTGCGGTAGGAGTTCCGGAGATACCGGGGTATCTGCTATGTCGTGGAGGACTTTCTTCATTTCAGGGGATGAGTTGTCGGCAATCCAGTCAATCATGTAGCGGATCAGGGTTTTGGGGACACCGCAGTTGACGGCGTACATCGACATGTGATCCGCGTTGTAGGTTGACCATCCGAGCGCTATCTCTGAAAGATCTCCGGTTCCCACTACAATCCCTTTTTCCCTGTTTGCAATATCCATCAGGATCTGGGTTCTCTCACGCGCCTGAACATTTTCGTAAGTCACATCGTGTACGGATGGATTGTGTCCGATCTCCTTGAAATGGTCATTGCATGCGGCTTTTATGTCGATTTCACGGAAATCAACGCCTGCAATCCCGGAGAGTTTGACTGAATTTTTATAAGTTCTTCCGGTAGTTCCGAAACCGGGCATGGTAATTGCTGTAATGGATTTGTTTTCTCTGCCGAGCAATTTCATGGCTTCCATGCATACAAGGAGGGCAAGGGTGGAGTCGAGTCCGCCTGAAACGCCAAGCACTGCTTTTTCACTGCAGGCATGTTCGAGCCGTTTTGCGAGGCCCGCAGACTGGATGCTGAATATCTCCCTGCATCTCTCGTCTCTCTGCGCGTGGTCTGATGGCACGAAGGGGTGGGCGGGGATATCGCGTTTCAGGGAATTTGCCTCGTTGATTTTTCCAATCTTAATGTAAAGATAATCTTTGGATGGGGCATTGTCCGCAAAAGAAGTTGCACTGACCCTGCTGGTACGGATGCGCTCGCAGTCGATATCCGCAGTGATGAGGCTTGAGGTCCGCAGGAATCTTTCATTCTGTTTGAGGATTACGCCGTTTTCAGCAATTATGGAATGTCCCCCGAAAACAAGGTCGGTGGTGGATTCCTTAACGCCGGATGACGCATAGACATAACCTGAAACGCATCTTGCGCTCTGCTGTTTGACAAGGGCAACCCGGTATTCTGATTTGCCGACAAGTTCGTTGCTGGCTGAAAGATTCACATTGACTGTCGCCCCTGCGATTGAATGATGGCAGCTAGGTGGAATCACGTTCCACAGGTCCTCGCAGATTTCGATTCCGAAACTGAAAATGCTGCTGTGTTCGAAAACAATATTCGTGCCGAACGGAATTTCATCACCGTTGATCTCCAGCTTCTCGGCGATTACGTCTTTTCCTGATGCAAACCATCGTTTTTCATAGAATTCACGGTAATTCGGATTGAATGATTTTGGGACAGCCGCAAGTATTCTTCCATTATATATCACTGCTGCGCAGTTGAAAAGTCTGGATCTGAAAAACAACGGGGCGCCTACAACTGCCACAATATCTAAGGTCTTTGTGAAATTCGCAATTTCGGCAAGAGCCGAATAAACTTTATCGGTGAGCCTTGTCTGATGGAATAGGTCGGCGCAGGTGTAGCCGGTTATGCAGAGTTCCGGAAAGACCACTAGTGCGGCGTCCTGCCGGTCTGCCTCGGCGATGAGTTTTTTTATCTCCAGCGTATTGAAATCCACATCTGCGACGCGGATTTCAGGAACTGCTGCTGCGACCCTGTAGAAACCGAACATTTTGAAATTCCGTTCTTTTATCTCTTTTAATAAAAGAAATATACATTAAATTGGCCAAGAGTCCAAGAGATATCGGAGGAGACGGTCGAGATCAGTAATCAGTAATCTAGTTTTTTCAGTTGTGTCTTTTTATTCAAACTCGGACACTTGGTCACTCGGGTGCTTGGAATCTATTTTTTATGAGGTAATTGCAAAACTAGAGTTTTGCAGGAATTCAGAAGTCAGAATGAAATTCAAACTCAAATCTGGATTTATTCCGAATTCTGACTCCTGGATTCTGACTACTTATGAAATTGGCTCGTATGAGTAACAAGGCGCAGGAACACAGACAAGATGAAAGCAGGAAAAAAAATAATACTTGCAGTGCCGCATGGTTTCTGCGCCGGTGTCAGAAGGGCCCTTGAAACAGTTGAAAAGGCCTTGGCATTATATGGTCCTCCTATTTATGTGAGGCATGAGATTGTCCATAATGAATACGTCGTTGAATCCCTGCGGAAAAGAGGCGTTGTTTTTGTGGAATCATTGTCCGGCCTTCCGAAAGGAGCCCGCCTTGTTTTCAGTGCGCATGGTGTTTCCCCTGAAATTGAAACTGCGGCGCAGGACGGGGGATATGACATTATTGATGCGACTTGCCCGCTTGTTAAGAAGATCCATCTCCAGGCCGTCAATTATTATGCCAGAGGATATGCGGTGATAATCGTCGGGGATAAAAAGCATCCCGAGATTATAGGAACGGCCGGTCAGATTGATGAAAGTTTCATAGTTGAAGCGATTAAGGATGTTGAAAAGCTTCCTGAGATGAAACAGAAGCAGGTTGAGTGTCTTACACAATCAACACTGAGCGCGGACGATACCAGGGAAATAGTCAAGGCGATCAGGAAGAGATACAGGGGTAAAAAAGTTTCAGTTTCGAATGATATATGCTACGCGACCCAAAACCGGCAGAATGCGGTTAAAGCGCTTGCCAAGAAATGCGATGCGGTATTTATTCTCGGTTCGAACAACAGTTCGAACGCAAACCGGCTCAGGGAGGTTGCTGAAAAAAACGGGACAAAAGCCTTTCTGGTAAGCGGACTTGGCGGAGTGTCCCCTGCAATCCTTGACAAGCTTGAGCGGATCGGGATTTCCGCAGGCGCATCGACACCGGAAATACTTATTTCAAAATTCATCACCCACCTGAACAGCAAAGGCTGGGACAAGGTCGAGACAATGGGAGTTGAAGAAAAGAAGATAGTGTTCAAGCTGCCCGACAGGTTTGCGTGATGAATTCACAAAATCACGTTGACATCTTTATATCCCTGAAGACCTCGTCAGCTGCCAGCACTTTCATCAGGTTCAGGACAGCGGCGGCGATTATAATCCTGTCGCACGGATCTTTATGGATGAGGGGGTTTTCAGCCAAATAAAATTTTTCCGTACAGCAACATTATAAACACAAATAATTAACCATCAGTAAGTTCCACAGCATGGCACCTTTTTAATTTACCATACAAAAATGACAATTATGCATTTTGTATGGTAACCGCATTGAATAAATTACCAAACAGATGCGTAGTTATTCTGGTTTATGTTTGGTAATTGAGCTTGACCATAATTACCAAACATTGTATTGTAAGCACAATTATTTGTTTGGTAACGGGATTTGCAAGAGAGGCGCAGGATGGGCTTTATAAAAAGTGTTTTGAGTGAGGAACTCGATAATTCATTGAAAATGCTCGAGGGCTATCGAGACGCATTGAAATCCAATCAGGGCGGCTGCCTCGTTAAAAAGAAGATTCGTGCCCGGATCTATTGGTACCTTGCCGTCAGAGAGGGGAGAAAGGTCAAGTTCATATACAAAGGGAAGAACTTTTCACAGCAAGACCTCAACGAACTCGAAAAAGTGAAGAAATTAAGGAAAAAGCATAAGGAACTGATACGGGATATCAATAACCGCATAAAATACATAAGGAAGGCTTTACGTGGAAAAGAAGACGTATGATTTTTGTATTGAAGTCTTGAGAAGATATCACAATGCTGACTTGCTGGAGCATGTCATAATAGTTGGCAGCTGGTGTATTTATTTCTACAAGGATTACTTCAACAAGGAATCCTACATGACCTCCATAAGAACCAGCGACATCGATTTTCTTGTGCCAATCCCGGTAAAACTGGGGAAGCCCGAAGATATGTTCGACTTGGTTGAAGACCTTGGCTATATACGTATATTTTCAGGAGAAAGGGGATACGTTAAATTTGCCCATCCGGAACTCACAATCGAATTTCTTGTTCCGGAGAAAGGACGGGGTTCCGACAAGCCATATCCCATACCACAGCTCGGGATAAACGCCCAGCCCCTTCGATATCTTCATTTTCTACAGGACAATGCGATCAGCCTGGATTTCGAAGGCATGAGCATACTGGTTCCGCATCCGGCTGCATACGCACTGCATAAGTTTATAATCTTCATGAGAAGAACGAAGCCGGATAAGCGGGACAGGGATATTGAAGGGGCTTTGAGGGTGTTCCGACAGCTTCTCTCTGAAGGCAAATCAGCTTCCATAAAAACCATCTTTGGCAAAATGCACAGGAAGTGGCAGACAACCATTGTCAAAAATCTCATATCGGTCGGTGAAAATGAAATAGCCGATCTGCTTAAGAAAAACAAATAATGATTTCGTCATCACCCACCTGAACGGCAAAGGCTGGGACAAGCTCGAGACAATGTGAGTTGAAGAAAAGAAGATAGTGTTCAAGCTGCCCGACAGGTTTGCGTGATGATATGGAATCAGGAATTTTAACTACAGGCTGAAGCCTGTGTTACTTAAGGTTGCGGCAAAGCCGCCTAATTAATTGAATGCCAGTACAGATTAGCACCGGCGGCTATCTGCCAATCATTTGCTCGAGTTGTTTTGCAGATGGTAGTTTGGGATCTATCGACAATGCCTTATGCAGTAGCTTTTCGCCTTCCTCCTGTTTGCCCTGCGCGAGATTCGCAACCGCCATGTTGACAATGATTTCCGCGTTTCTGGGTTCAAGCGCGTGGGCCCTCCCGAAATAACTGGAGGCTTCCTGGAAGTTTGTCTTATTGATCATAATGACGCCCATATTGTTCAGGGCTTTCCTGTGCGAGGGATCAAGTTTGAGACATTCCCAGTAATGCCTTTCTGTAAGGATTCCGTTTCCATTGTATTTTGACAGGAAGAGGGCGTAGTTATAGTGTAGGTCTGGGAGTTTGTCATCAACCTCAAGGGCTTTTTTAAATGAAGCAAGAGCTTTATCGTAATCATTTCTTGATGAATGCATGACAGCGAGATTCATAAAGCCACAGGCGTCGTGATCATCACATTCCAGAGCCCTCAGATAATATCTTTCAGCTTCCTTCATTTGTTTCTTTTTTTCACTCAGCAGTCCTAGAAGGTTGTAGCTTCTGGACCACTTGTCCATCGAACTGGATGCTTTAAGCAGGCAGAATTCCGCATCTGCAAGATTTCCCGACCTCATGTATGCTTCTCCTAGGAGGGTGAACGCCTCGGCTTTTTCACGGTTCTCTGAAACATGTGGGACAGGCAGAAGGACAATTGCGGCGGCAATGCCTGCATATGGCGCTATTGTGTAAAAGCCTGATCTGAAGTTGCTTATCAGATAATCTATTGTGAAGGCGGCGAGTACGAGTATTCCAGGCAGCATCCCCAGTCTGTATCTTCCGCTTGTGACAAAAATTATCTGAACAAGCCAGAAAGAAAAAACGAGGAGAAGGAAATGCCTGTATCTGTAGAGGAAGGATCTGTTATTCCAGTTCAGGAGGAGTCCTGAAATGGCGAGGATGGCTACTGCACCGAAAGCCCATTTGAAAATATTCTGAAATTGCGTGTAATACTTCAGTGGCGCGGGATCTGCGCCTGAGGTGAGTTCGCGGAAGTTCCAAGTGTAAAGCGCTTTTTGTGTAAGGAGATTAAGCCATTTCAGGGGATGATTTTTTATGTAATTACTGCTTTCGCTTAGGAAATACTGGTCTTTGGAGACAAACACCGCAGACGCTGTTTTTTCGGCCTCGGCGTGGACTTTATTCCATTCAGGGCCTGGACGCAGGTAACATGTTCCGTCGGCGTTCTCATTGTTCCCGAGATAAAAGTTGAAACCACTGTTGGCCTGAATTGGTGCGAACCTTTCCAGAACTTTATAATTATAGAATGTGACAGGGGCGACAACCGCAGAGGCGGCCACAAAATAAATGAAGGGGAATCTCAATGATTTTCTTCTTAGACAACTTATGAGAAGATAAATTGTCTCTGCGAGGACAAACAGTCCTGACATCGGATGCGCCAGTATTGCCAGGCCGCCTGTAATTCCTGCGCCAATGAATAAAAGTGATTTTTTCTTTTCCTCGGCGCAATACGTAAGATATATAGAAAGGCAGAGGAGGGGGACCAGCAGGGATTCGCTTATGTATTCAGCCTCATAATAGATCAGGGGCGGATAGGTTATCCACAGGATGGCAAAAATCAGATTGTGTATTGTCCATTTCCCCTGGATTAAGCGCAGAGAAAGAACAAGTGGCAGTGTGGAAGCGATTCCTACAATGAGCTGGAAATATCTTATAAGGAAATGATTGAAGGAGAAAATCCAGTATTCAAAAGCAAGTAGGAACGGATAGAGGGGGCTGTGTATATGTACGTAATTCCAGAGGTAGTCCCCGGCTATTATCTGTCTTGCCCAGAGGTCATATTCTTCAACATCGGGACCTATGGGGATGTTGAAGACCGGGGATGAGGAGAACTGCATGAGATATAAGAGCCTGATTGCCAAGGCTGATACGAGCAGTGTTATTGACGAAATATTGAAGAGGTTGAGTTTTTTCATTCTGTGAAACTCTATCTTGGTGTTTTTTCCGTAGATTATAGTTTTCATTCAAATAAATTCAAAGCGGAAATTTATTTAAATGAAAAACTATTGATGAAGAAATTTCGAAAAGCCTTGAAAATAATCTAACCTATTGTATCATAAGCGGTTTAATTTTTTGGGAAAGCCTTGGAAACATATGGTTGAAAAGAAAGTCACAATCAGGAATGAGGCGGGCATACACTGTCGCCCTTCAAGCATGATTCTCATGGCTGCCCAGGAATTTACAACCTGCAAGTTCCGCGTTATCAGCAAAAACGGGGAATCCGATCTGACCAGTATACTCTCTCTTATTTCCATGGGGCTGGAAAAAGGCAATGAAATCACGATTCAGGCGGATGGTCCGGATGCGAATACCGCGCTAGAGAAGATTTCCGGTCTTTTCGCCTTTGAATATGATTTCCAAAGGGAATAAAGGTTCCTCCGATTTTTATCAAATTGCTTTTGAATATTGCGGTAAAGACATTAAGTTCTTATTCCTTTATACTTATACGCTAAATCAAATGGAATTGCCGGATGAGGATTGGAAATATATTTTCAGTATTGCTTTTTGTGCTCTCGTCTTTTTTTATCTACTTTAGCTCCGCATCGAACTTGAACGCATTGCCTTCATTGTCAAGGTCGAGTATCAAAGTTGGAATGTCGCCGCGTGTGCAGAAAAACGCCTGGGCTACGCTGCACTGCACAATAGACAACCCGGATTCAAAGTCGTATGAAGGATATCTGAGGCTTGTTGATGAAGGCAGTTTCATGGGCAGGAGAACCGTGTTTTCTGAGAGATTCATGATTCCCGCAAATGCTTCAATCAAATACAGCACCGATGTGATGGTTGAGGATTCAGAAAACTTCCATGTCGAACTTTACATTGAGGATAAGAAGGTTCCAGGGGTTGACTCAGTTATTATAAAAACAATGACTGATAAAGAGGAGCAGTTTTGTGTATTGAATGATTCAGCTTCCATCAGCATGGGGGCCGTGAATCAGCTTGAGTCTTTCAAGAAAAAATGCTTTCAAGTGCAGCTTTCATATAAGGAAGTGCCATTTCACTGGGCGTCCCTTAAGTCCTTTGTTGCAATTGTTGTCTTAAAACCTGATTTCAAGGGTTATTCCTCCAGACAGTTCAGAGCCATTATTGATTATGTTAGGCAAGGGGGGATCATTATATTTGCGGATCCGCAGGGTGCGCTTGAAGCTGCGAATACTCCACTGGCTGAACTGCTGCCTGTGAAGCCTCTCAGGATCAGGAAAATAACAGGGCTTCAGTCGGTTAAGAAATTCTTTCCGGAATTCAAGGAATGGGGTGAGGGCAACCCGGTTGAGTTTCTGGAATCATATCCCCGAGAGAATAGCATTGTCTGGTTGAAGGAAGGACAATTTCCGGTTTTCAGCTGGGAAAAGGTGGGGTTTGGCGAATCACGGTTTTCAGCTGTTTCACTTTCCGGAGACGTTTTCGAGAAGACGGGCGCCTGGGAAAAGACGATGATGTTTTTCCTGAATCACCAGTCGCGTCTTGCCGACACAAGGAAGATTTCCAACTGTCTTGATGAAATGACAGGCTACACGGTTCCTGGCGTGGGTGTTGTCAAAACGGTATTCTTCTGGTATTTCCTCTTCCTCGCACTGCTTACTGGAGCCGGGATCTATTTCAGGAGAGGGAATATCGCACTTGTGGCCTCAGTTATCCTTTCGCTGATTGTGACGTATTATGTGTTTGAAATGGTTTCGTCAGGTATGGCCCAAAAGACGTCCATGCTTGTTGCTTCGATTGAGGCGCGCTATCCTGCAGGCGACACAAGAGTGGTTGACGCATATTATGGAATATTCTCAAGGAAAGACGCCACGGAGACGTTTACCGCTCAGAATGAAAACACCAGATTTTCGGCGATTGTTCCGGGTTTCAACAGGATGTTTGCTTCAATAGGAGATGACTCGTCGAAGGGATTGATGGGGAAGAAGGCAACCGATCCGGTGGATGTGCTGTGTTCCTATGGTGTGCCGGAGGTTTTCAAGTTGAATATCAGGACAAATGCCACCAGGCAGCTTAACGCCATGCTTTCTGCGGATGTCGCAGTGAATAAGGATATTCCGCTTCCGGAAATCACATATAGCGAAAAAGGTTTTTCATTTAAGGAATGGCAGTGCCCCCAGGATTTGAAATATGATTTCGCCTTTCTCGCATTTCCAAGCAAAATAATGCCTCTCGGCGGCAAGTCCGGAAAACTGTCATACGTTCCAGATGCCAACGGGGCTTTTTACAGGGGCGACAATATTATGTCCTCTCTTGCAGATTCGCTCCGCTTCGGATTCAAAACCATGAAGCCTTGCATCGCGCTGGTGAACACCGGTGAAACTAGCGTAAAGTTCAATGATTCAGGATATCAGTCGAGAATAATAAACTTCATCCCCATCAGGGAGAAAATAGAAAATGAAAATATATATGTCGGGCCGGAGTCAATTGTTCTTTCGGCAGGGGATTCACAGTCGAGGTCGATCATACCCGGTAATGAGTTGCTTTCACAGATTTATTCGCAGAACAGCGCGGATTACAAAATCCTATTCAAGCTTCCACCGATCTATTCGATGATGATTCCAGAGGAGATTCATGTAAAGCTTGTCTATTTCAATGACAATATGTCGGTAAGCATAGTCCCCAGAATGGCGTTTTCCAGCGGGCTGCCGTCGGCGCCCGCCAACAAACCAGTTGGAAAGGGTGTGGCTGAAAAGCAGATTTCAGGTGAAAAGAAATCCAGTACTGAATATGTGTTTGCGAAGGACGTTGACAAGATTATTAATCCGTATTCAGGCGAAGGCATGCTTATTCTCAGCGTGGAACTCGAAAATGTGAATACAAGCCTGTCTGAAAGGCTTCGCGCCAATAAATGGTTTTTGAAGGAATGTACAATTGGAGTCAAGGGAAGGCTGCGTCCTGATATTGCTCCTCTCTCTTACTGATAAAATTAACTGGAGTGTCTTATGATAAGGACTGAAAATCTGACAAAGGGATTTGCCAAGGAGCGTGGTGTTTTTTCGTTGAATCTCGAAGTCCCTGTTGGGAAAATATACGGATTTGTAGGTCCGAACGGCGCTGGCAAAACCACAACCATTAAAATTCTCTGCGGACTTCTCAAGCCTGATTCCGGGAAGGCATTCATAGGGGATCTAGAGGTTTTACCGAGGAACATCCCGGAAATTAAAAGGAAAATAGGGTATATGCCTGATATTTTCGGGGTCTATGAGCAGATGAGCGTATGGGAATACCTTGATTTCTACGGGGCGGCCTACAAGATTCCTGCAAAAAAACGCAAAGAGAGGATAGAGGAGGTTTTGAAGCTGACTGAAGCGATGCATATGATTGACTATCAGGTGACATCACTTTCAAGAGGTATGCGGCAAAGAATAGGTCTGGCTAAAACCCTTATCCATGATCCTCAGATCCTAATACTTGACGAACCGGCGGGCGGACTTGATCCTACTGCCAGAATCGAGATGCGCCAGACAATTTCACGACTAAGCGCCCTGGGCAAGACAATCCTGCTTTCGAGCCATATACTGCCGGAACTTTCATCTGTCTGCGACATTATCGGCATCATTTTCAAGGGGGAGTTGCTTGTGCAGGGGACTGTCAAGGACATCACAAGGGACCTCCAGGAAAAAATAGTGATAAACATAACTGTTGATTCGGATATGAATCATGCCAAGGGTATTCTCGAAAGAATAGAGCATGTGGCGGACTTGAAGGCTGTTGACGAGAACCAGTTCCAGTGTACTTTCAATGGTACGCGGGAGCAGGTTAAAAGTGTGCTCAAGTTGCTTGTCAACAATGACGTGGTTGTCAGATGGTTTTCCGAGAACGAGACGGATCTCGAGGATGTCTTCATGAATGTCACAAGGCGTAAATCATAAAACGGTGATCGTATGTTGTTTCTGGCAAATCCGATTTTTCAAAGGGAGTTCAGTTCTTCATCGAGATCGGTGAAGGTCAATTTCCTCATATGGGCTTACCTTGTCCTTCTTGCACTTGTAATCCTCATACTCTGGCCCGCAGGCGGCATCCATTCGGTCGCTTCGTCCAGCAGCAAGCAGATTTTCACCCTTTTCTTCAGTGTCAATCTGACGCTTGTTCTGCTGATGGTTCCTGCTTTCGCGGCCACTTCTATTTCCTGGGAAAAGGAAAACAATACCTATGACAGCCTTTTTATCACAATGATGAAACCTCATGAGATTATGCAGGGGAAGCTGTTTTCTTCGATACTTATGATTGTCATATTGGTTTTACTGTCAATTCCAATAGCGTCTGTCTGCGCGCTCACAGGAGGGATAAGCATTCTGCTTGTCAGCAAGATTGTCTTTCTGATTTTAGTGACCGCAGTAAGCTATGGGCTTGCAGGCTTGGCGTGTAGCGCCTGGTTTTCGCGGAGCTCGAGTTCGATTGTCATGAATTATGCTGTCATGATGTTTTTTGCGGGAGCAAGCTGGCTTCCCGCAGCTCTCTTAAGCAACATATTTTTGCTGCAGAAGTTCAAGGATGTCTGGCAGTTTGTAAGATGCATAAGCCCCTACGACGCCATGTTTTATCTCCTTTACCCTGAGACTTACCGGCTTTCCATGGAGACGATTTCACGTGGAGACACTATTACCCCTTACGGCATATTCATAGCGTTTTCTATCGTCTTCTCAATGGTCTCTTTCGGTTTGTTCGCAAGAGGGATAACTAGGCCGGCTTCAAAAGCCAAAGCCATTCAGGGTGAGTTTTATACTGGCGCCAGGCAAGCCATCAAGAGAAAGCTCACTTGGCCTTTCTACCTTATAGATCCGCTAAAGAGGAAAAAGACAATATCCAACTGGTCGAATCCTGTTTTTGTGGCGGAAATGAGGAGCAAGCTTTTTGCCAATCCAAAATTTGCACTTCGCCTGGTTTCGGCAATCTTCATACTCAGCCTTATGATTTTAATTCTTGTCTCATGGCAGTATTCGACAATGCTGAAGGCTGATACTGTCAGGATTGTCGCAATTGTTTTCCAGATATGCGTTGTGGCACTTCTGGCGCCTGGAGTAAGCAGCGGGCTGATAACCGAGGAAATCACAAGCGGAACCTTCCTCATGCTGAGGATGACCCCCATGAAGCCGTACACGGTTATTCTAGGGAAATTGAAGGCCACTTTCTTTTATGCCCTTATTTTCATTGTTAGCAGTTTTTTTGTTATTTTTGCAATGGCCTATCTTGAGCAGCAGACTGTTTTTCCAGACGGCTCCGTTCTTTCTACGCAGTGGTGGTCTGAGGTTGTTCAAAGATCCCACCAAGCGGGGTGGTACGACAAGCTGTGGTTGACCTATAAACGTATTATAATATGGATTTTCATTCTTCTTCTAAGCACTTTGACATTCCTCACAGGTGGTCTTTTTGCATCATCCGTATCAAAGAATACAGGGATGGCGACTGCTCTGAGCTATGTCATAACCGCTCTGATATGTATTGTCAGCCTTGCCCCTTTGGTACTGGTAAACAAGATTTCAGCTTCACTCGCCTATATGATTTTATCTTTTAATCCGGTAGCTGCGGCTGCGCAGATCACAAACAATTCACTGAATGACTATCCGGGGTTGTGGAAGGCCAACATGGTATGCCTTTCACTCCTTATAGCCTTCTTTCTGGTTGCCGCAATGCTTAGGACTTGGTATTTATTCCGCACAAGAGATTGATAATGAGATTCATAGACAACACCCTTGAAGCTCTCTGGAAGCTGTTGATCATATCCGGAAAGGTTGTATCCACCCTCCTTGCCTTTACTGCGAAAATACTTGTTGGATTCTGGGACCTGCTTTGCGACATAGATTGTATGCGGTGGTTCACCGACAGGATGAATATTGTCTTTGTTGAAATAGTGAATCTTTGGAATTCCTCCCTGACAATCATTCTTCGCGAAGAAATATACGGATTCCTTCTGAATGTCAAAAATCTGATTGAAACTTCCAGAAGAGTCAGAGTCTGGTTTTTCATAATGCTTTTCATTGTTGTTTTCTTCTGGTTCTATCCTCCATATAAATGGGGGCCGTGGTACTATCATGAAAGCGGTAAAGCTTCATATTACGGTAGAGGTTTTTATTTAAACAGGACTTCCAGCGGCGAAAGATTCCTTCCTTTCCGCCATACGGCTGCACACCGAACGCTGCCGATTGGCATAACTGTAATGGTGGTCAATAAAGACACCCATGCGAATGTTTATGTCCGGATTAACGACAGGGGGCCTTTTTCGAATGACAGGATTATTGATCTCTCCAAGTCGGCGGCAGGAAAAATCGGCATTCCGGAGAATGGCACGGCAAATGTTGAAATATATACTAGAAAGACATACAAGAAGTAGTGGTCGGTTTTGTCTAGATGCCTGCGAGCTTCAGGAAATTTCCAAGCAGTTGATGGCCATGCTGGGTAAGTATTGATTCAGGATGGAATTGCACTCCATAAACAGGAAGTTTCCTGTGTCGTACTCCCATGATGACGCCATCCGCTGTTTTCGCCGTTATCTCAAGAGCTGAAGGGAATGATTCCGGGTTTATTACAAGGGAATGATATCTTGTTGCTGTGAACTTATCTGGAATACCTTTGAATATATCACTGCCGCTATGTATTATTTCAGAAACTTTGCCATGCATGAGTTTCGGCGCATGTATGATTTGCCCGCCAAAGACCTCCCCGATGCACTGATGACCAAGGCAGACTCCCAGAACCGGGACATGTTTTGATGAAAAATATTCTATGGCTTTGCAGGATATGCCGGCTTCGCGGGGGGAGCAGGGGCCTGGGGAAACCACAAGGGCTTCGAGAGGCAGTTTTGAAAGTTCCGACATGCTTATCATGTCGTTTCTTACAACCTCGGGAGAATGTCCGAGTTCTGCGAAATATTGCACAAGATTGTATGTGAACGAATCGTAATTGTCAATCATCAGGAACATAATGGCATTTTCAATTTATTGGTTTGAGTTTCTCTTGTCTCGAATTGTAATTTCAGGCTGCAATATACATCTTCATTATCCAATAAAAATTTCAAATCGAAATTTCATGAAACATTTGGAATAAGGATATTTGTATTTACGGCGTAAAAATGTATTATAAGCAATTCTGTGCTGGCACTTATGCATGAAATCTTTATAAAATCTATATGGATTGAACTCGGAGGAGTAATAAAATGGCTGATGACAAAGTGGTTATAGGTTCGAATGGTGGCACACCTGTTAAGCCCGGCGATCTGACAAGAATAACTTCTGTCTCGAAGATGAATATGTCGGAGAATGATCCTGATGCAACAGCAACTATACCCAGGACGAGTATTAATACCAGTACGGCAAGTGATCCTGCTGAGACAGCAGCTGTCAACCGGCAGGAAATAAAGGCTAAGCTTGAAGAAGATAAGCCTAAGAAGGCAACAATAAGGCTGAAACCTGTTGTTGTGGAGGGGGTTGAGACTGTGACGGTGCCGCTGCCGATGCAGGCGCCCAGGATTGTAACCACTACTGCGGCAGTATCGTCTCCGGCTCCAGCGCCGACCACATCTCAGGCAACCGCAGTGCCAAAATTCGCATCTACAGAAGATGAAACTGTTAAAATTCAGAAGCCCCGTTCTGTTAATGCGAGTGCGCCTGTTCCTGGCGTAAAGCAGACCATAAAACTCCGTCCATCTTCAACCACTCCGGCTCCCATATCCGATTCTGAATCGAATGCAGCCATTATCCCGCAAGCGCCACCGCCAGCCGCGCCTCAGGCGCCTCAACCTCCTGTCGCGGGCGGTTCTGAAGCCAAGAGGACAATCAGACTTGTGCCGAAGAAATCAGATGCGACTTCCGGTGCTGACAATGTATCGCCAACTGCAAAGCCATCGGCACCTACAGTCAAATTGGAAGAACCTCCAACTCCAACTCCAGCTCCAGCGGAGCCTGTGAGATCGGCAGTGACCGTTAAGCTCCCATCCGCTGATAGCGGAGCCGATGCTGCTGCTCCGAAGAGAACGCTTAAATTAAAATCCAGCAGGGCTCCGGAGGCCAGTGCTGCCCCATCTGCTCCACCTCCAATGGCTCCACCAGTGGCCACGATGCCTAATTCTCCCGCCACTGCTGCCTCTGCGACTGATTCTGAAATGCCAGCCATTGCAGTTCATGGCATTTCGCAGGAAAATGCCCAGCAATATTCTACTTCCGGAAAACAGGAGCCATCAATCATTTTCACAATTGCAGCATGTGTAGCCTTTTTTGTGATGGCTTATTTCACATGGATGCTTGTTGGTCAGTATTGCAGTAATTATACGGATTCAAAGATCTCTGTTCCAGGACTTTCAGGCAATGTAAAATAAGTGATGGTCTGGGTTTTGTCTATTCAGCATGGACCGGTAGCGGAGCAAGCGGATCAGAGACTAGCAGATCGTGTACATGCCTTATATCATTCCAGCTGAGCAGTGCGTCGCGAGTTGTGTCTGCCCCTATATATAACACGGAAATACCCGCATTGTTTATCTGGCAGTATTTGAATTTTACAAATGATTTGAGCTCATGTTCAGGAAGAAATGCTGCCAGCAGATGATTGAAGAAACCGCCATGGGATAGGACAAGAATGTTCTTTGCCTTTATCATGCGAAGTTCATGAAGGAAGCATACCGCCCTCTGCCGTGAATTTATCAGCCAGGCATTATGACTGTCGGCTGCTCCATATCCAGGGAGTTCCGAGTATGGGAGGATGGAAGAATACGCATCCCCTGGGAGTTCTTCAACAATCCTTGAATCAAACTCAATATTGGATCCCTTTATACCGGAGCGTTCAAATGTTTCCCTGGCCCTTTTAAGGGGACTCAAATATATCTTATCGAAATTTAAGTTGTTGAAGACATTCTTGAGTCTTCCTGCTTGTTTTTCGCCTGCTTCGCTCAGTCCTGTGTCAAATCCGTATTCCTCTTCGGTCTGAGCTTTACTCTCGGCGTGACGGAGAAGCCATATTTTTTTTATTTTTGAATCGGACATTTGGAAATCTCCATATATAAACTTTAAATCTTTTTTTCAAAGCTTAAAGTATAGCCCTTTGTGGATTCCAAATCAATGTTTTCAAAAAGAAGAAATATCGGATTGCTCCATATGAATTCAGATGCTCAGAAGAAATACGACAACCTCCTTGCCCTTAACGGCAAGGAAATTCCTGACGAATTCGAAAATGATGGCGTCCGATGGAGGAAAGTAAGGGCGTTCAAGCATGACTTTTTTGCGGCAACTGGCCTTTACAAATCGGAACAGGGACGACTGGCGGTTCTGAAAATTTTCAGGCCATATTCATATATGGGGATACCGTATGGCCTTCTTTCAAGGTGGCAGGCGGCACACGAGGAGAAAGTATATAAAAGGCTTCAGGATACTGATTGTGTGCCGAAATGGATCGGAAGATTTCAGAAGACTGGAATAATACATGAATACGTCCCGGGAGATGATCTTTCTGCAAAATCCCTTCTGCGTGATGGTTTCTTCGATGAACTTGAGAAGTTACTTAAGCTCATGCATCGTTGCGGAATGTCGTATCTCGATACAAACAAGCCGGACAACATCCTTGTCGGAGATGACGGTAAGCCTTATCTGATTGATTTTCAGATAACCTGGGTCCAGCCTCCATTCCCACTGAATATGCTGACATATCCGTTATTCTGTATTTTTAAGAATTCTGATATTTATCATCTGCGCAAGCATATAAGGAAATTTTCACCAGGCAGGATTTCTGATGCGGAGTTCGAGAAAATGCGGCCATGGTACATCAAACTTCATCGCTTAATTGCCACTCCCATCCGGAGGAGGCGCCGTGATTATCTGCGGAAGGTGGAGAAAAATGCGGCACGTCATCCTGAAGGCGCGGAAAGACATTGAATGGAGTTTTCGCTGAATTGGACAGAAAAGAAACAGTTGAACCTTTCCTGGCCTGCCGAGAACCAGCCAGGTAATTGAAAAAACTGAAAAGGATGGTACGTTCCGAAGCAACTTTTTCTGGATGGGAGAATATTTAAATATGGGGCGTGCCCCTTGCAAATACGGTGAAGATTATGTCTTTAAAGAATGTGATAGCTATTGACGGTCCTGCGGCATCAGGCAAGAGTACAGTTGCTCAGCGTGTGGCTGACAGGCTGGGCGGATACTATATAAGCACTGGCAACATGTACCGTGCAATCACCTTTTTCCTCATGCAGAACAAAATGGATTTGAATTCACAATCCCCTCCAGGGAGAATTGATTCATTCCTTAAAAAACTGGATTTGTCATTTTTCAAAAATGCGGATGGGAAACTATCTATGACAATGAATGGAGCAATTGCCGATTCCGCCATACGTTCTCCGGAAGTGGCAAAATATGTCAGTAGGGTTGCCGCTTTGGAAAACGTTCGCGCCTGGCTCATAGACAGGCAGAGAAGCCTTTCATCCCTAGGTCTGGTAATAATGGAAGGCCGTGATATCGGAACAGTTATTTTTCCGGATGCCAGGTATAAATTCTTCATTACCGCATCGCCGGAGGTGAGGGCAAAGAGAAGGCTTGCGCAGTCAGGGGAGACCACTGAAGGCTCAACAGTGGCCTCAGTTGCAAAGGAAATTGCAGATCGCGATGAAATGGACAGCAAACGACGGATAGCTCCTTTAAAAAAAGCGGATGATGCTATATTCATTGACAGCAGTGAAATGACGGTGGAAGAAGTGGTAGAACGCATCGCATCATTTATCAAATGAATAACGAATTTTAAGATTATAAAAAAATGAGAAAAACCGAACTTCAGTACCGTGTCCCATATGCTGACACCGACCAGATGGGAGTTGTTTATTACGCAAATTATCTGGTTTATTTTGAAAGGTTGAGGAACGAGCTCCTACGCGAGGACGGACTACCGTACTATGAAATTGAAAAGCTGGGGATCATGCTTCCTGTCATTGAGGCGGTTTGCAAGTATAGAAATCCGGCGAGGTATGATGATATGCTGACCTTTTCAGGATGGGTGGATGAAATCAAGGGCGTTAAAATTAAAATCTGCTGCGAAGTCCGCAAAGAGGGGGAGCTTCTGGCGGAAGGCTATACTGTCCATGCCTGCGTGGACATAAAAACACGCCGGCCGGCAAGACCTCCGGAATGCCTCCTGGCATTAACTGTGATAGTTTAAAAGAAATATCCAATATTGAGTGTTGGATAGTGGATATTCATAAATTTAAGAGTGAAGATTTAACCTTGTAACAAATGAAAACAACAACATGGCGGAAATACGTTTTGCAAGTCAGGTGATTTTGAACGAGGATGCAACTAGCCGCTGGCCTCACCCTAAGAACGCGGCGCTGATTCTTTCATTGGCCGTTCTCTCGATGGTTCTCTTTGGGCTTGCCATGCTTTATTCCACTTCATCCGGCATAGCTGGCGCCACTCTTTTCAAGAAACAGATGATATGGGCAACTGTCGGAATCGTTGGCGCAATGGTGGTGTATATGATAGGCTACCGGAATGCGGTGAAGTATTCGATAATATTTTTAATGATAAGCATACTGCTGCTTCTTCTTGCTAGGGCTTCCAGGCCTATTAACGGGGCCTACAGATGGATTCAGTTCCATGGATTGAGCATACAGCCGTCGGAATTCGCCAAGATCTCTCTTGTGCTTTTCCTGGCATATTTCTGTTCAATGAGGCAGAGGTTCCTGAATTCATTTTTCCATGGAATAATTCCAATCGGAATAGCAATAGGCATCACTTGCGGACTTGTCATAATAGGAAAGGACTGGGGGACGACGATTCTGATTGCGGCAACTGCAGGGCTCATGCTTTTTGTCGCTGGAGTGAGGCTCGCATACCTTCTAATCGGCCCTGCCGTACTTCCTTTCCTTTTTATCTACGCAAAATACATGGATCCTGAAAGATGGTCGAGGATAACTTCGTTTATGGATCCTGAAATAGTCGCAAAGGACAGCGGATACCAGCTTTGGAACTCATTGATGGCGCTTGGCTCCGGTTTCTGGAGCGGGCTCGGTTTTACGCAGAGCAGGCTGAAATGGAACTATCTGCCTGAGGCGCACACCGATTTCATTCTTTCCATTGTCGGAGAGGAGCTTGGATTCATAGCCATGCTCCTCGTAATCTTCGGATATATCATCATAATGCTGTCTTCTGTTTACATTTCCATAATGTCAAAAGACCGTCAGGGTATGCTGCTCGGATTCGGGATCAGTTCACTAATCACAATGCAGGCGATAATAAATATCGGAGTGATTTCGGGAACATTCCCGACCAAAGGGATCCCCGCACCTTTTATCAGTTATGGCGGAAGCAATCTCATGATGTCAATTGTATGTGTCGGCCTGCTTCTGAGCGTTGCAATGGATTCCGGCCAGTCTCAGGATGGGGGATACGGAGGCTCGGACGGGCAGGTACAGCTTAAGAACAAAGGGCAGTCCGAAGATAATCCTTAGTTGTCTAACTGGAGGCGACATGCTTGAAAGACTTGTAATAATATGTGGTGGCACTGGAGGTCATTTCTATCCCGGCCTGTCAACTGCCGAGGAGTTAAATCAACGGGGTGGAGACTCGTTGCTGTTCGTCACGGGACGAAATGCCGGACAGCAGAGCGGGGTGGCATCTGCAAAAGGCGTTAAATCCATAATTCTCCATTCTTCAACTCCGCCTACAGGACTTTCGGGTAAAATCACTTTTGCACTTCATTCCTTTAAAGGAATAATTGAGGCAAGGAGAAGACTCAGGGAATTCAAGCCTTCCGCCGTACTTGCCATGGGGAGTTTTCATTCCGCCGCACCTGCAATTGCAGCCTGGACTCTGGGAATACCGGTTTTTGTCCATGACGGTAACGCGAGGGTCGGCAAAGCCAATCTTTTCCTCTCAAATTTTGCAAAGCACATGGCTCTCTCCTTTCCGCCTGTAAACAGCGGCCGCATAAAATGCAGATGGACTG
Source organism: uncultured Victivallis sp. (assembly GCA_964540865.1). Lineage (GTDB taxonomy): Bacteria > Verrucomicrobiota > Lentisphaeria > Victivallales > GWF2-50-93 > GWF2-50-93. The sequence continues at coordinate 20,293 of CAZION010000043.1, forward strand.
TCACTGGAATGCCTGTCAGACCTCAAATAGGAAAGTGCGCCCTTAGCAAAAAGGATGCGATTGGACTTATAAATTCGAGGTATTCAGTCGATTTTAAGGAAGATGAACCACTGCTTCTTGTCTTTGGTGGCAGCCAGGGGGCGGAAGCGATAAATCAATGTGTGCCTGAAGCGCTGAAACTTCAGGGCAGGGATAATTTCCAGGTTGTCCACCTGTCCGGTGCTAAAAACAAGGATAATCTCGAGAAATATTATGCCGGCAGCAATTTCAAGCGCCTTATTATTGAATCCAGCGGCGAGATGGAGGTCTTTTATTCTGCCGCCGATCTTGCAATCTGCAGATCCGGTGGAAGTACTGTTGCCGAGTTGTCCGTGTTTGCGAAATTCGCAATCTTAATACCTTATCCTTTCGCAACCGACAGCCATCAGGATGACAATGCCAGATATTACTGTTCCACCGGTGCCGGAATTATTATTGCCGAGAAAGAACTGACAGTGACAAAGCTTGCAAGCACAATCGCGGGATGGCTTGAACAGACGGATTACTATGCTAACAAAGGGCAGTTGTCAAAGGAACTTGCAAAACCGGAAGCTTCTTCTTCAATACTTGAACTTATTGAAAATTCAATAAATTTACATTGATTCTTACCCCTCTCCGAATTACTTTCCCTGAATCATGAAAATCAAAATCCCCATCAGCTTTCTCAAAACATGCTGTGAAGTGAAAACTGACAGGAAAGTGGTGTCTCTGACATTTGATGATGGTCCCTGCGCTCAGACTCCGGCCATTTTGGATGTTCTGAAAAAATATAATGTACCGGCGGCCTTTTTCGTGATAGGGCGCAATATTCCAGGAAATGAAGAAATATTAGTCCGTACTGCACATGAAGGGCACCTGGTGGGAAATCATTCTTTTTCGCATCGTCCCTGGTTTCCATTTTTTCCCTCCCGTAAAATGATCCTTGACCTAAACAGAGCCGCAGAAACTATAAGCAATGTAACTTGCGAACATGTGCAATGGTTCCGTCCACCATATGGCATCACCAATCCGATGTTGGCAAAAGCAGTAAGTAGAACCGGATATAAAGTGATGGGCTGGAGCATCCGCTCCTATGATACGTCTATAAAAAATTCAGAGAAAGTGATAATACGTGTAAAAAGCCTGTTAAGACCAGGCACTGTGATATTACTTCACGACCGATGCCCCAATACCCCTGCCGTAGTTGAGGCAATCATCCAATATGCCCGAGAGCAAGGTTATGAATTCCTTCGTCCCGATATTCTTTTCAGCTCGATTTGAGCAGGATATAAATTTCGAGATTCCATTCAGAGTCCAAAGGCGGAGAGATTTTTGAAAATTTCTTGATAAATTATTCGTGGCGATTAGATTGATGAACAATTTACTGAGCACCTGCATTATGTTTTTGTTTCCCATCTGTAATTTTAATGAGAGGCGGATCGTATACTCATGAAAACGGCATTGGTTATCGGAGCGAGTCGCGGCATCGGGCGCAGGATTGCCCTTCGTCTTGCAACCGACGGTTATGATATCGTCGCCACTTGCCGCAAGGATATTTCCGCGCTGGAGCCGCTGGAAAGCGATGTCAGGAATCTGGGGCGGAGTTTCAACGGCCTGGCTTTCGACATTCTTGATCGTAAGGCGGCAGCTGACGCGTTAGCCGGCTTCTTCTGTGAAAACGCACCCGATGTTTTCATATACAATGCCGGCATTGCGCGGGACAACCTTATGGTTTTCATGACTCCCGGAGAATGGGACGAGGTTGTTCACACCAATCTTGATGGATTCTACAACACAATTCATCCATTGCTTTTCCATATGATTTCACGCAAAAGCGGACGCATCATAGTCATTTCTAGCGCATCAGGTCAGGTTGGACAGCCTGGACAAGTCAATTATTCCGCTTCCAAGGCGGCGCTCATAGGTGTTGTTAAATCACTTGCAAAGGAAGTCGGTAAAAGGGGGATCTTGGTTAACGCCGTTGCACCGGGTTTTATTGAAACTGATATGACAGAAGGGATTCCAACGGATAAAATTCTTCCTATGATTCCCCTGAACCGGGTGGGCTCGGCTGAAGAAGTTGCGGGTGCTGTAAGCTTCCTTTGCGGTTCCGACAGCAGCTATATCCATGGCCAAGTCATCGCAGTTAACGGTGGTCTTGTGATTTAATGCTAAGTTTTTGAATATCCAATCGTATTTAATACAAAGTCACAGGCAGGATGCCTGTGCTACATTGTCAGTGACATGGAATTAACAAAAAATAAAGTTGACTCCGAATTTTTAATTGTCGGCAGCGGTATCAGCGGCATGACGATGGCGTTGTTGCTGGCTGCATCCGGACGCAGTGTCACGCTCCTTGAAAAAAGCGCCTCTTTCGGGGGCTGCATGCAACGTTTCACCCGTAGCGGCATACCATTTGACACAGGTTTTCATTTTACCGGCGGCTTTAACAGGGGGCTTCCGGAAATGCTTGCGGTCCTGGGATTGAATGACGATATCCGCGAAGAAGAATTCCGGACGAATATTTTCCTTTCGGACCGACTCAAGAAGGTGAGCCTTCCAACAACAGGTGCCACGGATGTATGCGACCATCTATGTTCACTCTATCCAACCGAGACGGCCGCGATACGGAAATATTATGCTGTTGAGCGACAGATATTTGACAACACACCCATCTTCAGGTTACGGGAAAAGAGCTTGCTTGAATCGTTTTATCTTATGGACGAAGATTTCATTACATTGGACGACTTTTTTAACAAAGAGAAAGTCTCCCAGGAACTTCGCACAGTTCTCGGAGGTGTTGCCATGTGCCATGGAACGCCTCCTTGTGAAGTACCTCTCACAACGCATTGCCGAATTAGTTTTGGCCTTACGGATCACATTTCCCGTATCCGCGGATGCGGAGCTTCTTTCATCAGTGGATTCCAACGCGAAGCCGCACGTTTTGGGGTCAATGTCAGGACAGGTGTCACAATAGCTGAATGCCTTGATGCGGATGAAAGTGTCTGCCACCGTGTCAAACTTACCGATGGTTCGGAAATATCATTTGGCGCCTGCATAATGGCAATCCATCCGGTTGAAATATTGAAAATCCTTCCAGCTTCAATGGTTTCCAGGTATTTCCGATCCCGAGTCAACAGTTTCGAGGAGAGTTGCGGCTTCTTTTCATTATATGCGGAAATCAATCCTTGTTTGCCGGATTTGCATCAGGAACTCACCTCATGGCTGTCGGTTTGCGATTTGAATAAGATATTGAAGCCAGGCAATTGCGGGGAGAGCGGCATGGGTATTGTGTTGGCGCGTGAAACTGCAGGCGACGGGCGCCCATGCCAGACAATAACCGCCTTTGAAAGTGTTTTCCCGGATGAGACTGTACGCTGGGATAAGACATCGGCAAACCGTCGTGGAGCAGCGTATGCGGAATACAAGGCTCAACGGGTTCAAGTGATGATAGAAAAATTAATGCAGGCCTATCCGGAACTTCGCGGAAAACTGCGTGTTTTGGAATCTTCATCAATGCTTACTTATCGTGACTATTTATCTACACCGGGTTCAGGTTACGGCATAAGGCAGAAGATAGGGCAACACAATTTGTTCGGCCGTCTGCCTGTAAAAAACTTTTTCGCAGTGGGACAAAATGCAATGTTGCCGGGCATGCTTGGCGCGATGGTATCCTCATTTGTTATTTTCCGAAGGCTCATCGGCGAGAGTTCATACTGGCAGCTTCTGGAAGAACGGCTGGGAAAATCTTAAAGAGAAACGCAGTCATCCCACACAGGATGACGGATTAATGGATTTTTGGATTACTGGATTATTGGATTATTGGTTTTGAATTCAAGAAAAATTGAAGATACAGGTATATAAAGTCAGTTATTCGTATTTTGAATTTGGATTGCGGACATGCCGCAGTTGGTGCATATCTTATTGATTTGCAACAATCCAATAATCCAATAATCCATGGAACGATAGTGAAAAGGGAGGACGTATGGAAAAACGTAGAGTTGTAATAACTGGCACAGGGCTGACTTCCGCGCTGGGGCTCGATGTCGGTATTTTCTTTGATCGGCTTGAATCAGGCGATTCGGCAGTGCGTCTGATGACTGAGTGGAGCGAAAACCTGAAGATCAATCGGATTGCGGCACCTGTTGTCCTTCCTGAGGGGATCGAAAAAACGATACCTCGCAATTTTCGACGTTCCATGGGGCGCATGAGCGTTTATTCCGCGCTTGCAGCTGAAAAAGCCTTACAGTCATCCGGGCTTTCCCGTGAATTTGCCGCTAAAGGACGTTGTGCCTGTGTAATAGGATCCACCATGGGCAGTAGCGAAAGCATCATGGAGGCGTCACGAATGGTCATCCTGAACGAGGGTGATAATATGCCGGCTCTGCAGTTTTTCAAATGCGCCTCTCATACGGCCGCCTTCAATACGGCCAACTTCCTTGGGATCACTGGCTGTGTCCTTGCCCCTGCGGCCGCATGCGCTTCAGGGTTGCAGGCGATCGGACTCGGGCGTGATTTGATACTTTCCGGCACCCAGGATGTCGCCATCTGCGGAGGAGCTGAAGAAGTCACACCGGAAGTAACCGCTTCATTCGATCTGATGTTTGCCGCCGCCAGGAACTTTTCCGTCCCTCCGGAATACAGTTCCCGTCCTTTTGCCTCCGACCGGACAGGTTTGGTTTGCGGCGAAGGTGCAGGTCTTGTAGTCCTTGAGGAGTATGAACATGCTTTAAGGCGGGGCGCTGACATCTGCTGCGAAATCATCGGATATGCCACCTGCGGCTGCGGTTCACATGTCAGCCAGTCGGATCACGGAAGCATTGTCCGTTGTATGGATTTGGCTTTCCGTGACGCTGCAATTTCCCCCGGACAGGCAGATTATATCAGCGCCCATGCCACCGCTACACTGCATGGGGATTCTGAGGAGGCAATGGCGATTCGTGAATTTTTCGGCTCTGAAATCCCGGTCAGCAGCCTCAAGGGGCATCTCGGCCATACGCTGGGTGCATCCGGTGCGATTGAGCTTATCGCCTCTATGGAGATGATGCGAAGGGGGCGGATTCTGCCCACCCTTAATCTGGAACATGTTGCCGACGACTGCTCCGGCCTTGACCATGTCCGCTCCGTCAGAGAACAAAAAATCAATATTTTTGTGAAAAACTGTTTTGCTTTTGGCGGCATTAATGCGACCTTAATATGTCGCAAGATTTGAATGCGGAAACGCATTATTATTCAAATCGCAATTCAATATTTTAACTTTATGATGGAACCATGAACAGAGAAGAAATCATAGCAGCAATAAATTCGACCTTCATCGAACAGTTTGAGATACCGGAAGACAAACTGACTCCAGACAAGCAGATTTTCAATGATCTCGGGCTGGACAGCTTGGATATTGTTGACCTGATGGTTGGATTGCAACGTCGTTTTGGGGTGTCCTTGCGTGAAAACGAAGAGATTCGGAAAGTCGTCACTCTCGGCGATGTTTATGAGTTTTTTGTCCGGCTTGAAGCTAAACGCGACAAACCTAAAACCTGATTATTCAGTTATGCTCATTTCGTTTATCATCTATATCAACATCCTGATTGTTTCAGCGCTGTATTGCCTTTTCTCCATATTTCCGTTATTGACAATTATAATACTATTAAGGTTTAACCGCCAAAAAATTGCACATTGGCTCAGGTTCTTCATCCTCTGGTATGGCAGAAGCATCATTCGTTTTGCCGTGTTTCCTTTTGTTCGCGTCACATACGAAGACAATGCTCCGGACGAGGTGGTCCCAGGCATAATCATTGTCAATCACCGTTCCGCTTCCGATCCTTTTCTAGTGGCGATGCTGGGTCGGAAAATCATTCAAACGGTGAACGGCTGGCCCATGCGCCTCCCTTTTTTCGGTTTTTTTGCACGTAACGCCGAATATATTGACATCACGAAAATACAATATGATGACCTCCGGAACCATATCGGATACCTTTTGCAAAAAGGGGTTTCCATCATCTCGTTTCCCGAAGGCACTCGTTCAGGCAGCCGTACGATGAACCAGTTTCACGGCGGTATTTTCAGGGTGGCGCATGAACTAAAGGCCACTATCATACCGGTTTGCATCACAGGCAATGAGAATATCCCCTCACGTAAATTCAGGTTTTCATGTGGCCATATAAGGATAAGAAAACTTCCTTCTGTCAAATCCGAAACAATTGCGGAGCTTACGCCCTTTGCACTGAAAACATATGTCCACAGCATAATGGTTGCTGAAACCTCCAAAATGGATGCAATGCGATGAATATGAAATCAGTACGGTTCGACCTGAATAAAGATTGCGCCTTTATGGGCGTCGGAGGGATCCGCCGGCTTCAAACACGCCTCTTACGAAAACATCTGAATTTCTGCAAGGAAAATTCGCCTTATTATCGCAAACTGCTTGGAGATTTTGATTTCTCAGGTTTTCAAATAGAAGACCTGATGAAAATACCCACGGCAGACAAATCAATCCTATCCAAGAAGAATGAGATGTTCATTGCTGTTTCTGAAGACGAAATCAGGGATATCTCATTCACTTCCGGCACAACCGGGGTTTCCTGTCGCATCGCATATACTGAAAGCGACCTTGACAGGCTGGCATATAACGATGCCATCGGCTTTGCCGGTTCCGGTATTGCTCCTGGCGACCGCGTTCTCCTAACCTGTACGCTTGACCGCTGTTTCATTGCGGGATTAGCCTACTTTATGGGAGTTCGCAGGCTGGGCGCAACTGCCATCCGCAACGGGATCAACTCGCTTGAGAGCCACGCCGACATTATAATGCGGCTTAAGCCCGACAGCATAGTCGGAGTCCCTTCATTTATGCGCCATCTCGGGATTTTCCTGAAAGAGAATAAAATTGATTCGAGCTGTGTAAAACGTCTGATTTGCATAGGGGAGCCGCTGCGTGATGTAAATTTAAAAACTTCATCTCTTGGGAAACAGCTGCTGCAGGTCTGGCAGGCGCAGATATTCTCCACTTACGCTTCATCGGAAATTGTCACCAGCTTTACGGAGTGTTCCGCTCAATGCGGCGGACATTTGCCGCCTGATCTGGCAATCCTTGAAATGGTGGATGAATCCGGGAATCCGCTGCCCGCTGGTGCCATTGGCGAAGTCACCGTCACTCCGTTGCAGGTTACCGGGATGCCACTGGTCCGGTTTCGCACCGGAGATATCAGTTTCATGATCGACAGTCCTTGTAGCTGCGGTCGATTTTCACCGCGCATAGGGCCAATCCTTGGACGGAAGGCCCAGATGCTCAAAATCAAGGGGACGACGCTTTTCCCAGGAACTTTTTTTTCAGTGCTTGATACATCCCCTGAGATTGCCGAGTATTATTTGGAGGCTTCCGGAGACGGACTTTCGGACAGTATTGAAATATTCGCCGCACTTAAGGACCGGGGGATGCGGCTTGACCAAGTGGTGAAAAGGATTCATGCAAAAAGCCGCCTTTCTGTTCCAATCATTGAAACGCCCCTGGAGGATATCAGGAGAAAAGTTTTTTCCACTTCCCGCAAACCGGTGCGTTTTTTTGATCTGCGCAAGAGTTGTCCAATAGGATGACGGATGAGTGGATGATAGGGATTAAGCTCTTTGTACAGGGAATTGTATTTAAGGCCCCCCGGCGGGCTTGCATGTCAAGGCGTAGCTTCTTAGCGAAGCATGATCCCGCAGGAGGCAAAGATTGGGAGGCTAATGGAAGTTCCCTTAGCTCTCCAATCTCCCTTTCCTGCCAGGTAAACTGGCAGGGGAAGGTTAAACTGAAAAGTCCCGGCAAAGCGGGTTATGTACATTGGAACACAAAATATATGACGACAAGAAGAGATTGATTGATGAGTGAAACTTCAAAATTCGATTTTGCCGATGCCGAAATAAGTTCAGCTGTGGCTGAAGGCCGCCTGCTGTCCATGGAAATCGAGTTCAGCCGCGCCTGCAACTACAACTGCCCATACTGCTATGTGCCGGGTACAGACGCCCTGCAGGACGAACTGACCCCTGAAGAGATACGTTCTGCATTGTGTCAGGCGTCGGTGCTGGGTGCTAGGAAAATCATAATCTTGGGCGGTGAACCCCTTTTGTACCCTAACTTGTTTGAGATGATAGATTACATCGGTTCGCTTGGCATGACGTCGGAAGTCTTTACCAACGGTTCCCTGATTACACCGGAGAGCGCCAAACGTCTTTTCCATGCGGGAGTCCGCGTATCTGTAAAACTCAATTCCCTTGATCCGGGCATTCATGATGAACTGACCGGAGAAAAAGATTCCATGCCTACAGCTTTGAGGGCGATTGCAATCCTGAAGGATGCCGGTTATGGCAAAAATGAAGAAGGCATGCTTGCGGCAAGTTCGATCATCAGCAGCCGCAACATCGGGGGTATTGCCTCGCTGTGGCGCTGGCTTCGTGAAGAACACATAACTCCCTATTTTGAAATAATCACCCCGCAGGGACGAGTTCTGGACAACCGTCATCTCATGGTCGATGGTCGCCGGCTCCTGAAAGTCTTTTCTGAGATTTCCGCCATCGATGCCGATTTCGGCCATCGATGGGAACCGCAGCCGCCACTGGTCGGACGCAAATGCTTCCGCCACAGTTATTCGTGTCTTGTAAACAGCGTCGGCGATGTCATGCCATGCGTCGGTTTGACTGTCGTTATCGGCAACATCCGTTCAAAACCACTTAAAGACATACTGTCCGAGAGCGGTATAATATCCCGTTTAAAAAACTTCCGTAAATACATAAAAAAACCTTGTGCAGACTGCAGCAAAGCCGAACATTGCTACGGTTGCCGTGGTGCCGCCTACCAGATGACAGGCGATTATCTTGCGGCCGACCCGACCTGCTGGTACAATGCAGACAAACCTGCGCAAATAAAAATATTGCCGGTTGATGCTGCGCCGTTCATCCCTCATCAACCGCCCATAAGCATGATTGATAGGATAGTGAAAATAGGCGACAATTCCGGAGATTGTGAATCGCTTGTTGCACCAGATAACATATTTCTTGATGAGGCCGGCATATTTCCACGCTCCGCCCTCATTGAAGCGGCCTCACAGGCCGCCGCAGCCATAAACAGTTTCTTGAACGATGGGCGTGTTGTGCCCGGCATGCTCGTCGGCGCCAGAGCATTTCGCTTTTTCGGTGAAGTCCGTTGTGGAGATTTGATGGATATTTGCATAGATAAAGTCGCCGAATTTGACAGGTATCACATCATTATCGCCAGTATCTCTGTAGCTGGCCGCAAAATTTGCGAAGGAGAATTAAAGATATGCGTTTTAGACAACTAACTTGTGTTTTTTTAGAAATTCTACTGTTCTCAGCTGCTCTTTTGACAGCTGGCGCTGAAAAAGACAGTTCCCTCATTAACACACACCCTGAGCTTAAAAACATTGACACTTTGCAGGCTGAATTCACTCAGACCAAGCAAATCGCCCTGCTAGACCACCGCGTCATCATCACCGGCGATTTGTGCATGGAAAAGAAGGATGGACGCATGGCCTGGCATGTAGCTTCACCAATTCGTTATTCCTGCGTAATAACCAACCAGTCGCTGACCCAGTGGGATATCGACTCAAATCAGCAGGTCTCCCTTTCCGTAGACCGCTACCCATGGCTAAAGGTTTTATCTCAAAATCTGAAGGACTGGTTTTCCGGGAATTTTCAGAACATGTCCTCCGGATTTACCTCCGAGGTTAGTGAAAAACATGAAATGCTCATGACTCCGCGTCCTGACAACCGGATTTCCGAGTTTATAAAATCAATCAGATTTTACTTTGCCGATGACGATTCCAGCGTATCCCGGGTAATATTCACCGAAATCAACGGCGACACTACGGACATCATATTCAACAACATCAAAATCAACCACCCAATCCCACCGGAAAAATGGAACGTAAAGCCAAACTGAACAGTTTTATCCTGCGTTTGCTGATCGCATCATCCAGGAACCGCCTGATATTGTATTCCATAGTCATGATTCTGCTCCTGTTGAGCATGTATGGAATCTTCCACGGACAATACAGTAACAACGTTGCAAAGATGTTGCCGGATTCATCCGAGTCGGCACGCACGCTGGAAATCATGAGCCGAGGCGGCCTTTCCAGCAGAGGTGTAATCTCCTTTGACACCGGTGGAAAAGCTTTCTCTGACTCCCCTCTGCCGAATTATCTGGAGCTACTCGGAGCACGTCTCAAGACCTCGCCGATGATTATGCGCGTTGACTATCAGTTTATTCCCAAGTCACTGACATCCTCCTTGAATAATCTTTCACTTTATCTTCCGCAATTGATAGACGTTGGAGACTTTGAGCATCTTACCTCCGATGACGGCATTGCCAGCACAGTCGAACAGGCATACCGCCAGCTTTTCCTGCTGGGAGGAATCGGAACTACGGAACGGCTCCGGGGGGATCCCTTCAACCTGCGTTTGCAACTGCTGGAAAAACTCAACGACTTCCAAAAACTGTCCGGCATGCAGATTTCCCCTTTGCATTCATACATAGTTTCCCTTGATGAACGGAAGGCCCTGTTATTGTTCGAATCCAACATTCCTCCAGCTGATACTGCCGGAAGCCACCGCCTTCTGGCAATGCTGGGCGAGGCTCTGCGCGATTGTCCGTCCGGCATAACCTTCGATATCATCAGTCCAAACCAGCATGCCGTCGACAATGAGGAAATCATTAAGGCCGACGTGAAGATAGTTGCATTCACTTCATTGATAGTTTTCACATTGTTGTTCATCATATTCTTTCATTGCGATTTTCGCAGCCTTCTGATCCCGGCGATGCCGACCATGGCTTCGGTGATTGTAATGGCGGGTATGCCGTTTGTCTTCAGAGAGTGCCTTTTTTTCGTACTCGGAATGGGCGGGCTGATAATCGGCCTTGCCGTAGGTGATTACGGCACTCACGTTTATGCTGCGTCTTCCGGTACGTTTGGATTGCGCCGGATTGCAAGATTGTTCCTGCCTCTCCTGGTCACATGTCTCACCACTGTGGGAGCCTTCCTTCTGTTTCTCATTTCAGACATTGAGGCCTTCAGACAGATAGGATTCTATGCCGGAGCAAGCCTGCTCCTCAGCCTTATGCTGACCATCTTTTTACTCTCACCGCTCTTCTCCAACAGGAGCAGACGGCCATACCATGTTGCAATCCCGAGGTTTACGGTTCACCGTCCCGTGCTTGTCATATCGGTCTGGGCTGTCATGCTGATTTTGGCAATACCGATGCTCGCAAAGATAAAATTCAATGCAGATATCCAGCAATTTGATATGACATCTCAAATGACACTGAAGTCGGAAACGCGTTACGAAAATGATTGGCAGTCGGGCGTTCGCCCGGCCATGTTGATACTGACCGGCAAGTCTAAAGACGCTGTGTTGCAACGTGGCGAGGTGCTTGCGGCTCAACTGCGGCATGCGTTGCCGGGAATAAACTGTTTTTCACCAACTGATATTTCCCCGTCAGCCGGGAAATCATCGGAACGTCTTTCGCAATGGCGGCGTCTGGAAGAGTCGGGACGACTCCTGCAGATTTCCGAATCGGTACGCCGGAAAGCTGTCGAAAAAGGGTTTGCACCTGAGTTCTTCGATCCGTTTTTCAAAGCCCTGAGCGATGGCATCAAACAGGCGCCGGACACCGCGCCGGAACTTTTTCTCCCGGTGCTTTCACGCACAATCATCTCCAACGGGGAATGGAATTCAATGATGATATTTTTCCCGGACACGGATAACCATAATGCGAAGGCGCGTTCACTTGTCACCGCAGATCCGGACTGTGCCGTGATTTCACAAAATGCCTTCCAGCAGTTGATTTCATCGGAGGTGTCCGGACGTTTTATCTTTCTTCTTGCTTTGGCTGTGGCGTTGACATGCATCGTCACATTTCTTTTTTTCAGATCTTTTGTCCTCACTTCCGTGGCATTGATTCCGACCGTATGCAGTCTGTTGTTTACTGGAGCCGCATATGCGGCATTAGACATCCCGGTAAATATTTCGGTCTGCTTCGGCTGTATCATCCTGGCAGGCGTCTCCATAGATTACGGTATTTTCATGGTTCACGCCTTTTTGCAACATGAGGAACCGGCCATATCAGAGGCCATAGCATTGTCGGCCATAACCTTGATTTCAGGGGGTGCAACCATTGTCTTCACTCACCATCCCATGCTTCGTTACGCCGGTTATACGGTGATTTTAGGGGTTGTCTTCGCGTGGTTCTCCGCAGTCATGGTAATACCTGCATTGCTCAAGCTAATCGCCAGCCGCCGTATCCTCCTTTTGCCGTTTGTCCTCCTCTCCCTGCTGTTCTCGGGTTGTCGCAGCGAACCTTTCGCATGGCCGGAATTTCCGTCTTTGCCCCCGGAAATATCCAAGGATGATGTATTGAGAAAATGGTCGTCCGAACAAGCATCCGAATTTATTGTTGAAGCGGGTATAGTCTTTGAATTTCAGGGTCATTCCATGACTTCGCTTTGCATGGCCCGGTTAAGCAATAACAATCGCAGCATTGCTGTCGTAGGAATGAATCCTGCCGGTGCGAAAATATTTGAAGCGGCTGGACTCAACGGTAAAACCATATCTTTTTCTGCTCTGCCGATCCTGCCGGAGATGGATACGGCGAAGGCTGGAGATACGATTCTCAATGACATCGGAAATATTTACTTTGATCTTGTCCCCGGAGCCAAAGCCATTGCCGGTAAACCTGCCGATAACCGTTTGCAGATTACAGAGGACATAACAGGAAATTCACGTTTAGAATATTTATTTGCCGGCAATCCGCCGCGTCTCATTCGCAAAAAGTTTTATTGCGACAATAATAATGAGTGGCAGGTTTCCTTTTTCGAATATCTGGAGGCGGACGGAAAGTTCATCCCCAAAAACATTACATATGATAATTTTAAACATGGTTACCGGTTGATTGTCCGAACCAGATCCGCAGTCACTGTCAGAAACGGAGGTTTTCAGAAATGAGCAATATTGTCAAGGCGTTGAAGCAGAGGTTGCGTATTCATGAACCATTGAAGTCAGATGTCTTTTCAGGTTCATTGGTGTTTGACTCGGATTTCCCAGGCTTTCAGGGGCACTTCCCAGGGAATCCCATTTTGCCTGGGGCGTGTCTGATTGAAGCCGCAATTCAATTGATGTCTTTCGGAACCAGGAAGAATCTCATACTTGCCGATGTTGAACATGTAAAGTTCTTTTCTCCGGTGAAGCCTGGAGACGAGGTTAATCTGGATTTTAACATCGAATATTTGGCTGAAGGCATCGGCGCCAAAGGTGCAATGATGTCCGGATCCCGAAAAATATGCACGATAAAACTGAAGGCGACTGTAGGTTGCCGTGCAGGATAAAAGACTTAATGAACTTGTCGGAAACCGACATAAACATACCGATGACGCGAGGAACCTCAACGGTGGCGAGGAAATAGCGCACCGCAGTCCCGAGGCCATCATGGAAGAAATCATTACTCAACCAAGCATTCAGAGGAGAGCTTTTGTAAGGAACATCAATCCAGATCATAAGCGATATTTGTGAATATATATAAATAATATTTGATTGTGATGTATTATAATAGTATCTTTTCTTGATTATTATGGAAATATAGCCATTTAAACAAAAGAGAATTGCTTATGATTATCGAATTTACTGTCTCTAATTTTCGTTCAATTAAGGACGAGCAGACTTTCAGCCTTTACGCGGAGAATTTGGGCACACACCTTGTTGATAATATTGCCCAACCATCTGCTCCAGGAAACATCAATATTTTAAAGAGTGTAGGCATATATGGTGCAAATGCTTCTGGGAAAACCAATCTTTTACGTGCTTTTTATGCACTTCAATACCTTGTCCTTAGATCAGGAAATCTGAAAGATAACACTCCAATTGCATGTTATGAACCATTTTTACTCTCAGGAGTTTCAAAAAGTAAACCCGTTAGTTTCGAAATCGAATTTTTTATTGCAGATGGGAATCGTTACCGTTATAAAGTAGTATTTTTGCAAAAAAAAATAATTGAGGAATGCCTGAGTTTCTACCAAACGGCAAAGGAATCTATGATTTTTGAACGTACAGAGTCTGACACTTGGAAAACAATTAAATTTGGTACGCTTTATAAGGGGGGGAATAAGAGATTTCCCTTTTTTGCTAATAATGCATATCTGTCAAAAGCTGGCAATAGTGCGGATGCGCCATTAATGATTCGTAATGTGTATAACTATTTCATGGAAGAAGTCGTTCATATTGGGCTCAGCACAAGACTTCCCTTTTATGATGGGGTAATACATGAAAGAATTTTTAAAAAAGTCTCATCTCTTCTCTCTTTTATAGATACCGGAGTTACCGAAGTCAACTTTACGGAAAAGAATATTCAAGATGGTGAAGTTAATTTGCCTGATAATATTTCAGAGCAAGAAAAAGAGAGAATATTGCATAAAATGAAACAGCAATTCCTCTTTTCACATGAGACAGATACAGGAGAAACTGAACAGTTCCAAAAGAGTGAAGAGTCTGCCGGAACGCGCAAAATGTTTGACTTGGCGCCTTTAATTATTGACGCTTTTGAAACTGGTGGAATATTGATTATTGATGAACTGGACAACAGCATGCACCCGTTCATGGCGGAGTTGATCATTAAACTGTTCAATGATCCAGAAGTAAATCCAGGAAATGCGCAACTTATTTTTTCAACGCACAATATCAACCTCATGTCTCCTGAACTTTTCAGGCGCGATCAAATATGGTTCTCAGAAAAAACAAAGGGGGCGTCAAAGTTTTATTCACTTGATGATTTCGACAAAAAGAAAGTGACACCTGCGAGCCCTTTCAATCTCTGGTATGCGGAAGGCCGTTTTGGGGCAGTTCCGAAAATTGATTACTATAGTATTGCGAACTTACTGAAAAAAGGATCCGCTGATGCCAAAGAGAAAAAATAGACCGGAGCAAAAGCTCAAGCCACTGTTTCATATATTCTGCGAGGGCGAAAAGACGGAACCCAATTATCTGAGTAAGTACATAGGGCGCAATTTTCCTAGAGCAAAACTCTTTAAAATCGAAAAGACTGAGAAGAATACACCGATACAATTGGTTGAGGAGGCTCTTAAAGCAAAAGAACGAAATCCTGATGGCGACATTTTCTGGGTTGTTTACGATCGCGAGTCACCAACAAAATATGATGATGCTTTTCATTCGGAAGCACGACAAAAAGCCGGTGTAAATATCCATATCGCCCTTTCGAATGTTTGCTTTGAGGTGTGGTTGTTGCTTCATTTTCAGAATACATCTGCTCCTTATACGAGTTGCAAGGACTTGTTAAAGAATAGCAACTTGAAGAAAAAACATATAAAGAACTATGACAAAGCGAACAATCGAGATTATTCTTCTGAGGAGATAGCGTTTGCTCGGAAGAATGCTGAGCGCTTGAATACTCAAACTAAGAGAGGTGCCAATTCTTTGAGGCACCTCCATCAATGGAATCCTTATACTGATGTCCACAAACTGCTTGATGCAATTGATGACTTCTGCATAAAACACATTTAGCCAATATTACAAATTATGAACGAAGCAGAAACCAGAGCTGAGCATATTGATCCCGCGCTGAAGGCGGCGGGCTGGGGTATTGTATGGGGGGAACAGAATCCTGCGCGAGTATTACATCACTCCGGGGCGTATCGGAGGACTCGGCAAGCGGAGTAAACCGCTCATCGGGGTAGCGGCGTTAATCGTAAGGTACGGAGAAGTCCAGACGATCGTCCATCACCTCTAAAATTTTTAAATCCTATGGGATGACTATGAAACGCAAAGATTATTTTCAAAAAGAGCCGAACAGCCCCCCTCCTATTGAAGCGACCATCAATCGGCGTCTCCGCTTCAGTGATGTTGACGCCCTGGCAATTGCATGGCACGGACGGTTCCCGCAGTTTTTTGAAGAGGCTCAGACAGAGCTCGGGCATAAATGCGGTCTGACCTATGACGCTTTCCGTGCTGAAGGGATTGCGGCGCCTATAGTGCAAATCCACATTGATTATCTACGCCCCCTGCTGCTTGACAAATTCTTTACTGTCAAGGCATCCCTGCATTGGAGTGAAGCGGCGCGCCTGAATACCGAATACTGTATCATCGGCGAGGATGGCCTTTGTGCCTGCACCGGTTATACCATCCAGCTTTTTGTGGATTTGAAGACACGTGAACCGCTTTGGCTTTATCCGAGCATGTTAATACGCTGTCGCGAAAGATGGAGGGCGGGGGAGTTTCATGAAAAATAACCCTATTATTGTTTCCGCCGACCTGCTGACTGCATACGGACATGGTCTCGACCAATGCTGGAACGGATTTATGGCCGGGCAAAGGCCTTTCTCCGCCGTTACCAGATTCCCAACTACCGGAATTGAAGGAGCCGTAGTTGCGACCGTTCCTGATTTCACCTATGGCGGCACATTGTCCCTGGCAGAACGCCTTCTGAGAAAAATCGCAAGCACCACTGAAGCGTTTCCTCCAGATGCGGAACTTTTCCTTGCGACAACTGTCGGGGAGATTGACCTGCTTGAACAGGAAATATTATTGCATAAGGCAGTAAAATGTGATTCAACCTGTAATTCCCTCCTTGCTAAGACAAGGACGATTTTCGGGGAAAGACACGCTTCCCTGATTTCAGCGGCCTGCGCTTCCGGCAATATGGCATTGGCGCGTGCGGCATCGAAAATCCAAAACGGCACCATTGAATATGCCATAGTCGCGGGCTGTGACATCGTCAGTGAATTTGTTTTTTCGGGATTTGCATCCCTTGGGGCTATTGATTTGAACGGCGCGCGCCCATATGACCGCGACCGCGCAGGACTTACTCTGGGTGAGGCGGCCGGCATAATAGTGCTTGCCTCAGAAAACGCCGCCCGCCGTGACCATCATCCGCGCCTGGCTCGTATTGGCGGCTGGGCTGCCAGTTGCGATGCAGTTCACATCACCGCTCCGATGAGTGACGGACTGCAGTTAGCGGCCGCCATCCGTCATGCCCTGGCATCATCCGGAATTACACCTTCTGAAATCGGAGGTGTAATTGGTCATGGTACTGGGACAATTTTCAACGATGCCATGGAGATCAACGCATTGAACCTTGTTTTCAACGAGAACATTAAACCTCTATTTTCCACAAAAGGCGGTGTCGGCCACACTCTTGGGGTGGCAGGCATCATACAGGCCGCAGTTGCAGTCAAGGCGATTCAGAATATGCTCCTGCCTCCACAGACCGGACTGCGTATTCCGATGCCGGGAGCGGAACGCATGGTTTCCGGCCAGACACAGAAACTGATCACTCCGAAAATATTGTCACTCAACGCCGGATTCGGCGGCATCAACGCGGTTCTACTGATTGAGGAGGGCGTGTGAAAACAATTAGCCGGCAAACCTCCTTCAAGCTTTCCTTGCTTGGCATGGCGCTCGTGAATTCCGAACGTGCCATAATGATGAACAGGGCCCTTTCATTTGAATCAAAAGACGGAGTCGCCGGGATTTATCGGGAAGTAGAGCGCTTTGAAACAGTTCCACTAGTGCGGTTTGACAACTTTCGCCGGGCCGGTGAAAAAGCCCGTCTTGCCGTGCTCGGGGCGACTCTGGCCTTTTACGATGCTGGATTGAGCCCTGGCGGCGATATTGCAGTCATAGGATGGGGCGGCGAAGAGAGTATAATCGAAAACCGGGCCTACTTCAACGATTATGCAGTCAACGGCAGATTCCTTGCTCGCAGTCAGCTCTTTATAGGAACACTTCCCACTACGCCTATGTGTGAAGCCGCCATTTGCCTCAATCTGCACGGACCCGTATTCTATTTCCAGTCAGATTGCGGTTTTAATTCGGTCTTAGCCGAAGCCGAATCGTTGCTCTTGTCCCAGTCGGCAGGACAGGCACTGCTTCTGGGAATCAGTTCTGGAGCGCTGCTGGCTCTGCTTCTTGAAGGAAGTGATGATGTACATGATTTCTCGCAATCTCTATGGGCAAGTGATATGCATGGCATATATCGTAACCTGGAAGAAAAATTTCCCGCGACGGGAAATTTAAACAAGCAATCGACAATTAGTGTAGGGCGAATCATATGAAAATCCTATTGATATATCCGCGCTGGCCGAAATTGAAGAACCAACCGGTTTTCAATCTTCCCCCGATGGGGCCTGTCGCTTTTGCAGCTACGCTGCCACCTGATGTTGAAATCAGCTTCTATGACGAGAATGTGGAGCCGGTGAACCTTGAGGAGCCATCCGACCTGGTTGCGATTTCCTGTATGCTGACCTGCCAGATTCCCCGCGCCTTCGAACTGGCGGATTGGTTCAGGCAACGCAGACGGACAGTTATTTTCGGTGGCATCGCCGCAATGCTGCATGCCGAAGAAACGCAGTTGCACGCTGACAGCGTTTTCCTGGGTGAATCAGAAGGACGGATGGAAACAGTTCTCAATGATTTCAAAAATGGACGCCTGAAGAAGGTATACAATTTCCTGAACGATTTTCCGGACACGGCTCTAATCGGACCGGGGCGGCGCGATATCCTCAAGCATTCCCTGTATAATTACCGTGGCGTTCAGATGGTTGACCTAGTCCATGCTTCACGCGGATGCCGTTTCAATTGTTTCCCATGCTGTACGCCGTATCTGGGGGGACGCAAATTCCGTCCCCGCCCTCTGGACAAGGTGGCTGAAGAAATTGCGAATATCGACAACAACCGGCTTTTCCTGGTGGACAACTCGCTGGCGCAGGATGATCAATGGGAGAAGGATCTCTTCAAGACCCTTGCACCGCTGAAGAAGAAATGGATATCGCATCCGATTAAGGACGACGACGAAATCTTGAAGTTGGCGGCGGAGGCCGGCTGTTGGTACGTATATCAGGCGGTGTTTGATACGTCAGACCATATACGTGAAAGAATCAAGAAATATAAGTCTTTTGGAATTGGAGTTGAAGGGACGATCATCCTAGGAACCGACGACCAGGATGAGGATTCAATCCGGCGCCTTGTTGATTTCCTACTGGAGATAGAGCTTGATCTGGCCGAATTCACCGTGCTCACGCCTTTCCCGCACACGCCGATCCGGAAGACACTGGAGATGGAAGGCCGTATATTCCACAATGACTGGATTCGCTATACCGCCGGAGAAGTAGTGTTCCGTCCGGCCCGTATGAGTCCAGACAAATTACAGGAAATGTATGAATACGCCTGGACGGAATTCTACCGCGGCATGAGCAAGGAAATGAAAATGGCCAGACTCTTCCTCAATGTCATTAGAAAAGAAAAAGCCGACGGTTCATACAGGGAGCCGGTGTCCGGTAAACATCGCCAGGGAAAAGAGAATTAACCACAGAGACACAAAGGCACAGATATTTATAGAATTTTGCATCTATTCAATCTCCCAAAATAAAGAATCTCCTGAGTCCCGGATATTCTTTATAATGTATTTCCGGAACGTTGTCAGCAATGCATTCTTTTCTTGCAAATCCTATTATTTCACAAGAGGTTCTGGAGATACTGTTTACATGGTACAGAACTCCATCATTTTCTTGCGAATTTACGAGTTAGCTAATCGTGAAACAATTAACGCCATCGGGGGAGTTTGGCACGAAATTATAAATGTGCCAGAGTGTATAATCAAAGACTTCCTCTTTACGTTTAACAAAAAGTTCCTAGATCTAAAAAAGGCAGAATTGTATAAAGTCAAAGATGGTAGAAGTTATTTTGCCGTGTTGAAAGACATTCGTTATGGAATTCCTGATTTGGCTACCAAGGATCGCATTTGGCCTTCTACTGCACATAAAGAAATGACTGAAGAGCAATTGGATGATATCTCTATCCCTGGACGAGACCTACGGTCTGTAAATTATTGGCCTAAACAAGACCAATAACACGGTATCCATTTGTCTGAGCAGTCTGGTTAAACTTATTACCTTATGCTCTGAAAAATTTGATTGCCTCAACAATAGATTCTACTTGGACAATGTTGTTGTTTATAGCTGCTTGATGTAATAATCCTGAAAGAATAGCGTTTCGTGTGATTTCGCATGGGCTTAAGCTTCCTCGTGCTAGTGGGTAATCACCCCAATGAATTCCAAGAGTTTTGCGACCACCATTTTCTTTATTCTTATGATCATACCACCCTATAATCAAAACTAAACCGTCATCCACATAGATTTCTTTTGTGTTTTTCCAGTACGAAATCATTTGATTCTCTCCTTCCCTTTTACCGGGTAAATTTATGCAGGGAGTACTCATGTTTCAGTTTCATTTTAATTCTAATAGTTTATCTTTCAAAATATACATCGTTAGCATGTTTCGCTTGACCAGGCAAATCGGGATAAATTGTTACAGTATATATACCCAAAGTACGTGTATATTCGGGGTCAAACTCTTGCTATCGACTTCGGAGGATTGAAAAGGATTGAATTCAATACAATACTGCTCTCCACCAGCACCTTGCTGGCATGATGTCCCCAGTGCAGGAAGAATGAAAGAAAGATGCCGGCAAGGGTGCCGGCGTTCCATATTAACGGACCGCCAGCAACCTGCTGGCAGTCTTCATATTTTCCCGCACCTCAACGCGGTGCCGGCGTTCCAACTTTGAAATTACTTAACTTCAAATTGCGCGGTTTATATTTGCTTAGAAGGCTTCTCCGGGACTTCTCAGTTTAACCTTCCCCTGCCAGTTTACCTGGCGGGAAAGGAAGATTGGGAGGCTAAGAGGCATTCCTTAGCCTCCCAATCTTTGCCTCCTGCGGGACCAGGCTCCGCTAAGAAGCTACGCCTTGGCATGCAAGCCCGCAGGGGGGGCTTACGTCTTGGTGTAGAGTTCGCCGTGTCGGCGAAGGTTTCCAATTCCCTTGCCCGGCACGGGCAACGCTACACCAGGAAAGAACTGCGTATATTCGGGGTACAAAACCCTTGCTATCGACTTCGGCGGGGTGAGGAAAGATTAAATTCAAAACAATGCTGATATCCGCTTAAACCTTAAAACTACAGGCAGGAATGCCTAAATGTTTTATATCAAGAAGTTTCCCCAAAATAAACCAGAAACTTCGCGCTTGAATTCTTTGCAATTTTTTGGAACGCCAGCAACCTGCTGGCATGATGTTCCCAGTGCAGGAAGAATGAAAAGAAAGATGCCGGCAAGTTGCCGGCGGTCCCAGGCAAAAAAAGAGGAGCGCACTCACTCTGCACTCCAAGAGAGGTACGACCAAGCACCTGCAAAAGAATGCGGAAGAGGCGCCCCAGCTGGGGCGCAACCTCCGACATCGTTTCTTTTGCGAGTCAAATTGGTCGTTTTCTCTTGGAAACGTCTGTCGAAAATCACGTCAAAAAATAAAATTTTACTTCGTCAAAATTTTATAACAATAAGAATTCCTTTCGGGTTATTTATATATTTTTTGCGTGGCGCAAAAAATTATGTGCCTGATTTCTTATGTTCAGTAAGAGCTGACTTGTCCGAAATCTTCTTGGGATTGAGCCTTACTATGCGATGTCCGCATATCTTCTGATGTCTGCGAATGTCCGCGCAAATCGCCGAGAGATCATAATTGAACTTTCTGGCATGGCGATCGCGCGCCTGGCGAACTTCCTCTACAATCGGATCATTCATCGTCTACCTCCAATAATTCATCTGGCGAACATATTTCCGGAAGGATGTAATTCGCATCCGCAAGAACCTCGCGCATGCGTTGTTTCATTGCCGGATTGTTGATGTGCTTAAAATTCCAAGTCGCAATCAAGTCAATTTTATTGACCGATGCCACTGCAATATGGACTGCATCTTCAGGGCATTTTCTCGGTACCGCTTTCCGGTCAATGAGCAGTTGCGCCAACATTTCCACATCCCGATCAACATCAAGGACAGGGATATCTTTGAGCGCTTCAATTCGAAGAGCGGCGAGTTCTGGAGCGCCATCAGCCGCTTCCTGTAACACCAAATCCGGAATATGCGGTATAAACTTATGTTTTAAAATAACCCACAGCTCCTGAGTTGCCGCCTGGTGTCCGGCAATAACAGTATTGGTTGAAGCTCGTCCAACCAGATAACTGACGACACTGGTCTCTATGTAAAGTTTTAACTTCATAATTGGATATTA
>CAZION010000044.1:0-42279 GCA_964540865.1 uncultured Victivallis sp.
TGAACTCAAATTCGGTTTTATTCTGAATCCTGACTTCTGAATTCTGACTACTTTTAAAATTGGCTCTCCTGTCTTACCAGTCTTTCGAGATCACGCCAGCGTTTCTGAGTACTAGTTCCCGGCGGCTCTCATCCCACCAACTATTTCCCCAATGCTTGAAATACAGGGATACGCCCGAAGTGTACTCATTCAGGCCGTAGGTGTTAAAAGGGTATGATTCCGCATGACCGTCGAGATGGGCAATTGGCACCACACGCTTGTGCACTTCAAAATTCAGGAAAAGACTTCCCACCCCCCACTTGGCATTGATTGAAGCATGGTCGAAACCTGAATTGTAGCGGTCGCCAAACAGGAAAAGGTTTGAAGGATATCTTAGCTGGGAGAGTCTCGGGGATGGGTAGTTGGGCGCTTCGCCGTTTGAGGTTGTGTAGTCATTGTTGTTGCTGTTGTTATGCCAGGTCTGGAGATAGTTATTCATGCCATAGGTGGTCAATCGGAAATAATTTCCCGACTCATATCCGATTCTGGCGTTGGAACCCGGCAGTGGAACAGGGATGCCGGATGCGGGAAGGTTCGAGTTCCGCCACATGCAGCGTGTTTCTGCTGGACAACTGTAAATGGTTCCGGGATGGGCCTGGGGCTGCTCATAGTTTGAGGCATATCCCAGATTCCAGGCGGTTTCATAATCATTGACCTTCTGCTGGAGATAAGGATAGAGCGCGGGAACAAAATTCCACGCTATGTTCTTTGTCCCATTTGCACTTCGGACATAATTGACTCCGTGAACAATATATTCCTTGTGGTCTTCCGCATACATTGCGTTTGCAAGAGCCAGCTGTTTCAGGTTTCCCGTGCAGGAAATCCTGTGGGCGGTGCTTTTGGCGTTTTGAAGCGCGGGAAGGAGCATGGCGGCCAAGATCCCTATGATGGCGATTACAACCAAGAGCTCGATAAGCGTGAATACATTTCGAACTTGCCTTTTCCCAGTACAAGACTGTACTATGGCTACTGCCGGCACAGAGTGTTTTAATAAATCCGACATGTTGTCTCCTTTGCTATTTCTTTTATCACCTATTAAAATATGTTTCATTGCCGCCTCCCCCTGGTGTCGAGTTCAAGCTTAACGCCCCGTTTAGGGATCGGTACATTTTGGCGGTATGCGGCGGCTATTTCCGCGGTGTTGGCTGGAGTCAGCAGCAAATTGTATTTGTCCGCCAGATCCCGGGTCATCTGAATCATCTTTACTAAGGTCTCACGCCTGAAGTCACGGATGTCGGAGTAATCGAAAACATTGTGGGTGACTGCTTTTATGTATTTCACTGGCACTTTGTCTTCGACCTGTTTCCTGATCGCTTTTTCAATTGTGTAATAATGATTTTTGGCATCGACCAGTTCAACCCGCAAATCCTGGGGGTGGCGACCGCCCCACATCCTCGACTCAGGGTCAATGGTGCCGGGGACATTTACGAAATCAAGATCACCCTCGAGGCAGCGGTTGAAGCGATGGGCATAACTGCACCACCTCGGAGAACTGCCCCAGACACAGGCGCATTGCGGCAGGTCCCGGGTCGGAATTGATACCAGCCCCTGTCTAAATCCCAATTCATACAGTGTCGGAAAAGTGCTGTCGTTTGCCGAGCCATAACCTGGGGTGAAAGACAGCGGCATGTACCCCAAGGCGTCTGCAAAAATTTTCTGGGCGTCTCCGATGATGGCCTTTTGCTCATCCATGCCGTAAATGCCGAGAAACTCTTCGTAGCCCTGATCTGCCGGATGGACATGGACTCCTATTTCGTTTCCGCTTCTGTGCAACTCGGAATAGATGCGGGCATGCGCCTTTAGGTCACCCGGGATCACCATGAAAGAGCCCTTGCAATTGTTTTTGGAAAATATTTCCGCCAACCCGCGCAAAGAGCGTTCGCCGAGACCTGGATCTTTTATGGCGTGTTGAGTTGCCTCACAGTCAATTTGCACATCAAAATAAAGTTTTTCCATCATGTTTTCACCTCCCACAGATAACTGCTCCTATACGGATTGTCATTTTCGCAGACATAGAAAGTGCCGTCGCCGGCAACCACAACATCGTGGGCCTGCCAGAGCGCTTCGCCGTCGGAATCAACAATATCGCCCAGAATCTCATATTTCCCGGCCTTGAGATTCATGCGCATGAACTGACAGTTGCCGTTCCTGCCGGTAACCCCATATACTAATCCGGGTTCCCTCTCGACAAGTGAGGAGAGACGACTCGGACGGTCATGGATCGGCTGGAAAAGAAATTCCGCTGAACCGTTCTTCGGATCTATGCGGTAGAGAGATCCTCCGTCACCGCTCGCATAGACCGATCCATCGTGAAAATTGAAAAATGATTCTGTTTTTGCAAAACCGTGTTTCCCGTCAATCCTAGGCAGGCCAGTCTGGTAGAAATGGATTTTACCCTTGTCCGGATCATATTTGCATAGGCGTACAGCATCGGCTCCCGGTTCGGACTGCCAGGCGCGGGTCAGAGACCAGTTGCACCAGACACAGCCGTCATCGTCCAGGATGATGTTTTCGCCCTGGGCCATGCCGCCGTAACCGGAGCCGACCAGTCCGAGATTTTTCACTTCGCCTGTCCTCAGATTGTAAGAGGATAGATATTCCGGTGCAAAATGCAGGCAATAGAGCATCTGCCTCTCCGAATCCAGGACAAGTGACTGGATATAGCAATGAGGAATGGGGATGTCTAGTTTTGTCAGCTCATCTGTCCGTGGATTGTATCGGACAATGGCTCCGCCGGGCGCGTCCCAGTAACGGTCCACATCATGCAGCAATGCTATTCCGGCGTAGACCATCCCGTCCGGAGCCTGTACGAGCGCGCGGTGGAATTTTGCATCGAACTTGTCGGCAATGCGTTCGAATCCAATCGTGACAAAGCGACCGGCTTCACGATCGTAGGCATGGAAAATATCGGATGCGAATGAAGTGACCCCCAGATAGATCCTTTTCTGGCTTTCCACATTGAGTGCGCAGTCAAAACTGATCCATCCATTGCGCCATTCAGGCCGGTTCTGGAAATCCTGGTAATCCCAGCGGTCCTTCACTTCGTCGCACCACTGGTTCCCATATTTCTGATTCTGTAATTTAAGCGATTGTATCTTCATTTTTTTCCTTTTGCATTAAACGATATCTCCACTCGGGTGGTCCCGGCTGGCAGAACTATATAGAGCCATTCCCGTCCGAACTCCGTTTTAAGCCGGTGATTCAGCGACTTGCCGTTTCCGGTAGCGCTGGAGAGTCCCCGTCCGTTCAACGGGACCTTCACCACCACTCCATCCACCCATCCGGTTTCGACGGTGAACTGAATTGATTCGGAACTAACGCTGTGCCCGCCAATACCCGAGAGATCCCTGGCGAACCACCAGTCGGCACACTTGTTGTTTCCCATGTGCACGACGTGATAATTCCGTTCCTTGATATAACGGAGGACCTCCTGTATGGCTTCTTTGCAGCGGATCTGTCTGCAAATGTAGGTCGGATGATAGAACACGTTTATCACCTGGTGGTATTTGACAGCGGTGTCAATAGGTCCGTGGACCTCCTCCGGTGCCCCGGTGTCACGGTCTGTGAACTGAGCCCGGAGCGAGGCGCGGTGCCCCAGTTCATACCAGACGATCGGCTGTTCAATAAAATCAATCCGCGCATTTCCATGCGCAAAGTCGTCATAGTAGAAAAATGGATAAGCGGTTCCGCAGTTGAATCCATACGCGGAACCGTTGTAAAATGGATCATCAAGGGGATTGTCATGATTGGACGCCATGCAGGCGGTGCGTGTGTTGTCGGCCGTGGCGCCTGCCGCCTTCATGAGCCGTGGCAAATCTGCTCCGCCAACCCACATGGTTCTTTCGAACAGCGTGGATCCCGGGCGGATTCCGAAGCGCTCATACAGCTTGTCGCTCTGCGCTCTAAGCAACGGGCCCAGGATTTTCAGGGTCTCCGCGCTGGAAAGCGGAAAATCCATTGACTTGACATGTTCCATCAGGCCGGGAGTGGTTTTCAGATGCCAGTAGTTGGAGACCTCATGGCCGTTGGCGCGGATATGCTCAAAGTCTTTGACTGACATCGGATGCCGGTCACTCTCAATATTGATATGGTATGGAAGTCCCTGCTCACGCATCCAGTCCGAGCTGGTCAGGCTAAGTTCGACCGGCCCCGAATATTCGTCCCCGCCCCAGTAGAACAAAGCGTCTGGCACTTTTCCGTCGTCAGGAGGAATCGTATGGATAAATGGAATCGAGGCTTCTGCAAGGAGGTTCTGCAGCAGGAATGCAAATTCGTCAGCATATGGGACTGTGCGGCTATTGTTTCCGATCAGGGACAAATCACCGTTTTTCCCCAGTTTTTCCCTGGGCTTCCCCTGATGTAGAAGCCAGCAGGTTTTGGGCAGGTCAAATCCAAAATAACCCGCCCGTCCATTCCCGTGGCAGTTCCAGGAAATGACCGGATTTCCGGTATAGCTCCGGTTGGAATTCTCCCTGTAAAGTCTTCCCAGCTCCGTAGCTCCGTCAAGGGAAAACCGGGCGATATCTGAAAAAATCGGCAGTTTCTGATCGGGCTGCGAAAAAGGATGCAGTTCAGTTGTCAGCCTGTGCGGAACCAGCTGGACATATCCGGAAATGGCATAATCATCGGGAGTCTGCTCAATCGGTCCGGCCTGGCGAATCCCGAACACATCGTCCATCCCCGTAACAGCAAAGCCAATCAGTGTCCCTCCGTTTTTAACCCACAATGCTACAGCCAGGCGCATTTCGGCCGAAAGGAGCGAACCGGCATGTGTGCCGATCAGGAGGGCCCGCAGTGGTTTCAATCCGTCATCGGTCAGTCCGGAAAGGGAAATCGGAACCCCTTTTGACCCAATCAATCCGAGGATTTCTGCAATATAAATATCCCAGTCATTTTTTTCTGCGGTATTCCGCTCCCGGCTCAGTTTCTCATCATGGAGATATGCAATCATAGTTCATCCTTTCCTTATGTTGATTGTCCGCGGATCCTGTCCAATCTTCCGTGCTGTGCCAGGTCTGAAATCAGGGACTTCCTGTGGGATGCCTCCGTGTTTCAGCGATTCCACCGCCATAATCACCGGAGCGGCGGTTTCCACTGCCTGGTACACATTGATGTCGGGTGTGGTTTTCCGTCCCAGCAGAACCTGGGCGAAATCGTAGACCGGCCAGTAGTCAAGTCCGTCATGTCCGGTCTTCGTCGCGATTTGGCGCTCGATAGAGTCTTCTTCAAAAGTCCATTCAGCCACGCTGCGCTCGAAATTGGAATCATTTTTGCGGATGAGCGGAAAATCGCAAAAGTATTGGCGGCTTGTCTCATTCAGCCCACGTCCGGTTTCAACCTCCCCTTTTGTTCCAAAAAGATGATACCAGT
Organism: uncultured Victivallis sp.; assembly: GCA_964540865.1. GTDB lineage: Bacteria > Verrucomicrobiota > Lentisphaeria > Victivallales > GWF2-50-93 > GWF2-50-93. The sequence continues at coordinate 5,410 of CAZION010000044.1, forward strand.
GATTTTGGCTGACTGGGACATTAAATCCGGCGGCAAAGCGGATGATGGTGTCTTTTTCCGTATGCATCATGGCCACCTGCAGATCAGGAATGGAAACCGGCTGGCTGAGACCCGCAAAAGGAACCTCTTCCATGCGATAGCTGTTTGTCCGAGTTGAGAAACAGGACACCTTGACGATTCGATCATCAAGAATCTTCAGCAAGGGGCTCAACTCATGCGGGGCGTAAAGTATGGGGTTGGCCAAAGACCAGAACCGGCTCTTCACGGCATTGGGGTTGCCTGCCGCAGCCTGCCAGTTCAGCATTTTTCCGGTGACGGAATCAATCCAGAACCTTTCTTCGGTCATGCCATGCAGGTAATGCCCTTCGGCAAAAAGTATTTTTCCCAGTTTTCCAGATTGGACCAGTTCTCGCCACTGAATGGCCATCGGGGAATGCCGCACCTGTTCACCCAGATAATAAAGACGACCTGTCCGCTCTACGGCCAGAACCAGATCCCAGCATTCGTCAATGGAATAAGTGGCCGGAACCTCGCTGATGACATCTTTCCCGGCTTTCATGAATTCGATGCTGAGCGGAGCCTGGAATTCCGGTTCCGTGACTATGGCTGCGGCATCAAAATCCAACTCCTTTATGAGTTTGCGATGATCTGTGAAGCATGCGATATTCTTGTTTCCGAGCTGTCCCATGCGCTCCTGAACCCTTGGCTCAATCCTGTCGCAGATCGCGACCAGTTCAAGGTCTTCCACCAGTTGAATGGTACGCAGCCAGGCCCTGGAACGACGCCCGCAACCTATCAGTGCAATGCGAATCTTCTTTCCCATTACGATTTCCCTCCAATGTCGGCCTTCCGGCCAGATTCCTTAATTATTGACATAGAACCGCCGCCGCCATTCCTCCATTGAAATGCAGGTTGCGCTCCGTTTGCAGGCAAGCAGGCGCTTCGTTTTTCCCGGATCATCAACCGCCCAGGACAGCAGTCCAGTCTCCTCGTCGATGAGCCCCACCGCCTGACACACCCGGGAGTACCAGTTCCTTAACCGTTCCTCGGTCCCCAACTTCAAAATACACCACGGCGCCATGGGTGAGAGCGGATCGAATTTCCCGATTTCGCCCAGGCAGTAAAGATCGTACTTCCCTCCAGCTTTCATGATTTCATAAAATTCAACCAGGCTTAGGAAGCTTCCGTCTTTCATCATCATCATGTGCGTATCTATGTCCAGCAGCCGCCATTTCCCTGACGCCTTGTGGAAATACTCCAGCAGCCGGTGCCCGTTGTCAAATCCATTCCAGTCATCAAGGGTCATGACGCTGACCAGTCTGCAGCGTATTCCCAGGCTCCCTGCCAGTTCCATTGTGAACCGGGAAACCGCACTGCAGGTGATTGCAAGGGCACCTGTTTTGGCCTGAAAGAGTTTTGCCTCATAAGACAAACTGTCATGCATTTCGCTGTGCACTTGAATCTGTGACAGGGCTCGGAAAAGTGCAATCTCGTCCGTACCGTAGACAATGACATGCCGTTTCAGGTAACACCCATGGACAAGGCAGTGCAGGCCCTCCCGCATGAGCTGATAGCGCACCCCTTCGAAATCCAGGCATGTCCCCGGAGAAACCACAAGCGGTAAATCAGCGGCGATGACGGCCGGCACGGCGCCGGTGGCGGCTGGCAGCGGAGCCAGGCAGACCGGCTGATCGTGGTCAAAATAAATTACAGATGGCGGAAAAACCTCTTTCCACGGGGTTTCGGTATCCGGTTTTCTGCTTTGCATTTGCATTTCCATTTCAGTTTTATTCTGTTACTAATCGTCTAATAATAGTCTCGAAGAATTTTCTTTTCAACGGAGCGCGGGTTTTCTTACCCGCGGCATTCTTTCCATGGCGGGTAAGAAAACCCGCCCTCCGTTATTTTGGAACTCCATTCTATTTCGAGACTATTAGTATGTCTTTTACTGCATTGGGCATATTGTGCGCTTCAGGTGCATGGCATGTTTTTGCATCCGCTAAAGATGTTATATTATACAATATTCCGAAAACATCATCAAAGATATCCGCCACCTGCAATGACCTGGCTTTAGCTTCCGCATCCGTGGGCACATCCGATGTCAGCTGGTCAAACTGCAGGAGCAATTCATGCTGTTTGCGGTTTATCAATCCCGCTTTTTCCATTTCTTTAAAAACCTCATGGCAGGTCGCCATTTTCCTGCCCAGGCAAACCTCGGCAAAAGTTAGGAATGGCACTTGCAGATAATTGGAGTTCATCCGCTCAAACTCATTTTGAATAGGCCAGGTGGGATCAAAGCATTTGGGGGCATTGCCGTAAAAATACAATCGCCCTTTCATCAGGCGGCAGAACTTGCTGCTGTCAAAGATCTTCATTGCCGGGTTGATCGGGACGCTGTTCAGGGCCGATTTCCACAGTTTTATATCCAGGCCTGCGCTTTCAGGGATAATGGTGACATGCTGCCGCAGCTCGTGCAGCACCTCGGCGAGGATGTTTTCCAGGACATCCTCCAGGAAAACCAGTTTCTCTTCGGTGTAATGCGCTTCGTTCATGTAGTTGGCTTGCAGTATGTCCCAGATTAGATCCCAGCCTTTAACCGACTTGAAATATAGGCTCGCCCACTCGAGAACTTCAAATTTGCCCGCAATGATGTCGCGGTTGATCGCCATCATGGCCGATTGGAGCGGAGGCAGGAAATAGTGCATGATACGGCTATGCAGCGGATACTTATTCTCGTGCACCCCCATATTCACCGCACGGTCGATCCTCCGGTTGTAGCGGCCATAATAAAGGCAGAATTTCTTCAGGAAGAAATGCTCGTCCTCAAGGCTCCATGGACGATCTTCCAAAAAGGCCAGGGACTGACACAGCTTCTGAGGCCGGGTAGTGTGGTAAAATGTCCACTGCCGGTATTCAGGGTAATAGGTCTTATTGTCCACCAGCTCATGCCAGGTCAGGTTTATCCCGGGCAGATGCTCGAGATTCCTTGCCCATGCGGGATGACGCCCGGACAGACGCAGGTGGGTTTCACCGATGACCCGGGACATCTCGCACCAATCCGAGCATTCCATACTGTCGCTGACGATGAACCTCGCGTCAAAGTCGCTCATTGCCGGAATCAGATCGCGGAACATCCACTTTCCCGCAATCGCTTCAATAGCGGGAAACCGGCTCTGGCACTCGCGATAGTAGGTCGCGATATATTCGGCAAAATCATTTTCAGGCATTGGGGCGAAGTGCATTTTACAAACCTTCCATTTTGTGACTGTTGCCGGACCGGTAAACTGCGTCCAGAACCAGATTGGTCTTCTGAGCTTCCTCAAGGGACACCAACAATTCGGCTTCATCATTGAGCGCATCTACAAAATTCTGAATCAACGGCTGATGGACATTTTCAACTTCAGGAGCCGGAATCGCCTTCACAACTCGTCCGCTGGCATAGACCAGATCACCGCTGTCGAAAGGCGACATCGTCAGACGCCCCTTGGAGCCTACCAGCTCGAATTCATGCCGCCAGCAGCCTGCATTCCATGCGAAGCTGGCCGTAATCGGCGCACCATTGTCCATAGTTAAAACCATGCCGCTTGACTCCTCTACCTCCCAGTCGTACAAGGTGTTTGCGCAGACGGCGCTTACGTTTCTGGGCATGCCGACCAGGCCAATCAGGAAATCGAACATGTGCGTCGCCATGTCACTCAATGGGCCTCCGCCGGATTGCGACTTCTGCACTCGCCAGTATTTTTGATCACCTGCTTTTGGGGCGAAGGATGAATAGTAGATCATATTGCCTCCCACGATAGTACCCAGTTCCCCGGCTCTGATCATGGCTTTTGCTATAGCGAAGCGGTTGGACGCCCTGCGATAATATGAGCAAGCTGCCAGTTTGCCGCTTCGGTTTGCGACTTTGATTAAACCGGACACCTCTTGCGACTCCAGTCCGAGCGGTTTTTCGACCAGTACCGCCTTCTGGGCTTCCAGCACCGCGATTGCCTGGGGAACATGGAATTTAACCGGGGTGGCCAGATAAACCGCGTCAATTTCACCATTCCCCAAAGCTTCATCTAAATTTTCATAGACCTTCCGTATCCCGAATGCCGCCGCCATCGTTTGACGACGTTCGGCATCAGGTTCGCACAACGCAAATAAATTGGAATTCATCGCGTCGCGCAAGGCCGGGGCGACCCGCTTATTTGCGATATCACCTGCCCCCACCAAAAGCCAATTGATTTTTTTGTTCATGTCAAGTCCGCCAAAGTTGATTTGACAGCCCACGCGATATATTCAACATCTTCTGAAGTGGTGCTGGAGAATATCGGCATGCTGACTACCTGGCTGCATGCAAGATCCGCTATTGGACACCCTTGTGAATCATACCCCAGATTACTGAATCCCTCCCAGCTCCAAACCGGGGGATAATGCTTCGCCGTCGCAACCTTGTAGGTGGTTTTCAGATGATTCCTGAAAGTCTCGGACGGGCATTTTACAATCCTGATCACATGGAGGTGGCTGCCATGGCCTTCGCCATGTCCCGCCGGTAAAATCAATCCCTGGGTATCTTTCAGAAGCGAATTCAACTGCAGCATGCGTTCCTGGCGTACGGAGATGATCCGGTCAATCTTCGCCAGCTGGGTGATCCCCACCGCCAATTGCGGCTTAGTCATGCGATAATTAAATCCGATACTTGCCACACGCAAAGCGGATCCTCCATATATATATCCAAACGTTTTAAGCTGGCGCACCTTTTCGGCGAATTCCAGATTGTCTGTGGTGATTGCGCCGCCTTCACCGAGACATGTCATGTTCTTGTTGCTCTGGAAACTATAGCAAGCGGCCAGTCCCCGGCCACCTATGGGTTTGCCTTTGTACTTGGCGCCTACGGCGTGAGCCGCATCGTAAATGACAGGTATTCCTGTTTCGGCTGTGATTTTATCGAATTCATCGATCTCGCAGGATAAGCCGGTAAAGTGTACCGGGATTATCGCTTTGGTTTTTGAGGTGATCCTTTCTCGGACACTGCAGGGATCCAGATTCATCGTTGCGGGATTTATGTCCGCAAAGACCACTTTTGCCCCCTGTGCAACTGCGGTTCCAGCGGTGCAGACAAAAGTCAGGGGGGTCGTGATAACTTCATCGCCCTCTTTTATTCCAAGCGCCATCATGCAGCAGTCGAGGGCGGTGCCGCAGGAATTCACCGCCACTGCCTTTGATGCGCCTTCGTGGATGGCAAGCGCCTTCTGGAAGTCCTCTTCTTCAGGCATCGGGAAGAAATTGCCCTGCGCTCCGGAAGCAGACTGAATCACTTTCATCGCAGCGTCAATGTCATCCTGTCCGATAACCCCGCCCAATGCCAAAAACGGTATTCCCCTAATTTTCATATCCAGCACCCTGTTTGAAGTTGAATCGTTTCAAGTCCGACCTAATTATAATCCAAAACTTTTATAATGTCAACGGGGGATCGGAAAAAATAATCAATTTCCCCTATGGGGGGGTAATCGGTCAGTCCCCTTCTGGAACTAACCACTGAGGGGCTGGCGCAGCAAAGCCGCAACCAATTTCATAACCACAGAACACACTGAAAACACAGAAAAAGATAATTGATGTATTCCGTCGTGCCTTTCGTTTCTTCGTGGTGAAAATATTCTTTGTGAATTAGTGCCTCCGTGGTTATTTTTATGAGGTGTTGGGTCGGACTGACCGATTACAGGGGGAAATCCGAATGCCACCCAACTTAAGTGCCGCCGCCCTGCGGGGGCTTAGTGTCTTTATGTAATCCTCATTCTCCCAAGGCTTACGCCATTGGGCTACATTATTACACCTCCTGCGGAGGCTATATTACAATGCTACGAAATGTATTTATTATTCAGCCCTCGCAGAGGGCGACATATTGTAGCCCCATGCGTAAGCGTGGGGATGATGAATAATAAAATGTAATTTTTAGTCCCCGCAGGGTGGCGGCACAACATCAATTCTGGACTCGTTGACTGACAAAACCGCTTAAGTTGGGGGCATTCGGTGTAATCCCTCACTAAACTCAGAATTACTGTTATGTTGAGCTCAACATAACAGGAAGTCTGAACCTGACAGCAATGTGTACTGCCCCGCGTTACCTGTTCCAGTCGTGAAAGAAGACCAACTGGACACTTGGTATTTTCAGGTATGATAAGCGGAGTGGTGCAATATCGGCAATGGCGGCATCCCCATATCCGATAATCTCGACTTCTCCAGGCACATCGATATTCATTTTCTGCAATTCAATCAGCATTCCCAGCGCGTCCAGGTTGTCATCGCAATAATACGCGCTTGGAGAATCCGGCAGGGCTTGAAATCTTCTGGCAAGTTCCATTCCATGTGCAAGCGAATGAGAGTCTTTGTCCAAATCAATGAACCATTGCGGTTTGAAGTGCCGGAGTTCCCGTTCATCCATGAATGATTTTCCTTTTCAGGGTTTGGCTGCCTCGGGTTTTTCCTTCGCCGGTTCCGCCGCCTTCGGGGTCGGCAGCCGTTTCTCTACCGTGCCCTGACCTTCGCCCACTACCGTATTGGGACCGGACACGACGATGTCGATCTGGTGGCCTTTCATTTTATTGCCGGTGATGGTATGCCGGTCGGACATGACCAGTCCATATACGGGATCGACAGCATTGGCCGCCTTCGCATTGGCTGCATCGTTATTCGTTTCGATGCCGATGGTCTGGGTCGGCGGCGTTGAGGTACTCTCAATCACATTATCCTTGATCGTCACCTCATAGCAGGGATCGGAATAGATGGCGTACAGGCCGATGCCGGGCTTCTTTCCGGGTTGGGCGCGGGAATTGTTCCGGATGGTATTATTCCGGATGACATTTTTCGAGGCGCCGCCGCCGTAGGCGTGGATGCCCATCTCGCCGTTGTCCTCGATGGTGTTGCCGGCGATGGTGCAGTTGTTGTCGCCGGGGTTGCCGAGGCCGCCGATGCCGCTGCCGCCGTTGCCGCTCAGGATGGAATCGAAAAGGTCAGTGCCGCTGTTGCTCCAGCAGTAATAAAAACCGTCGCCGGAGTTGCCGGTGGAGCGGAGTTTCTCGAAGCGGGACTTCTGCATGCCGGTGCCGGGATGGAAGCCGTGACCGAAGTTGCCGGTGGCCACGCAACCGGTCACGAATACATTCGCAGCGCCCTGAATGCTGATGCCGTCGCCGCTCCAGTTTTCCACCGTCACTTCCCGGATGACGATGTCTGTCGTCTTCCAGGTGTGAATGCCGCCGACGGTGAAGCCGGTCCAGGGTCCCGCGAAGGTGCTGGTGACAAAGCCGCGGATGGTCAGGTTTTCCACACCGATGCCCTTCTGCCCCTCAGAAAGGATCAGGGAGAAGTTGAGATCGACGATGTCGCCCTGCTTGCCCGAAACCGTCAAGGGCCGCTCAAGCGTGAGTTTGTCGCCTTCAACTGATGTGATCACATTGTAGTGGAAGTTCCACTGGTCACCGGGGCCCTGCATGGTGAGGGCATAGCCAGGCTTGCAGAGCGTGGGGGTGTCCACCCTGATGGCGGTGTCGCCCTTCGCAGCATTGGCAGCGAGGTGCAGTTGATTGCCCCAGGTGGCGTAGGGCTGCTGCTGGAGCCGGAACGGATACTTGTGGTTTTCAAGCGTAACGCTCTTGCCATCGACAGCCTTTGCCTTTGGAAAGCTGCGGTGGACACCGTGGGTTGTCTTGCCATAGGAGAAGATGTGCAGCATCATGCCGGGCGCGAGCCCCTCGGCGTTGTCGAGGGTGATGACGGTCTGCTTTTCGTCGGAGGCGGTGATGAGACCGTAGTGTGGCGGATTTCCAACAGAGAGAATGGTCTTATCCATGCCCGCACCACGCAGGGTTACGCCTGAGCGCAGGAAGAGGTAGCGGCAGAGTTTGTATTCGCCCTCGGGAATTGCGAGCACGCCGCCAGCCTCGCCGAGGGAGTCGATAGCCTTCTGCAGGCCGCAGTCAGTGGCTGCCCGGTCGATGAAGGGGGTGGCATCGACGACTCGCGTTTCGCCGGTTGTTGCCAGCGGTGCAACCGTGAGCAGGGACAGAATGACAAAGAAGGACACAGTTTTCAGTTTAATGTCATCCTGTCCGATAACTCCACCCAATGCCAAAAACGGGATTTCCCTAATTTTCATCTCCTGCACCTTGTTTTATGTTGAATCGTTTCATGTACGACCTAATTATAATCCAAAACTTTTATGATTTCAACGGGGTATCAGAAAAAATAATCAATTTCCCCTATGGGGGGGGCACTGCGTCAGCCTTACTGGAGAAATACCAAGAAATCCAGAAGATCACAGGCAAGATGCCTGTGTTACATTTATAAATGCAATAAAGACTGACGCCTTGCTAAGGGGGGCATTACTATCAGGCTAAGGATAAATGAACTCATTTGAACACCCAACATCCAACAAGGAATTTTCAACATCCAACGAAATTAATTGTCAATGCATTTAGTCTTTACTTCGTTATTGGACATTCCGTGTTCGATATTGGATATTCGAGCCTTATGAGGGGGTGCCTAGAGGGTGTCCCTGGTGGTCTGCTGAAGGACAAGGTTTTCCTTGACACGTTTCTGCATGGGAACCTGTTCTTTGCCATTAAGGATGATGTCAATAATATATTCAGTAGCATGATTGGCCACCTGGACGCTTGGTATTTTCAGGTATGATAAGCGGAGCGGTGCAATATCGGCGATGGCGGCATCCCCATACCCGATAATCTCGACTTCCCCAGGCACGTCGATATTCATTTTCTGCAATTCAATCAGCATTCCCAGCGCGTCCAGGTTGTCATCGCAATAATACGCGCTTGGAGAATCCGGCAGGGCTTGAAATCTTCTGGCAAGTTCCATTCCATGTGCAAGCGAATGAGAGTCTTTGTTCAAATCAATGAACCATTGCGGCTTGAAATTTATGCCCGCCTCAGCCAATGCGCGCCTGTATCCTGAAAGTTTAAGTTCAAACCGGATTTTCGAACTGGAAACCCTGGATATCCCGATCTTCCTGTGCCCATTCCTTAAAAGGCTGAGAATCGCCTGATAGGACATTTCCTCAGTGTCCCTGCAGACATAAGTCCAATCAGGATTCTTCATGTCGTCGCCGATTATGACATATGGCTGTTCTGGATACGCCTTGCGCAGCAGACCGCTTAAGATTCCCGGATCCCAGTCAAGGAATATTATCGCGTCATTATAGGATGGGAAATGACCGTTTTTCTTAATCAGATCTATTTTTTTGCGGTTCATCTGTATTATATCGAGAGAATAGCCATGTTCGCTGAAACGGTCAGCAACATTACCTATCAGGTCGTGAAAACTCAATGCGCCCAGCAGCGGGTACTTGCGGAACCCGTCCTCCATGATGATCGCCATCCTCATATACTGGCTGCATTGCAGGCTGCGGCCCAGAGGATTGATCTCATATCCGTGTTTTTCAGCGAGCTTTAAAATTTTTTCAGCAGTCTCCGTCCTTACTTTCTTATGCCACTTACCGCTCATGACCATGGACGCGCTTCCTACTGAAACCCCGGCGAGGCTGGCCAATTCCTTGATATTCTTTATCTTTGCAGACTTTGTCATTTCACCCTACTGATTGAAACTTATAAAACTCGCTCAATAATTTATAACAGGTTTACACTAGTGCCATTTTTGTTAATGTCGAATCCTGGAAGAGGCCAATATTGAATCGTTTCATCCAGCGTTTAACCTTAATCCGGGGAAATTATAAATTCAATGTATGGAGCAGGAGAATTTTAATTTTCCCCCAATGGCATATTGAAAACATGAAAGATTCAAGTTATAATTACACATAGCTTGAATCGTTTCATTACGCAAAGGGCTCATGTAAAAGTTCCAAAATCAAATTAAAAGAAGTGTCCATGAATAATACAGAAGCATTGACAGAGCGTCTTCGCGCCGTAATCCCATGGGGCAGCAGCACATGTTCAAAGGCGGCGGTCTACATGCCGGACGAGCCCGGTGTCATCGTCAGGGGGAAAGGCTGCCGTGTCTGGGACGCTGACGGCAGGGAATTCATAGACTACCGGAATGCGCTGGGGCCGATTACGCTAGGTTATTGCTATCCTGCCGTTGACGACGCCATCTGCAATCAACTGAAGAACGGGATCATCTTCGGCCATCCACATCCGCTGGAGGGTGAAGTGGCCGAGATGTTCCGCGACCTCATTCCCTGCGCCGAGAAGGTGCGTTTCCTGAAAACCGGAGGAGAAGCCCTCGCCGCCTGCATCCGGCTGGCGCGCCATCACACAGGGCGTGATCATGTAGTCCAGATCGGCTATAACGGCTGGCTCAACAGTCTGGCAAGCGGTGGGCAGATCTTGCCCGGCAGTACGGCAGCGGCATCTCCGCCTGGTGTTCCCGCAGCATTGAGTGAACTGCACCATTCCTTCCGATGGAATGACATGGAGGGCCTTGACTCCATATTCAAGAAATCAGGAAACAGCATCGCAGCTCTTGTTGTCGCCGCCGATTATGCCGGCTTGTCGCAGGGCAAGACGTTCTACCCGTTCCTGCGCGAGTTGACCCACAGGTATGGGACGGTGCTCATATACGATGAAATTGTAACAGGGTTCCGCCTTGCGATAGGTGGAGTTCAGGAATATTTTGGAGTTACGCCAGATCTGGCAGTGTTTGGAAAGGGTGTTGCAAACGGCATGCCTATCTCAGTCTATTGCGGTCGCGCCGAAATCATGGACAAGCTGAAGACTGCAGTGGTGACATCAACGCACGGCGGTGAAACCCTGTCGCTCGCAGCAGCGAAGGCGGTCATAACGACTTATCGAACGGAAAACGTGGTCAAGCACTTCTGGGAGAAGGGCGAATTGCTGTGGAAAGGCGTAAATGCTTTGTTCCTTAAGCACCGCATGCCGGTGGAAATCACCGGCTGCTGGCCTTGTCCCATGATAAGGTTTGCTCCCGACGCTCCCAGGGACTTTGCTTCGCGATTTTATCGCTCAGCCTATCGCAGCGGTGTTTCGCTGTATTCGGTCTCATACGTGAACTTCAGCCATCAGGACAAGGACATAACCGAGACAATCGAACGTCTTGCCGAAGGGATTCGCAACTTATGATTATAGATGTCCATGCACACAGCGATAGATTCCTTGGTGCTGAAAGCCTGGGACCGATCCGCGAGCAATGCCTTCGGAACGGCGTAAGCTTGGTACTGCTGAGTTCTCTCGGACGCTGGACCCCTGATCCAGGAGAGAAGGAGATCCGTGAAGCCAACGACGAGGCCCGTGCATGCGCCATGAATTCGGACGGCATGATCCGTTGGCTTGCCTATCTCAATCCGCAGAACGATGACTGGCTGCAGGAAATGGAACGCGGACTTCGCAACGGCGCCATAGGCATCAAACTATGGATTTCGCTGAGGGATAAAGATGGCGGTTTGGCCAATACTACGGAACTGATCCGAGCGGCAACTGACAGGAAAGCGCCGGTACTCATCCATACATTCCATAGGACAAAAAACAATCTGCCCGGTGAAATAACATTGGATGAAGTCGGCATGCTGGCCAGGAAATTCCCGAAATCAATCCTTATTGCCGCGCATGCCGGCGCACACTGGCGTCTCTGCGTGGACATACTCCGCCGGTTTCCACGTAATGCATATATCGATATCAGCGGATGCATCCCGGAACAGGGGATGCTTGAGGCTCTCGTAGACGCCATGGGCGCCAGTCAGATCATGTTTGGCAGCGATCTTCTTGGCCGGAGCCAGGCTTCTCAACTGGCCAAGGTTTCCCTTTCAGATATCACGACCCAGGCCAGGGAAGACATATTATGGAAAAACGCCTGTCGGGTATTCGGATTGAAATCGCTGCTGGAGTTTCGTGGCATATCACCAAAGACCCGGTTACGTCTGCCTGCCACTCAAATCGATCATTTCAGTTTCTGCGGCATCTGGCCATTTTTCCACACAGCCGCCCATACGCCACGCGAGCTGAACCGGCTGCTGGCGGATGCAGGCATTGTAAAAACTTACACAGGAGACCTAGGCGGCGTGTACCGACAGGACCTTGGCCAAGCCAACCGCGAGTTCATAAAAAAATGTCTTGGCTCCGATCGCATTGCACCTCTCGCCGTGCTCAACCCCAGGGACATCAACTGGCAGGACATCTTGGAGCAGATCAATCCATCATTTGCGGGCATCATTCTTTATCCATACCTGCATAACTGGCAGCTTGACGACCCTGCATATGCTTCATTTTTCAAGGCTTTGTCTGCGAAACGGATACCTGTCTGGATCAATGCCATGCTGGGTGATATCAGGTTCCGTCATTCAGGCATCGCATGCCGGACAGTGACCGTTTCCGAACTCACCGGATTCGGCAAAACGGCTCCGCCCAATGAGTATGTCATCCAAGGGGCATCAGCTGGTCACATCTCTGATTTCCTGAAACACAAGTCTGATGGAAGCAGGTTCCGATTCGAGATATCACGGCTTACTGATGTTTCCGGCGCCCTGGTAAAGACATTCAGCGAATTCGGCACATCCCCCTTTGTAATGGGAAGCGAATTCCCAGTGCGCGACATCCGGGAAGTCAGATGGGCCGCCGAACGGGAACGGATGGTATTTTAACCCTAATCCCGATTTTGAAAGCGATGAAAACCGCCAAAGTGAATTAGAAATCAGGAAAATTCACTTGAACAAAAAAGTTCATCGCTTTCAAAACCCATTAGGGAGCTCGCGATTCATCAACAACCGTCCCGACGCCCTTCGGGGCCGGGATCTTCGACTTCGTCAGCATCAACTCGCAGTGGTTACCACAGCTTCGTCTTGCTTCCTTGCGTTTGTTGCGACTCGCGAGCTTCGGAATTAGGGTTTAAGGCGGGCTTTGCCCGCAACCCAAAAGAATTCAGAATTCAGGAGACAGTAGTCAGAATAATTTCAAAAACAAAAAATAATTGAGAAATATTCGAGTTGTTTTCATTCTGAATTCTGAATCCTGACTTCCTGAACCGCGAATTTAGATTTTGCATACGCTAAAGACATAGAACTGTGAAATAAAGACACTAAATTTTCCCTGTGGGAAAAATGCGCCCCCCGGCGCGTTGAAATGCCGGGAACGCCGACCGTCTGGTCGGCTCTTAATAACAGCCAAGCAGACGCTTGGCGCTCCCAGGCAGGTATGTTCGCCAAAACATTTGGCGAAAAAAATTGTAAGGGGCTAAAGCGTCCTTCCATCGGGCAGGGTGACCGTGGCAGGTGTTGAAGAGTCCAGCTTGAATGTCCCGTCGTCCTGCCTTGAGATATAGACATGACTTGGAACGGTAACAGCGTCTCCGATTCCATAATGATATAGTTTCAATACACGCCGCCCATCATGGTCGGCATCGGTTAAATCCTTGTCTTTCACAGTGCCTTCCAGAACGACGACATTCTGCTTTCCGACATAATTGGGCAGCCATTTACGTCCTTTTTCATTGATCATCCACCGTGCCTTTTCCGGCTCCATCATGCGACTGCCAGCCCACTGCCAACCATTCGCATTGACAATCTCCGGATCTTCTGGCAGTTTGAAGTGGATCACTTGCCGGGCGGAGTCGACATAAGCGACTTCCAAAGTCAGTTTTTCACGGAACGGATTCCCGTTGCCATCGCCCCAGTTTGTGATGGTGACAGTACGTTTACCATCGCCATCGGCATCGGGAAAGTCAGCATCGCTGAAGGTTTCACGCCAGTCCTGCAACGGTTCCTGGAGGTACATGGATATGAACTTTGGACGGATTGTCTTCACTTTCCACTGTTTCCCGCCAGACTCGTCCACGGCGGTGGTTCCATCGTACCAGTGCGGATCGGCCATCAGCATGTTGGGGTTCATCTGGCAGGCAATTTCACCTGCTCCCTCATCCACCGCCAGAACCTGCGACTGATAGGCAACGGCATTAAGGGCCAATGTGACTTGGTCGCCGTCCACCTTGACGGTCTTCCACACCTGGGGGTGGCTTGGCGAGCCGATGAGCAGTTCCTGTCCGTTGAGTTTGCCGGACGGAAAAGATTCCGACAGCGTGAACCGGTTGTTGACGTAGTCAACGGCCTTGATTGTGGTTTTATATCTGGCATGACTGGCCTCAATCCTGAATTTGCCGTCAGTCAACACGGTACCGCCAACGAGATGTGCCAGGCGCAGCCCTTTGGCGTCATAGCTCAAGAACCCGAACTGGCCATTCATGGTGACAGTGCCGGCTTTTACTTCACGCGGCGGCGCACCATCAAAAAGTATAATATCTCGTTGCCCAGAGATCGAGTCCACCTCCACTGCTACCGGAGCCGAGGCGGTGATGTCAACTGGAGTTACGGATAGCGCTTTGGCGGTCTTGATCAGCGGCTGGCTCCTGTAACTTTCCAAGAGTTGCGGCCAGACCGTTTCTATATCCTTTTCGCCGCTCCGGCGGACATGCATGAATCCGACAGTGCAACGCCACTGGCTTTTCTCCAGGCCTTTGGCTTCCGGGTCGCTGTCGCCTACGAACAGCCGATCCCCCTGATGGCCGAACAGCAATGACCGGGTGTATAAAGGAGGAAGGTTTTTCACGAAGGCGGACTCAAGCATTTTCTCCTCAAACTCCCTGCTCATCTGCCATGTCGCCGAGACTGTCTCGGGAGCTGTGCCTTCCTGTCCGGCAAGATGGCCGGCGAGAACTTCTTTGGCTGTTTCTGATTCCGTCGGCTTCACAGGGAAATTGAATACCGGAATTTCCTCCTTGCTGCGGGCGGGGCCATGGGTGCTCCAAGTGTGGATTTTGCCACCGGCGACCCGCAACACGTCGAATACATAACTGGCATCCTGTCCGGCAAGATCAACCAGCACCAGCTGCCGTTCATAACGCTGAACCTGAGGTGAAGCGGCAAACCTGGCTTTGCCCGCCACATATTGAGCCCCTGCTGACGGTTTGAATGCGGTGGTCCAGGCCGTAGCACCCGTATTAATCTCGGACGTATTGCGCATGCTGGCATTATCAACGGTGACTCCGAGGTGTGCGTTCATATTTCCTGGATGCGGCGCGCCGCCGCGGTTTCCAGCATCAGGCACCGCACGTACGCCGTTTGCGAAGAATTCAATGTTCAAGGCATCTGCATGGGCATGTCCCTTTGCAGCGCCGTGACGGAAGGCAATGGCCCGTTTTTTCGTGAAATCATTTTGCTCAGTTCCCGATTCCAAGATCGCCAGGCCGAAGCCCTCCAGGTTGCGAGACACACTGGAAAGTTGCGGATCCCTCTGACCTGCTGCAGCCTGTTCGACTTTTTGCCAGACCGCATCTGTCTGATTGCTTCGTCCAAAAACATTTTTCAGCAGCCACGCCATGCGCGGATCACCGGTGCGGTCAAAGGCGAAGCGGATGCTTTCATGATAATTGGCAATCGTTTTGTAAACGCGAGGATCCATGGCCCGGCCCCAGTCGCCGACGCGGGCATGGTAACCTCCGGCCAGACGGCATTCCAGCGGTAGGAAAGCACCGGACAGAACGGACGGGAAGCGGCCGGTGTCTGACATGTCGAATTCACGGCTTCCGCCGGCGGCGATGTAGCGCAACATCAATTCTGCTGCCGCGACCAGCACAACCCCGGAATTCTCCGTGTAGCTGACTGACCCGATATTGTTGGAGCCATCACGCAGACGGCCTGTAATGGCCTGGTCCTGGATACCGCCGTCCAAGGTGCCATCCCAGTATGTCAGCGAAAACAGCCAGCGCGCCAGTTTTTCACCGGCCGGATTCGCCCCCTGCACCGCGATGACCGGGAGCATGATCATTTCCGAACCGCCTTCTGCGCAGCGGATCATGTTGCGGTTTACGCAGTCGCCGGTGTATTGCAGGAGATTAGTATCGAAGAACGCAATCAAGTCCTCCCGGTTTTTGATCCACGGCACACGGACGCGCGCCATCTCCGCCAGTTCATCAGCATTTGCTACGATGAAAGGGAAAATAGCGTCGTATATTTTCGCAAAAGCGTCCGGATATCCGGGTTCCCAGCCTGAATACTGGATTTTCCCAAAGCGCCCATCCGTGGAAGTGAAACGGAAATTGCGCTTATTCAAACTACCATGTCCCTCGTTAACCTGTGCGCTCCAATCAAGCGCGGGATACCAGTCAGCCGCCTGGATCAGCATCTGTGCAGCTGCAAGCGCAATCTGCGGATCGCCTGTGGCAAGGTATTTTTCGGGTAAGCCCTTGAGCTCCCACTTGCCACGCTCCGGCGTATTCCATTTCTCATAACCCTCTCCCCAGGCTTTCCGGAAAGCCTCTACGCGTCCGGAACGCCCCGCCGGATCGAGCAATGGATCCGGTACGGATGACACGTTTCTCCTCATCTGCGCCACTTCGGCATCGCTGTGCAGATAGCGGCCCTGTTTAAATCCTTTCTTGAATGTGTTGCCCAGTTCATCGCGCAGTTCCAGACGGTCGACCGTCAGGCTGTTCTGGGACTTGTCGGTAATGGAAAACACGATGACATAACGGCCATCAAGATGCGCCGGAAAATAGATCCTGGCAGTATCGTAGTAGGTGTTGAGATAATTGATAGGCATCGTCCAGTCTCCAACTGATTTGCCATCGGGCCCGGTCACCGTCATCCGGGCAAAAACAGGCCATTCCGGAGAACTGTTCTTCACCGGATCCGCCTGTGGAACACGGGCGACGGCAAACAGTTTATAGACCGACCGCGGCAGGTTGACCGTCCAGGTAAGCGAACCTTGCCCCGGCTTGAGCACCACGGCCTTTTTTGAGCCGGCAACAGGTCCCCACGGCTCCAGATCTTCAATCACGGCGGCACCGCCGCCAATGACCGTTTGCTCAGCTTCGATCTCTGCGAACTTCGGGGACTCCTTGGTCTGCATTATCTTGGTATCCCACCAGGCAAGGGCCGATGAGGCGAAAAGGACTGAAAGTATAATCGTGAAACAAGACGTTCTCATTGTTCTTCCCCTTATTTATTTTGTGGAGTCCAGGTGGCATTGCCGTTGCTTTCAACCTGCATTTTTCCGTCCGCGGTGCGCCTCACTGTAGCGCGCGCCGCCAGCCGCACGGTGTCGCCGTTGCCAAATTCCCATAGGCGGAAAATCCCGCCGACGGGGAAATCCTGCGCCGTGAATGTTCCTTCCAGGCGATAGGTGTAATTGCCGGAATCCCCGCCTTTGATGCTGCACTTCCATTGCCGGTTGTTATCCGCGTTGGTGCAGGAGAGTCCGTCAACCATCCCAGGATCGAGACGCACGGGCCCAATGTTGACGGTTACCAGTTTTCGCTCAGGATCGGACGAGATGACATGAGCGTAACTGAGGTCGATTGCCTTGTCCAGAACCAGGACTGTCTGATTGCCATCTTGGACTACAGACTCAACGCAATAACTTGTCCTGTGCCTGTCATTTCCAAATTCAACCTGCTCACCCACCAGCTTGGCATTTGTCCAGTCACCGGAAATCCAGACCTTTCGTTCCCAGTAATCAACGCGGGAAACTGTGCCGGTCCATTTTGATCTGTCCATCTTGAGAGTGCCTTCCGGTGCGACAAGTTCCGTGCCTTCCACCATGGAGGCCAGGCGCAGCCCCCGTTCATCACGGGAAAGATAGGCGAAACGCGCGACGGACATGACGCCGCCGATTTTCCGCAGAACGCCGCGGCCATCGCTGATACACAGATCGGTATGGCCGTTTTTCGTTTTAACCTCCACCGCTACGGCCTGTTGTGCGTCAGCTTCGTTGGGCTCCACTGTCACCTGGCGGACAGAAGAGATGAATGGCTCTCCGGAATACGGTTCA
The DNA here is from genome assembly GCA_964540865.1 of uncultured Victivallis sp. Classification (GTDB taxonomy): domain Bacteria; phylum Verrucomicrobiota; class Lentisphaeria; order Victivallales; family GWF2-50-93; genus GWF2-50-93. The sequence continues at coordinate 23,196 of CAZION010000044.1, forward strand.
ATGATGGCGGTGTAAACGGATTGCAGGTTTGTTCCGCGCTTTTGTACAAACAGGAATGGCCAGGTAATCTTTTCAGGATTGTTCTCGGTAGTGCTCGGGGAAGCGGTCAGAACCCGGTCACCCTTGTGTCCAAGCAGATGGACCCGCGTATATTTCATAGGCGTCGCCTGATCATAGGAACCACCCTGCATGTGCGCCTCCATGTTCGGCAATTGAAGCGTGACCGGTTTTCCGTCGCGATCCAGGGCATTGACCTTCTCCTCGTTGCGCCTCAGTCTCCAGGTGGCCGACAGGACATCCGGGGCGATTCCAGATGTCTTCATCCCTTTTCCCTGCATGAAACGGCGCAGATAATTAATCTCCAGCTCATTGGACACCTCGCCGGACTTATCCGAATTGATCTGGAAGTCATCGGAAACCGTCCCGTGAAAGCAGTAGGTATGGACATTGCCTCCGGAAACACGCTCGACATCGAAGAAATAGGAGTTGGGCGTCACTGCGGACGGATCGAAACGGGTTTTTTCGCCATAGGGCAGGGGGGTCGGCGGACGAGTTCCGGGTTTTCCGGAATCCACATCCACCATTGCCAGTTCCCGGGTACGTAGACCTACATTGCCATGCGAGACCGGAGGAACCGCAATTCCCATCATGTATTGTACACCTGTCACGGGGGCTAGGATGGGAATCCATGCGTGCCCCTGCCAGTTTTTCTCGTCAATCTCGACAAGATTGTGCAACTGTGAAAAGTTCGGATGGGGGGCGCTATAGCCACTGCGCCAGCCAACATCGTTGGCCGCACGCACACCATGGGCGAAAAGTTGCAGGTCGAGCGTATCGTCGTGGGCATGTCCATGCCCGGTGCCGACCCGCAAAATCGCAGCCCGGAGAAAACGGAAATCTTGCGCCTCACCGCCGGTTTCGAGGATTCCAGCCCAATTGGGCATGACACGGGAAGCTTGCCCAAGAAAGGGATTTCCTTTCTGTCTGGATGCGGCATCGGTCACGACAGCCCATTCGGGGTCGCTTTCACCGCCGCGTCCGAAGTAATTGACCACAATCCAGGCAAGTGCCGGGTCGCCGATGAGTTGTGCTCCGGCGCGGCAGTTCTTTTCCATTTCAGTCTGCAGGCCATTAAAGAGGCGCGGCTTGGATAGCCCCCCTACGTCACCTATGGAAAGGGGATAGCCTGCCACAGAAGTCCGCAACGGAAAACGGCATGCCTCGGCAACTTTGCGGTAGGCCTTGACATCCGAAAGATCATACTTGGGATCTCCACCGTTCCGGACATATCGGCCAGCCGCCAGTGCCAAATCCAGGAACGGTGTGCCTGACTGCGTATAGAAAAGCGCGCCTATGTCCGTACTGCCGTCCCGTTGCGTGGTGGTCGAAAGGTAATCGGGCAATCCTGCCCGGGCATGGGGATATATCCATGCCCGGCTCCAAAGATATTCCAGCCATGGGCTCGTGATTTCCTGGTCCTGCTGGATTGCAGCCAGCCGCATCAGGAAGCCGGGGGTGCCCTTGTCGTTGAAAACATTAAAGTGCATTACCTGTCTGGCTCCGAACTGGAGAATACGCGTTTCAATCAATCGGCGGACATCTTCATCCGTCTTGATCCATGGGATGAACCGCCCTACAGCCTGGGCTAATTCCTGGTTGCCTTTAATATAATCGAAGAGATAGTCGTATGAAGTGGCCAGCCCCTGTTGTAACCCGTCCAGGCCTTCGTTGATAAAACGGCTGGCAAGGCGCAGGTCGCGGTTATAGATGCCGGCCGGTGCAATAAGTGAACCGTTGATCACCATGGCGTCGGAAATCGTCGGGTACAAATACGCCCACCGGCAGAGTAGAAGAGCTGCGTCCCTGGCTGCGTTTTCGTTGCCCAGCGCATGGTAGAGATAGGGGACACGGTGTGTGATGTCATCGCCGTCCCATGTGGCCAGTGTACCGGCCAGAGTGGTCCATCGCGAGGTCAACAGGGGCGCCAGGATGACCAGGTTCTGGGCGTGCTCCATTTCTCCGGTTTTCGGAAAATATACGCCGCCGCCGTCGTCCTTGATCGGATAGGGGGCTGGCAACGGCCGGTGATTGGCAAAATCGTCTTGAGAATAGGTCAATTTGAGTTTTGCGTTGCTCAGAGCCAGAGGTTCCAACTTCCTTTCGTTCCCCTCCCAGGTGCCGAATTCGGCGAAGGCCTTCTGTGCCTCAGGCGCTACGGGTATGGTGATTTCCTTTGTGGGGAAGGCGGTTGGATACCAGCCGGTGTGCTGTGAGTTTACCGGCGGAAAAGAGTCCCAGAGCATCCTGTCGCGCGCGGCCCGCTCGTCGCCCGAGAGCGTTTTTTTGGCATCACTCCAAAGCGGATCCATCGGCTTTACCCACTTGGCTACGGATGCTTGCGCCTCAACAGGATTGACATTGCCGCGCAGAACCGCACGCTCTTCTGCGGTAAAGAGACCGGACCCAGTCTTGGCCGCCTTTTGCGGAAGTCCCTTAAGGACATCGTGCAGTTCTATGTTGTGGATGTAAAGGTCAACCGAACTTCCCGCTCCGACCTGGATACTGGCGCTGTGCGCGCCTGGTGAATCAACAAGAAAATAGAGTTCTGCTACGGCGTAGAAATCAGAAAGGTACGGAATACGCTGACGGTGGAACTGCTCCTTGCCGGCGGCCATCTTCACGCGCAGATCCATGAAGAGCGGTTTGCGATATGTTTCGACATCATCTGGCTTTACCATGGCGATTACGCGCACGACATAGCAGCCTATGCCGAGAGACCCGAGGTCGAGCTGGTATAGAGGGGCGTCGGCAGAACTGCGTACCGCTTCAACCGCAGTCCGGGGGGAGCTGTCATTCTTCCCCGGAGGAGAAACCGGAACAATCGAGGATACCCTGTCCTTTGGAATGCCGGGGAGATCAGCTGCACGCCAGTTCCTGACCAGAGTCTCCCGGTCAAACATTGATGAACTATAGGCACAGTGGGCTGTGAACCGCTCCACCGCCACCGGATCCTGAGCCAGAGCTGTTGCCCCGATCAACAATACGGCTGACGCGAAAACCAGACTGAAAAGAAAAATCCGGCATCCGTTGCCGATGGTTTTATCTCCATGAAACCAGATGAATGAGACTCGATTCATTTCTGTCATAGGAATATTCCTTTAATATCATTATGTTCAAATTAAGGATTGGCATACCGATAGTACCCGCTTGCGCTGGCCGCGCGGTACGACTTGAGCGGGAACGGCCATTTAGATGTATCGTTTGTGGTTGTCCAGTTGCGAAGTCCCTTGCCTTTTTCAACATGGCTGTCGCCGAAGAGCCCGTTAGGCCCGTTGTGCCAGAACCCATAGGCATTCAGGTCAATAACCGAGGGATTGCTCCAATCTCCGCCTACACCCCGGGCTCCGGCACCAGCGCCTTTCCCCCAGTACAGCTGTACCCGGCGATCCTGCTGAAATACCGAGCCGGAGTTGAAGGTCAAATCTGTCAGCCCGTCGGCCATTAGGAGCAACCCTGCCGGCTGAGGATCATAGGATGGACGTTTTGGCGGATGGCGACTTGTATCCTGGTCGGTGTTGACAGTGACTACGCCGGTTGCATAGTCTATACTTGGGTCTCCGAAGATGAGCATGTTTCGCGAGTAGTTTTCCCCGGCGCAGTTATCAACCCCTGCCACGGCACTGGTGGCCATGTACCACTCGTTAGATGGACAGCGCATTGATCCATAGCCGGTGAAATAGCCTTGTCGCAACGCCGTTTCGAGAGGAGTGTAGGATTTTAATGCAGTGTTTATCCCGCCGATCTGGGAATGCCTGTTGGTGTAGTACGGATAGTTCTTGAATTCCCCGCAGATCGGCAGCCAGCCGTTGAAGTCTTCGCAGTAAAGCTGGAAGACGGTTCCTGCCTGCTTGAGCGAGCCCACGCAGCTGATTTCCTTGGCCTTCTCCTTCGCATTCTTTAGCGCGGGAAGTAGCATTGACGCAAGAATTGCGATGATCGCAATCACGACCAACAGTTCGATAAGTGTGAACAGGCGTGGATGCGGCCCTGGAATATTTCGGAAGACCTCTGTTTTCTTCATGGATACCTCCTTATGATTTGATTTTATCGTAATTCTGCTCTCTCTGTTTTACTGAATTTATTATATACTCCGTTATTTTATCTTGTCAATCAATAAAATGAAAATTCAATGAAACAACATAGCCATGCACTTGAATTTTCATTTTAAACCGGCAATTTAACAGTATTTTGAAATCAGCTGATGCCAATAAGATTATGATTGAAAAAGGAGTACGAGTATGGAAGTAAAATCGGTTTTTTCGTTAAATCTGCTGTCTCCAATTCCGACCGGGAAAGGGAACAGCGTTCCAGGTTGTCACGGCGACACTGGACTCCCAAAGTCTGAAATGGATCCCGACAGAGGGCTGCGGTTTCCTCTTGCCTCCGGAGCATTAACCTATGCTTCGAAGGGGCGGATTTCCGATGATGCAGGAACTATTGAAATAGTGTTCCGGCCTGCGGGTTCCGCACCAGACGGAGCGTTGGTTCAGGCATTTGGACAATATCCCCCCATGATTCAAATAGACGAAGGTCTCTTGTGTTTGAACGTGTATGAACATAGGGTTGCCTTAAATGTCTTATGGTGCAAGGATCTCGCGTATACACTGCGTGTTTCCTGGGACCATACATGCGGGGTGACGATTTTTGTTTCGGCGAAAGGGACTCCATCCCTGACCGTTCGTCGCCGTTTTGCCTGGCAGGCGTTTCGCCAGGAGTATCAGCCGTTATCTTTCGGGGGAATGTCGACAGCTTCCCGTTATCGCAAATGGGAAGGAACGTTCGACGGCTGGATAGAATCAGTACGGATTTGGAATGTCCCTCTTGATGCGCCTGGTCCGATTTCAATATCCGCAGATGGCTCTCAGGTCCGGGTTCCGTTTGAACTGCCCTCCGGCGTCCGTGCCCTTGAGTATGTCCAGGCGCCTCTGGTCAAAGACAGGCTCCCCCTGGTCCAGATGCCGGACCGTCTAAACGACCTAAGGAAGACACGGGAAGTTTGCGGGTTGGAAAACATACTGTCCAAATGTAAATCGGAAATCGAGATGTTCACACGCCTGACATCCTACGTAGGCAACTTATGGCCGCATTGCAATTACTGGCCATGGCCGAAAGAGGAACAACGTCATATCTTTTGGAAGCGAGGACATGAAATGATTCCGGAGATAGCTGCTGGCAGGATGGGTGGAATGTGCGGCGGTTATGCACACGTCATGGAAGAATTGTTCTGGGCGATGGGGTTTGATGCGCGCAGGATTCAAGTATCAGGACATAGCTCCTTTGAAGCTTACTCGAATGTTCACGACAAGTGGATTGTATGTGATGCTTCATATAATCGGCAATGCCATATGTTCTCCGACGGTTCCGGCAACTTCCTTGGCGCAGCAGATATCATTCGCAGATTTGAACAACTCGAACACAATCCCGACGCGCTCGATGATGTACATCCTCTCAACTGCATCGACGAGAATCTGCTGCCAATGAAAAAAGACAACGCGTATTATTCGGTTTTTAAAAATCCAGCCAATGCCTATGTTTATGTTGGTGTTTGCATCGACAAGACCAGTCAATACGGGAAGACAAATCCAGTTTGTATTTCGGGAAACAGGTATGCGGCCTATTTTATGAGGAATCATCGGGCCGTTGTCGAAAAGAAGAAGGAGGATCCGTTTGGCGTCAATACAATTTTTGCAGATTCACTCGATGACCTTTATCCGAGCCGAAATCGGGTTGTGGCGGATTTCTCATGGAAAACAAAGGGGGAATCGTTGAACCTTGATTTGAAGCAAACAGGTGTCACGTTCCCGAATGGCTACCGGATCACTCTTGACGGACTTGGTCTGGAATGGAAGAGGAACAGCTACGTTTGGAACCTCCACCCCGGGGTCAACAGGCTTTCAGTCCAGTCTGTCAACAAACTCGGAGCTGTAGGATCCCCCTTGAAAATCACGCTGTGGCGTAATTCCGAATCAGAGTGAATATCCTATGAGTCCATAGCCTGATTTGGCCAGACAGGCAATTCGATGATTCTATAACTACGGGAAAAAAAGAAAAGTGAAAGGAACGGTGCCAGGAGATGGAACAAAATGGAAATAAGGGAAAAGCAGATGAGTTGAACGATGTATCGATTGAAAAGGCGATTCGCATTTCTACAAACCACAATTGCGCCTGCGTTGGAACCTTCGAACTTGTTTTCACTTTTGGTTACGCGTTCTGTCTTCCGTTCACCATTGTTCCCGCTTATCTGCTTTACCTCCAGGCGCCGAAGACACTGATTCAGACCGTCATGACGGTGCTGACGGTGCTGACGGTATTTCAAATATGGGGAACCAAGCTTAATCATCATCCTCAACGCAAGAGGCGGGTTTACATGCTCTGGAATTTAAGCACGGTTCCCTGGCTTATCTTTGGGATAATGGCATTTTTCACTCACACGAAGTTTCCATTGTTCCTGACAGGGACGATATTTGTCCTGTGCGTTTTGGTCGGATCCATCGCATCGCAGCTTGCATCACCGGGCTATTCTGAGATGATGTTTCAGAATATAGACAAGGCTCGCCGTGGCCGCTTCGGCTCCATACTCAACAGCAGCATTGGTTTTGGTGGATTGGCAGGTGCCTGGGTGGCGGCCATGGCGATGTCCTTGCTGGCAAAACCGCAGAATTACCATTTGGCCTTCATCATTGGTTCCCTTTTTATTATATGTGCTTCACTTGCGTTGAGTGCGATGCATGATCATCACGCGCGGAACTATGAACCGACCGATACATACCCGAGTCTGCGCTCGCAGCTCAACCTGTTGTGGCGGAATGTCAATTACCGGGTCTTCCTGTTGTTTTATTCGCTGATGGCAGGTTCGTATTCCCTCGCTCCGCTTTTTATAAGTTGTTCGGCTGACCGACTGGGACTGGACCGGGCGAACGTTAACTTATTTTCCATTTCCTACTATTGCGGTGTCATTGTCCTGGGCTCGTCCATACCGCTTCTCGCCGATCGTTTCGGCTTCCGTATCACTGGCATTCTTCAAGCCTTGCTAATGGCGGCGGCCTTCGCTCTGGTTCTTTTTTTCCCTTCTGCCCCGCTTGCCTTCCATCTGGCGTATATGCTTTATGCGGGAGCATCAGTTTTGAGTTTCATTGTCCTCGCCAACCTGGGACATGAAATGGTGCCGGAGGTGCCATCGGCGCTTATCATCGCAATCGGAGGCGCCTTGATAATGCCGGTGGCGATGTGCATAGGCCCACTGTCAGGGATGTTTGTTGATCTTTATGGCGATGGCGGCTATCTAGCGGCTTTTGTCGCGGGCTTCCTTCTCAATGCGATTGCGGGACTCGGATTGATACTGGTTGTCCGGGAACCACGCACCGGCGAGGAGCTGTATATCCGTCTGCGATGATTCCGGTTTTTTTCAAAGACGTCACGGAACCTGGCAGGGTTGAAGATTTCAAATGGCCGGAACCAGGGAAGCACATGAATGCTGAAGAATGCCGCAAAGCTGTTGATTCAGCTCCCGGCGATTATGCAGTGATGGGCATCATGTGGTCCGCCCATTTTCAAGACGCATGCGCGGCGTTCAGCCTGGAAAATGCATTGATTGCGATGTTCGACACGCCTGATGTATTTGATGCGGTGATTGACCGGATAACAGATTTTTATCTCAGTGCCAATAAAATCTTTTACGAGGCGGCGGGAAAGCGTCTGGATGCGGTATTGATCGGCAACGACCTCGGAAGCCAGGCTGGCCTCATGCTGTCTCCAGATCTGACCCGCAGGCATGTGCTCAGGGGGACGAAAAAACTTGTAGACCAGGCGCATGGATACGGTTTCAAGGTGATGCATCACTCGTGCGGCGCAGTCAGGGATATCATTCCCGATTTGATAAAACTGGAAGTTGATATTATCCATCCGATACAGGCTCTGGCAAGGAATATGGAGCCGGAAAGCCTTGAAAATGAATTTTACGGGTGAGTCGCCTTTTGCAGCGGAGTCGACACTCAGGGTTTGCTGGTAAATTGGCGGCCTGGGGCAGTGGCGGAAAAAGTCAATGAGTTGAAAAAGTTTTTCCCGACCGGACTTGTCATATCCCCCAGCCATGAAGCCATTCTGCCGGATATCCCGCCCGCGAATATCGCAGCATTGTTCGGAGCGATCCGATCTTGATTTGCAATTGTCCCAATACCTTCACTTCATGACCGGTATGACTATGCCTTTCATGATGATATTCTGGCAGAATATGAACATCAGGAGGAGGGGCAGTGATGCGATTACGAGGGAGGTCATCACTAGATGATATGGGTTTGTCGACTGGAACTGATACAGATATACGCTCAAGGTCCACATGCGCGGATCCTGGCAGATGATGAAGGCCCACATGAATCCACCATACGCGGCGGTGAATGCGGCCAGGGCCTTCACTGCGAGTATGGGCGTTATAAGAGGCAGTGTGATTTTTGTGAAGATTGTGAACTCGTTCGCACCGTCAATGCTTGCAGCCTCATAGAGCTCCTTCGGAAGACTGTCAAAGAACCCTTTCATGAGGAATATGTAATATCCGCTGGCCATTGAAGGGACTATCAGCGCCCAGTATGTGTTCAGCATCCCAAGTTCTTTCAAGAGGACGAAATTCGGGATGGTGAGCACCATTTGCGGGAAGGCCATGGTGGCGATGAAAAACATGAGCAGCCTGTATTTGTTCCTGATCTTGTATCTTGAGAGTGCGTACGCGCACATCGGATTGACTGTCAGCTGCGCTATGATGGTGCAGACACAGAGGATTATTGTATTCCAGAATGCATTGCCTTTCACTGCGATAAAGCGCCAGACTACGGAATAATTGTCATATATGAAAAAGAATTTCCATTTGGTCTTTTCACTGGAGAACTTGGAAAAATCAGACTCCGGCCCGGGTACGCATATCCCGCTGAAATCATTGAAGGCCGCGCCCCAGCCGTTGTTCAGATTGGCAATTGAATTGCCGTACTTGTTTGCGAGGAAGCTTCGGAACTGGATGTCAACAGTGCTTACTTCCAGTTCTTCCGGTGAGGCCTCCTTGGTGAAATAGTTTATCCATATGTTCCTGAGCGCCTTGCTTTCAGGCACTGTGCGGTATCCCGGCATGTCCGAAAAGCTCTTGTAGCCCGTCTGCAGCTTGGCGTTCAACTCATCAATATTCCTGAAATACTTCTGCAGGTAGTCCATAAACTTCGCGCGGTCGGCGTTGAGTATGCAGTTTTCCAGAGGGATTATGTTCCTGACGTAGTTCACCCATTCCCGGGCAATCTTCCCCTGGGGCGCTTTCGGCTGGAGGATAATCTCCGAGAAGTCACTGTATTTTGTCCCGAACTCATTGTTCAGAGTTGACAGCGACGAATATTTCGAGCGGAGGTATCTTGTGAATTCCCCGTCGAACATCAATGGAACCGTCCATTTGTTCTTGTCTATCTCCGAAAGGAAAGCCTGGTATTCCCTGTATACCGGCGTATCCGGGGCGCTCCAGGCTCTTTTATAAGGGTTGACAAACGGGAGTCTTATAAAAGCAATATCCTCGTTGAAAATCTCCTTCACCTTGTCGTTGGTCTTATACTTGCGGATTATGTAGTCGGCATACTTGAAGTTGAGGATTGCGTCAAAGCATCTGACCCTGGATTTCAGGGGCACTGAATCCGAGAATTCCCGCCAGTCGCGGACTCTTTGGGAAGACTTGTCGGAGGAAAGCATGACCCGGTCCAGCTCATTCCCCATTTCACTGTCCATTTCAGTGATCTGCGTTACGTTTGTGCTCCAGTAGCGGTTGAGGTTTTCAACCGGGAGATATCTGTTGTTATAGCAGTATTTCGCCTCGAGATATTTCAGGAACAGCATCTTGTCGTTTGTCAGGTATTTCGGCAGGAGATTGTATTTCTGGGAGTCTACACCGGAGGAAATTGAGCTTGAGAGCATGAGCGCAAACGGATAGGTCATAGTGATTCCGCCGACGATGAGGAGAGTGTACAAGATGCACAGGACGAGCCTGCCCTTGACTGATTTTGCTTCAACGTCATTCATTATAGGCATGGTGTCATTTCCCTTCCGATGTTGTGAAATCTACGTTTTTGATGATCCGCATCTTCAGCGCGGTGAATAGCAGGAGCATCGCCGCAAGGATCCAGGCCATGGATGTGGCGTATCCGAACTTCAGGTAAACGTACGCATTGTAGAATATCTCGATTGCAACCACCTGTGTCTCCCTGTCCGGACCTCCTCCGGTCATCACCAGGATGTTGCCCATACCCTGCATCGCACCAAGAAATGCGCCTATGAAGTTGATTATTATCAGCGGTCCAAGCGTAGGCAGCGTTATGTAGCGGATCTTGTGATGCCATTTCGCCCCGTCTATAGCCCCGGCCTCGTACAGGTCTGTCGGGACGCATTTCAATGCCGCGAGATAGAGGATGCTGCCCGGACCGGCGCCTGCCCAGGCACCCGGTATTACAACGCAGAGCAGGGCGAGATTGGGATCTTTCAGGAACTCGAAGGGCCCCATCCCAACAAAAGAAAACAGGGAGTTGAGCAGTCCGGCAGGGGTGGGATCATAGAATTCCTTCCAGAGGAGCATTATGACAAGGCCGCTTGTGACGGCCGGCAGATAGAAGATCACCCTGAAGAACGTCTTGCCCCAGCGTATTTCATCAAGCATGAGCGCGACTATTATTGGAAGGAAGAACCCGACTGAGAGGCTGACAACCATATATTTCAGGGTCACGTACATGGACCACCAGAATTCTTTTGAGACGAAGGCGTTGACAAAATTATCTATTCCAGTGAAGGTGCTTTTCCCGAGAATCTTGAAATCATAGAACGCCATGAGCGTACCCCGCAGCAGAGGCAGGTATTCGAACATGAATATGACCAGCAGCGCAGGCAGCATGAAGAGCACGGGGAATATATAGTACCTGTAATTCGTCTTCACATTGATGGAGACAGATTCGAGATCTTTTTTTGTCGACAAGGTGTCGCCGGCCATCTTATACATGAACCAGCCCAGCAGGATGAAGGCTGCAAATATCAGCGTGCCGATGAGGTATTTGACCGGCAGTGACATTTTCTCGGATTTTGTCTCGCCGGTGGCCAGCGCGAAAATAGTGTCGCAGTATGCCGCCCTGCTTGACAGCTCGCCCTCGACATCCGGGTCGGGCTTTGAAAACAGGGATTCCAGCATTTCAGACACCTGCTTGCTGGCTACAGGCCATCCCGGCGCATAAGGATTGAGCCTTGAAACCTTCAGCATGAGCTCGGTTGTATCCACCCAGTCTTTGGGCACGTCGACAACATACTCCTCGAAACCGGCCATCTTGAGGTATTCAGGCAGGACAAATGAAGCCTCCCCGTTCTCGACCATCTTCGACACCTTCATCTTTTTAACTTCATCGCTGCACATGAATTTAAGGAAACGCCATGCGGCGTTCTTCCTGTCTTCAGCAATCTGCGAGTTGATGCACCATACATTTGCGTTCGACATTGTAACCAAAGTCCCGGACGGTCCGATCTGCGTGGGGCATAACCCTACTATCTTCTGGTTCAGGTCCGGAAGACGTCCATCCCTTCCGGCCCCGTCGGAGAATATCAGGAATCCTATCCCACCCTTGGAGAATCTCTTCATGATGTCGTTGGTATCAACCGATGCGTTGGAGACAAGGGCGACGCCCGTGTAGAGTTTCGAACTGTGCTTCCCGTTGCTGACGCTCAAACCGTCCCCCGAAATCTCGTATTCAGTCCCTGTCGAGGCGGATTTTACCGTCTTGTGGATGATGAACTTGCCTGTGTCTATGTCAATATCCCTGAAAAGCATTTTCTGGCCGCCGCTGTCCTTCGCCCATTGGCAGAACAGTAGCCGCCTGTAAAAATTGACGGCGAGCAGTCCCGGCTTTTCCTGGAATGAACTCCTTATAGTGGCCCTGTCCCTGGATGCATTGAAAGGCGTCCCTGTGTACATGCATTTCTCCGGCATTGCACTGCCTTTGCCGGGGGAGGGGGTGAACTTGCCGCTTTCCTTGTTGACCCAGCCGTATCTGAAATAATCTCCTCCGGCCTCCCAGAGCGTCTGGCAGAAAAGCCACGCTCCGCCATATATCGCGTATCCGTAGACGCTATTTTCAGGATCCTGTATCTTGAGGGCGAATTCGAAAAGTTCATCCCATGTGGCCGGTCCGCGCGGGGGCAGTCCGTTTTTTTCAAAAAGATCCCGCCTGTAGGCCATGGCATGCGCCTTGTACATGGACGGGATGGCATAGCAGTGTCCGTCTTTGATCAGGATGGGTTTTACAAGATCCTTCATGTCTTTCAGCAGGGGATCGTCCGGAGGCGCGATCTTGTCGATGGGGTAAAGGAAATCCTGGCTGTAATAGGTCTCTATGTTCTCCATTGCAGAGAAAAAGACATCGGGGGCGGTTCCGCCGGCCATTGCCATGAAGAATGAGGCGTTCGAAGCGGTGCCTTCAATCTGTATGCCTCCCACCGGTGCGAAAATTATATCCGGGTTTTCAAGCAGGAACCTGTCGTAGATGTAACGTTCCGGAGTTCCTGATATCGGTACATTCACCCTGAGCTCGGTTTTTTTCTCAGAGCTTTCCGGGGCGGCATAGCTGCAGATCCCGGTACAGGTGAAAAACAATGCCAGCAGAGATGAAGTAATGACAGTAAATCGCATGTAATTGGCCCCCACTGTGATTTATTTAACTTTTACATATGGCAACGCTTTCGCGTTGAATTAACTGGCGTTCAATGAAAACCTTTCCATCGTGACTGCGCCCAAGCATGAGTTTCTCAAGAGATTCGACCATCAGGTTTGCCAGGGTCAAAGTATCAAGCCTCATCGTTGTCAGCGGCGGGAAGGAGGTGGCGCTTTCCGGCAGGTCGTCAAAACTCGCCACGCTGATATCCTCCGGTATCTTGAAACCTGACCGTTTAATCGCTTCCATCCCCCCGAGCGCGAGGAGGTCCGCGCCGTAAATAATGGCAGTGGGATGTTCGCCCTGGAGCATCTTAATGGTGGCACTGTAGCCGGGGTGGAGAGACTGGAAGTCGGAATCGGCAAGTATCCATTTATCATTGATCTGACAGTCGAAAGCTTTCATGGTTTCATAGAACCCTTCGTACCGTTCTTCATTTTTATGAGGCTTGCTATATGTGATAAGGCCTATCTTTTCATGCCTTGAGGCAAGCAGATGCGAGACAAGCTGTTTCATGGAATTCCTGTCCCTTGAAAATATGTTTATGGCGTTTTCATAGGGAATCTCCCGACTGTATGATATTATCGGCATGTTCCTGCACTTTTCGGCGATGCTGCTGAACAATTCCTTGTTGAACTCCCCCCATACTATGCAGGCGTTTGCAGTCCTCAGCGGCTCACTGATGCTTGTATCGTCCTGGCTGCGGAATTCAATCCTGGAGCGGTAGCCGAAATCCCCAAGGATCCTCATAGCATTGAACAGCACCATCTGCGTCCATGACGAGCGATCAGACAGCTTTTCGTTTACGAGAATCAGTATGTCTCCACCTCTTCCAGGGGAAGGCTTGGAAACCGACAATGGAATATAGTTGAGTTTTTCGACCGCCTTGTCGATCTTAACTTTGATTTCAGGCGATACGTCATAACCGTTGACCGCACGCGATACCGTGCCGACACTGCAGCCTGCCATGCCCGCGACATCCCGAATGGTAAATTCTTTCCGCTTTGCCATATACTTTTCCTTTTATGAATGAATGCAATCCAGTTGCTATAATATTATATTTTTCATAATATGTCAACAGTTAAATTGAATATTCATTGAAATATTATTGAAATAATATTGAATAATCCTTGTGTTTTTCGCTTTGCCTGACAAATTAACAGTATTAACACCTATGAAGGCAAAAATGAAAAAGATGGTGGATTTGATCTCCGGAATTCATATTGATTTAAAATACCATATGTACAACAAAGGGTATTTGGACAGTCTGCTGGACTGGCTTCCTAAACAGGGGATCAACACTATTCTTCTTGAATATGAAGACAAGTTTCCTTATCGGAAATATCCTTTTTTAAAGGCTGGAGACGCCTTTACGCCTGATGAACTTCGGTCATTCTTGAACAAGGCAAGAGCCAATGGGCTTAGAATGATTCCCCTTGTCCAGTCACTTTCACATATGGAATTCGCCCTGGAACGACCGGAGCTTGCCCACCTCTCCGAAACTCCCGGCGTGCCTACTCAGATATGCCCTTCAAATCCTGAGAGCGTTGAATTTATCCTTGACCTGATCAAGGAAATTCTCGAATATCACCGCGAGGATGAATTCTTCCATTGTGGCGCCGACGAAACATGGTTCCTTGGAACCTGTGAAAAATGCGAGACATGGAAGTCTGAAAAGGGCATTCTCGGCATCTGGGCCGAGCACGAGAAGAAAATTCTTGATTTTGTGGTCGGCCAGGGAAAGAGGCCAATTGTCTGGGATGATATTTTCTGGAATGATTTCGAGGGTATCCGTAGCGTGGATCTTCCTAGACAGACTGTTCTGATGTGCTGGAACTACAATATCACTTCGCTGCGGGGGAAAGGCGGCACTGATTCCGACGACAGCGAATTCGGCGGTTCTGGGCAGGCGTTGAAGCAGATCGGTATCTATCGGGATGCCGGCTATGACTGCATCGGATGTCCGTGTTGCAATTACGGACAGATATTCCCGCGGCACAGCACATCCCTTGAAAACACCAGAACGTGGGCTCAGAAAGCCGCCGCATCGGACATGCTTGGAATAATCAACAGTTCATGGGCTGTTTTCCATACTCCGCTGCAATTCCAGCTTCTCTATTTTTCAGCGACGGGAGAACTAATAAAAACGCCTGAACAGCAGATAGATGAGACATGGCACAAAAAATGGGCTGAAAATGAGTTCGGGACAACTGTTGATGGCTTGAACGATGCGTTTGAAACCATAGGCTCCTTATGGGAAATTCCAATGCCTGAATATGGCCGAAGCTTCACGCCTATCGTCTATTCATACATGAACATGGTGCTCCACTATCCCGGACGCCAGTCTGAACGGAAAAAGAGGGGGGCCTATCCACATGACTGGGACAGCGTTGACTTTTCCGCCATCTACAGGAAGGGAGTTGAGGAAGTTAAAAAGGGGGATCTGGAGGGGATATATGCAAGGCTTGACAAGATACTTGAAGATTATCCCAGATCCATATCTGTTTTCAGGGAGCTTGCCTGCAATGCCGCCAGGAACAGGGACATTGCCGAGATGTACTTTTTTTTCAGCGAATTTAAATATCTCAGCGCCAGGATTTTCAGCTTCCTCCTGAGGAACGACTCCAGGAAAGAGGAGTTGCTTTTCGAACTGGCATTAAAAAAAGAGACATTTACAGAGTTGCTTGGAAAATGTTACGAAAAGGAAGGCTCGGCAAGAATGTTCAGAGCTTGGTGGCAGCCGCACTATGATGCCCTAAATTCGTAAACGCGTGAGCGTTGACGAATTTAGTTGTAAACTGAAAGGAACATCTGAAAATAATGAAGAAAAGTGAAAAATGCTACAAGATTGGTGTAATCGGCCTTGGTGCACGGGCTGAAACATTCACAAGGCAGCTCTATGAAGCAAAAAATGAAAGGGCCCAGTTGTTCGGCGTTTGCGACATTGATGCCGACCGCATGGAAAAATATATCAGGTACTGCGGATATGAAAAAGTCCTGACGTTCACGGATCCGGAAGAATTCTTGAATCAGCCAGGGATGGACGCAGTAATCATAACTACTCCGGATTTTACGCATCTTGAAGTCGCCGGAATGGCTTTTAAGGCGGGCAAGCATGCCTACCTTGAAAAGCCGCTTGACGTGACCGCTGAAAAATGCCGGGAGATCATGAGGCTTCACGCCTCAAGCGGGGTGGTGGCCTATGTCGGCTTCAATCTCAGGGCCTGCCGCATGCGCATGAAGGCCAGGGAAATCATAAGAAACAACATAATAGGTAAAGTTATCCACATTGAAGGACTTGAACAGCTGTCTCAGGCTCATGGCGCTTCTTTCATGCGCCGTTTCCATCGGAAACATTCCCAGAGCGGGGGCTTGTTGAACACGAAATGCAGTCATGACATGGATATCCTGCAATGGCTTGTAGGACATGAACACAAGGTTGCGAAAGTCGCAAGTTTCGGCGGGGTCTCAGTCTTCGATCCTGCAAAGTCGCCGGCGAAATTCTGCCATGAATGCCCTGAGGAAATATCTGCCGGATGTCCGTATAAGGACAAGCCAGGATTTGTCTTTCCAGTCGGCGGTGAAAAGCCGATCCATAAAACTGCAGATCTTAAAACATATGGCGGGGACCTGTGCGTGTACAACAGGGAAAAGGAGCTGATTGATAACCAGACTGTCATCCTGGAATGGGATAACGGAGTACGGGGCAATTTCAATCTTCAGCTCTTCCAGAACAAAGGGAAGAGGGAGATGAAGGTCTGGGGGGAGAAAGGACTTCTGGAAATTGAGATTGGCGGAAAACAGCTTGCGGTCACGCTTTCAGGCACGGGCGAGATTATTGAATATGATTTCCCTCCTTTGTCCGGGGGCCATGGGGGGACAGATTCATCGATGATAGGCCGCTTCATATCGGCGATGGACAAAAATGGAGAAGAAGATTCCTGCCTTTCCGCCGGCCTTGCGGCCACGCTCGTGGCTGAAAAGGCCAATGAATCCATGAAAACAGGGAAAGTTGTTGCCATTTCACCAGAGGAATATCAGATTTAACATAGGAGTATTACCGTGAACGATTTATCCGTCATTGAGAAGGAGTTCGGGGATCTGAGCGAATACAGGACCAAAATTGACTATTGGCCGTCGCGTCCCGAAAATGCCCAATCACTTCTTGATTCCCTGAAGGAAGCCAAGATCAAAAGCATTGGAAAGTCCGCCGGGGGCAGGGCTATAATCGCCATAGAATACGGTGAAAAGGAAATTCGAAATCATACCACCGATAACTTCATGTCTGCCATGGCCGGCACGACCGTGCCTCCGGATCCTACGGCTCTTTATCCGAAATCCTTTTTTGGAGAGACCAGGCGGAAAAAACCGGTCATAGTCCTTCAGGGTGGCATCCATGGGAGCGAAATCACCGGCACCGTCGCAAGTCTGAACCTGTGCAAGATAATAGAGACTGGTAAAGATATTCGGGGAAAAGAATGGCCACGCCTGCGCGAGCTCGCGCGTGAAACCAGAATATGCATTATACCATGGCTGAATCCCGATGGAACTTCCCGCTGGTGCATTACAAATCCGGAAGGAAACGGCAGGCCGCTACCCAATGAGCTGTCAATAAGGTTGACTAACGGCATTGCAAAGGATGGAACAAAATACGTTTATCCGGATCACAAGCATATATTTCCCATACCTCCTGAAAAGACGGCTTTTATGGGATGTTATTTCAATGATGCCGGCGTTAATCTGGAGTTCGATTTTACCTCTCCACGCCGGCAGCCGGAAACAATGGCATGGATGGATTATTATCTTGATGAGAGGCCTGATGCCGTGCTGGATCTACATTGCAATGCCGGTTCGCTCGTATATTCATCCGGAATCACCAGCGGGCATTTGGCGGAAGTGAGCCGCCTTGCCGGAGCTGTGCGCAGCCGACTGCTGAAAGAGAAGCTTTTGGTTCCCAGAATGGGACGACTCAGCTGGGAAGGCCTGGAATGCAAGCCGATGCTCTCGCAGCATCAGGCGATATTCTATGTGTGTGGTGCAACTCCGATTCTTATTGAATTGCCCATAGGCATGGCCATGTGGCCGGTAACCTGCAGTGATATGCTTGACATCGGCCTTATTACAATCGAAGAATCCCTGGAGTACGCCCACCACGACGGCATGCGTCCATATGAATTTTACGAAAAAGTTAAAAGATGAAATTTTAAGTCCTTCAAAGGAATTTCAAAGACATGAACATCTGTTTTCTAAACTCTGGAATTAACCCTTTGCGAATTGCGAAATTCGCACTTGGAGTGCGGCAATTTATTGCCGCTTTTAATGACGGAATTTATTCCGTCCCATCGACATGCCGCGAAATAAATTTCGCGAAACAAGGCGGTAACAAGTTGCCGCACTCCACGGAGCGTTGCCACGCTCGTAAATCAAAAATCCAAGCCACTGTACATTCATATTATCTTTACTTCGTAATTCAATGTTTAAAAGTTGCGGCCCCTGGGCGCCTAATTAAAGGTATAGGAAATTGTATTTATTGTCCCCCCTGCGGGCTTGTCCCGCAGGAGGCAAAGATTGGGAGGCTAAAGGAATGCCTCTTAGCCTCCCAATCTTCCTTTCCTGCCAGGTAAACTGGCAGGGGAAGGTCAAACAGAGAATCCCGGCGAAGCCGGTTAGGTCCACGTTAAGGAATTTCAAAAACGAACATCGAACATTCAACATCGAATTAAAACTGAATTCATTCGAAGTTGGACGTTCGATGTTCAGTGTTCGATGTTCAAATTATTAAAGTTGCGGCCCCTGGCCGCCTAATTAAGCATGATTATAACATCTAAGTCAGCGTTTGGAGATTGTCATGACACAAACATCGTGGTCGCAAATTACTCTTTTCAGCCCTGAAATCCAGGCCGCAATCAGCCGCACCTGGAACTGCCAGCCCGCCTGGGACGTCAGCGCTGTATACGGCCAGCCGGACGCATGGCTGTCACTGCCTCCGGAGTTGATGACTCGCGAGAAAAACGGGGTTGGCCAGGATCTCAAGCCGGTAGGCGTATTCTGGAACCGTCACATTGACCGCCGTTTCAGCCTCCCTTATGTACATGCATCCCGTGAGACACCACGCATGATCAGCCGCAATGTCGGCAATCCGTGGAAGGAATGGGATATCATGATCCGCGAGCGTGACCGCATTCTTCAGGAAAACGGATTGACGCTCAAAAGTCCTGCCCGCGCCATAGCCAAGGCTCTGGCAGATTCCTTCGCATGCGACAAATTCGAGAAGAAGGGACACTGTCCCAGCTATCCCGATGACCCCCGCAGCCTGAGCG
>CAZION010000045.1:0-42187 GCA_964540865.1 uncultured Victivallis sp.
GGCAACAAGATGACATGGCGCGGATACAAGCTGCACATTGATACGATGGACGGGGGTGTACCGATAAGCGCGCAGCTTACATCGGCCTCAGTCCATGACAGTCAGGTGGCGATACCGCTGATGCAGATGAGCCATGAAAGAGTTGTCAGCCTTTATGACCTTATGGACTCGGCGTATGATGCGCCTGAAATCAGGGAATTCTCGGCGAAGTTAAATCATGTGGCGATAATCGATTACAATAAGCGAAGGGGCGAGGAGAAGGAGATTGAACCCGCCCGGAAGCTCAGGTATAACGAGAGAAGTGCTGCCGAGAGGGTGAACTCGAATCTCAAGGACAACTATGGTGGAGACAATGTAAGGGTGAAGGGATATCAGAAGGTGTTTGCACATCTGATGTTCGGAGTAATAGTCATAACGGTGAACCAGCTTTATAACATGTTGCTACGAGAAGAGTTGAACTGAAATATAAAGTCGTTCACAGCCATCCCATCGCGTGAAAGTATTTTAGCGAAAAAGGGCTGATCATGAGCTACCTTTTCTTATTATTATTGCAAAACAAAAAGAAAGGAAAGCCCATGAAAACAGCCCGCAGTGAATTTACCATCCTAAAACAGATTTGCGAACTTGTTCCCGCACATCTTGTCACGCATCTTGCGCGCAAATACGGTGTGGAGGATAAGTGCAGGACATTTGATCCGTGGAGCCACGTTGTTTCATTGCTTCATGCCCAGCTTGCGCATTCGTTGAGTCTGAACGATGTCTGCGACACATTGCAGAATCACAGCGGGGTGCTGACAACCATAAGGAAGGCTACACCTCCGAGCCGGAACGGACTGTCCCATGCGAACAAGACGAGAAATGCGGATATGGCGGAAGCCCTGTTTTGGGATGTTCTCGCATGTCTTCAAAAACAGTTCCCTAAATTTGGTGCCGGTCACGGGTATTGCGGGATTCCAAAAAAATTCAAGAGAACCATCAAGGCGATTGATTCGACAACCATAAAACTTGTGGCGAGTTGTATTGACTGGGCTAAACACAGGAGACGCAAGGCAGGAGTGAAATGCCATGTTTCCCTCAACCTGCAGTCTTTCCTGCCCAGTCTCATAATAATCCGAGAGGCGAAGACGCACGACTCTAATTTCGCGAGAGAACTATGCGCGGGGCTCAAGGACGGCGAGATCGCGGTATGGGACAAGGCATACAACGATTTCAAGCATCTTGCCGAACTCGACAAGAGAGGTGTGTTCTGGGTTAACCGCGCAAAAGACAACATGACCTACGAGGTTGTGCGGGAAGTCAGCGCTCCGAAAGGAAAAATAATAAGGGATGTGGCAATTCGTCTTACTGGACAAAATACAAACTTGGACTATACGGAGGAACTCCGGCTTGTCGAAGCCATGGTCGAAATCAAAGGAGAGCTGGTCAGGATGACGTTCATTACAAACAATTTCGAGTGGTCTGCAAATTCCATATGTGGACTATACAAATCCAGGTGGGGCATAGAAGTCTTTTTCAAACAAATAAAACAAAACCTCCAAATCGCCGACTTCCTTGGACACAATGAAAATGCGGTGCGCTGGCAGATATGGATTGCGATGCTGACGTATGTCCTCTTGCGATTCGTCGAACACATCTCAAGATGGGGAAAATCATTCTCAAGATTGTTCACACTGGTCAGAGGAGTCATATGGAGTTGCCTCGACCTTTTCAGTCTTGTACGTTCCTATGGGACAGCGGACGTTCAATTCAGAATGCGCGCCACTCCGGAAAGCGCATACCTTCCTGGGTTTTCACCATGAACACTGCGGGACAGCTCAGGGGCAGAGCCGGAATATTTTCAAAATGGGTGTTTTTAAAAACATGATTGATTGAACTCAAAAAGTTTTCAAATATAGGCTATATTTATGTCCTATGGGATGGGTCTGAAAAATATACTTGAAATGTGGAATTAAATATGTTGATACCATGTTCCATTTCTATATAAATTACAATCTTCCATCTTTTGATACACTCATAAATACAAATTCATTAATATCTTGCTTTATTAAGCTTATTTCTGGATATGCATCCATAAAAACCAGATATAGCCTGAGATAAATAACTCAACAGGACACAAAATGTCCAAGATGTAAAAGTATTATAGTGCGCAAGAAGAAATAAGAAGGCATAAAAACCGATAATCATGAGCAGGAACCATGTCAATCTTTGTAAATGTCATAATCACTATGATGATTTGCGGAATATTTATTTTCTTTGCCCTTGTGTTTTTTATGGCAAAGACCGACTCCTTCATGGACAAATAAATAAAATTCTTAAGTGATGTTTAAGCGAAATGAAAATTTATAACGAATATTTTGAGCTCTTCTCAAAAACCCAACGGGTGAGCCGTTCATACCGACCCGACCTGTTGGATCTGTTCAGGTACGGCAAAAAGGTGCTGGGGTTGAAATGTTACATTGATTTCAGGATCGGAGACTTTTGGGATGCTTGGGGTCTGACGATCTTCAAGACCAGGGAAAACCCTCATACTGTCCTGATTCCAAACCATACACTTGATCTACTGAACCGGGAGGAGCTCCTCTATATAATCGGCCACGAGTTGGGACACATCGACCTTCATGAACTTCCGTTGCCCGAGCTCAATGAATCCGCCAAGGAAATCATATCGGCTCCAGATACGGGTACGCCCGAAGTCACTGCGATGGCAATCCACACGCACACCGAACTTATAGCCGATTCAAAGGGCGTTCTGGTGGCCGGGGGAGTGGAACACGCCATAAGTGCCTCAAAGAAGTTTTTTAAGAGTTGTGAGCTCGGGGAGGATATTGAAAACATCAGGAATGTCGTCGCAGGGAAATTAATTTTACAAGAGATAATCCTGATGAAAGCCTTAAAGCTGATGGATAAAACCGAGGCCTACTATGACGAACTGGGATTGCCTCTTTTCAAAACCGGTAAAAAGCTGCTATCCGAAGAAGACTCCTTCCGGAAAATCATGGATTTGTTCGAGGAATGGCCGGACTGTCATGAGGATCAATATGCTGCGATGACCGAAAGCGCCGATGCGGCTTATTATGTTTTACTGCAAGGTGGAGCCGGAGGGATAAGTGTTCTTCCCGAAGATGCGGTCAAATTCAGATATTATGACTACAAGCCTAAGAACCTCTCAAGATTCACAAGTGTGGAAGAGGCGTATTTAAAAATAAGTGAATCCGGTCCGGCATTGTCGAGCATGAAGCACCCCTTAAAATATCTGACATTCGGCAATCTTGTATGCACCGCCTTTGAAACTGAATCAGATCTGTATGTCGCTGAGGAATTCGTCCGCGACACCGGCAGATCCTTCGGGTTCAGCCCGGATGAAATTCGGCAGTACCTCAATCAGCACCAACACCGTTTTGAAATAAAGAAGGCCGGCTGAGCAACCTTTTAACCTAGCGGTCTTCCACACCTCCATAACTCAAATCTGTCTTCCTCCACCTTCCGCAAGACTATTATTATCAGAAATAATTCCGACAAATTAAGGATTAGGACATATAATGTCCCAGTCCGGCAAATATAATGGCCTAGAGAAAAGCATGATTCCTTGAAACAAGACATCCGCGCAAGGACGCAATTGGCAGATGGCAAGGGGCAGCGCAAGACGTCTGTGGTTTGGGCCGAAGGGCTGAGGTTTGTCGGGAAAGTGAGAGCCCAAGCCAATCGCAGGATGACTTTCACGGTTTCTTAAATTTGACTAGGATTTATCTCATAATGATTAAGTGGAAGCTTTATAACAAAAGGAGGCGTGATGAAAAATATACCGATGCCGTGGCTGATCGTTGCGGCGGTAGTGGCCTGGTGATGATAACGGGGATCGTCTATCAGATCAAACAGTGCAACAAGATCAATTCACCAAAGGTGGATGAAGTGACGGAGGGGTTATAAAAAAGTCAACAATGATGGTTCTTCTGCTGTCTGTATCCGGGTCATTGCTGGCCGCCTGGTCCGGGATTGACACGTCGGGACGTATAGTTGTCGAGGTATCCGAGACTGGGAAAACCGTCAAGCTATTGAATGATGTGGGGCTGTCCAATGCAGCCACACTGACGGTCACCTCGGTAAAAGGCACCTATATAAAAGCTGAAAGGGCTATAAGGATGGAAGCATACAGTAGATCCATTAAGGAGCGTAAGGGAGCAACCATTATCAGGCTGGAGAACACAGGTGATCCGGATGACGTATACGGGGTCTTGAAGATGGAGGCGGAATACAAGGACGGGCAGCGAACTTACATAGAAAGGGCATGGCAAGGGGGATCGGCTATTATCGTCTCGGGGAGCTTTATGAACTCCCGTCCCGAAGACGAAGATTTTGTGAGGAATGCTGTGAAGATGACAGTGGTCACCGTACATAAAGGACCAATGCCGAGGAGTTTAAAACTGTAGGGGGTGGCAGTGGAATTCTTGACTGCGAGTGTTCTTGCTTGTAGTAGTCTGATTTAATCTAGTTGGGTCAAATTCCCCGACCCTTGGGTCGGCTTTGATTTTCTTTTGTTATAAAGAATCTCCGGCCCGCCGTGAGGCGAGGGAGGGCGTCCGTAATACCCCGTTGCTTGCAGCGGGGATAGGATGCCCGTCAGGAGATTCTTTATTAGTATAGGAAATTGTATTTTATGCAAGGCGTAAGCCTCTAGCTGGCAGTCTTCCTCTTTTCCCCTGTTCCAAACCTAGACGTGATGCCGGCAGGGATGCCGGCGTTCCATTGGAAAAACTGTGCCGGTCTGCGGAAGTCGCAAAAGGATAATTGATTGAGTGTCATTATTGCAGTGGGATCATTGATTTTCCTGCGGCACGAATACAATTTCAGGAAGCTGGGCTACAATGTGTGAGGTGAAAAAATTACTTTTTCTTGTCGATCATGAACCTGATTCTCGGATAGTATAGCGGGATGGATTCCTCTTTGGAGAAAAGGCTTTCTTTCGCCTTTTTTTCATCGGTTATGGTGAAGGAGAATGCGAGGTCGCCGCGGATGTCCCTGCTTTTGACACCTTTTATCACGTTGATTACCGCGTTCGGATCGCAATGGAAGATATTTTTCATCGGGATTGACATTTCAAAAAAGCAGGAATCTCCGGATGGGGTGATGGAATATTCAAATTCGAAGTCCTGGGCCTTTGAAGAATCCCAGGAAAAACCGGCGGTCTTGATATTGTCTGTCCTGAAGCATGCCGTGCTTCCAGGCATCATTGTGAAACTCATGCAGTCCTTGAGGCCTCCAACTCCTATCTTCCTTATTATGTTCTCATCCTTCATCATCCCCGCGAATATCAGATTCTCCTTGTCGAATGCGGCATAGAAGGAACCTTTTTCAGTGTTATGAAACTTTGAAAGAGCCCATTCATCTGGATATCCGTCGATCTCATATTTGGTTTTTGTGTCTGTGGGCACTTCAAAAATGGGGGCAACCTTGTCCGTAAGCTTTATGAAGTTTTCGAACGTGAACACTTTTGGGCTGGAATTGATCAGCATGAGGACATTGCCGCCAGATGATATTGCATCAGGACAGTTTGAATATCCGGGAAATGTCTTCATTTCAACCTTCTTGTTCTTGTAGTCCTGTATGACAATAGAATTCTCCTCCGACATCTCCCGGTTGGCTGTCGGATGGAAAAAATGGAACGACTTGTTTCCAGCAATGAAGTTAATATCGTTCCGGGGCTGCATGTTGTGGAAGATCTGATAGGGGTTGACCGGTTCCTTGTATACAA
Organism: uncultured Victivallis sp.; assembly: GCA_964540865.1. Lineage (GTDB taxonomy): Bacteria > Verrucomicrobiota > Lentisphaeria > Victivallales > GWF2-50-93 > GWF2-50-93. The sequence continues at coordinate 5,750 of CAZION010000045.1, forward strand.
TTGCTTTGGATTTTATATCGAAGCATACGGCTGAATAGGAGAATTCCCATGCATTTTTTGACAGATCATTCACCACAAGTCCTAGCAGGTTGCCGCCATCGCCGACCGGTGTCGTGGAGAAATTAACGTTCTGGCTCAAGTCAGTCCTGCTGTCCATGTCAAGCAGGGACCATACGTGATTCTGGAAGCCGCAGGCGACTATATTTCCGATAATACTGAAATTGCTGTCGGAATTGTTCCAGTCCCACCTTGGGCGGGGATAGGGCTTGATATTGAATTTGTTGAAGGCCAGGTTGAGCGGATCAAAGGTGAAACAGTCCTGTGGATTTATAAATAATGTCGGTTTGGTGTCGATGTTGAATTTTCTGTATTCCCCTATATTTTTGGCCGGCTTGTTTGTCTTGTCAGTCTTGTCATAGATTAAATTATCCTTGTTGAACTTAAGGACGTCCATGACATTTTGCGATCCGGAAAGAAGGGTGTCCCCCTCATTGTATATGCAAAGCATATGAGGAATCGAATTCAGGGTTCCCTTATATTCACTTTTCGAGCCGTCTATCATCATGATCTGTGTCTTCCCGACCTGAGGGGTGGCCTCCCCAACATACAGTCTGCCGGCCAAGAGGACTGGGCTTAGATAATTCTTATAAGATTCACCGTCCTTCGGGAATCGGTTTATCAGTGATCCGGTCTTCCTGTCGACGACCGCAATGGTGTTTTTTGAAACCAGGTATACGGCTTTCTCAGAGCTTAGGACTGTCGTGTTCTTTGACCTCAGGGGCACGGCCCACTCTGTGGCCAGCTTGTTGTCCAGCAGGGAGATATAGTTGTCGGCCTTGATGAACAAATTCCTGTTGTCCTCGATGATCTGGGGATTGTTCAGCTTCTTCACATTTTTTTCGATGCAGGAAGGTTCGGGATAATTTCCAGCCTGTGCCGTCAGTATCCCTATTATTGGTTTTATCTTGCCTGGCTCATAACCGAAAACCCCGGTTTTGGATACTGAAATCGGAATGAAGGCCGGAGGAAGCTTTATCTTCGATGAAAGAATCCCCGCATCCGTCCAGATCTCCAGATATTTGCTTTCAGACAGGATGAAGCCATCCCTTAGTTTCTCCATATATCTGTAATCCTTTCCTGTCAGGGCTTTCAGAGGTTCCAGCCTTGACAGGGAATAAAGGCCGGCAGATGAGGACTTGTCGATGATCAGTACTGAATCGGAACCGGCCCGTCTTATGTCAAGCGCTTTGATGCTGCTGCTTTCCGCAACAATTGCTCCGCTGTTCCTGTTCAGGAGGAGCAGTCCCGGTGCATCCACCGGTGCAAAGAGCACGTTCTGGCTTCCTACCGCCGGGATATTGTTTTTCTTTCTTCCGAGCGCATATGAGAGATCCATGTTTTTGGCGATGAAAGGGATCCTCGGATATTTCCTGGCCCAGACAATGTAATCACCTTCCATATCGACACAGAAGACCATGCCGGAATTTGTTGAAATGTAGGCCCTGCCGTTCGCTATGGCAGGTTCAGGCATGAAAACATCCAGACGTACCGCCCAGATGTCCGGAAGCCCGTTGAGTGGTGTTATCTCCTCTCCGGAGAACAGGTATATTTCATCTTCCAGGCTCCCTGTTGCAGCGTTAAGGACCAGCAGGAAATACTGGGTGATCACCTCCGGTTTCTTTGCAAGTACGATAATTTGATCCTGGTAGATGACCGGATCAGAGCAGATCGCATAATCCTTATCCTGTATGTCCCAGACGGTGTGTCCGTCGGAGCATGAGAACGCGAAAAGGCTGAATTTCCCTTCGGAGAGCAGTCTTGTATAGACCACGGAACCGTTTGTCTTCGGGGAGTACGAGCCTGAGAAAACAGGGGTGTTGTCCGGGATCTTTTCCCTGTCGGTCGCCAATATGCTGTTGTCGAGCTGCCTGTTCCATAGCACATTGTCACCCTTTACGCATGTTATCTGCCTGCTGTTCTGGAGGAAGACAATGTCCTTGAAGACAGAGCTGGAACAGTCCAGAGCGTAGCTGGCCTTGCCCGTGAAGACATTGTCGCTCTTGAGCATTTCTATGTATCCAGGGTTCATGGCCGACAGTGGCTTGAATACGGATTTGTCATTATCGCCAACGGGGATCTCAGGAATACTTGCGGCCGGTGCTTCAGCTTCTTTTTTTGTGCCCTGCGCTGAGAAGCTGAGGAGGACTTTCCGCTTCCTGGCCTGGATTTCCGACAGGGAGCCTTTTTTCGTCCCCAGTATTTCGAAATATTTATTTAATGAGTCGCTGTAGTCTTTTTCAAAGACCTTGAAGACCTCCTTGTATTTAAGGACTGCGCCGGCAAGGAGGTTTTTGTCGGCTGTTTCCAGCAGAGATGCGTTCTTTGAAATCAGGATATTCTGTATGAACCTGTTGAGTTTCAGAGTGTTCTTTTCTCCGCTCAGTTTGTTGGCTTTCTCTGTGTTGGTATTCAATTCCCAGTCGTTCTTCACCATCACGGGTGTGGTTTTGAGCGTCTCCACCCTTTTCTTTAAATCCTTAAGCTCCGGCTTGTCCTTGAGCTCCGGTATGAGCTCCATATCCTTTATAGTGATCTTCGAGTTTTCGTAGTCGCTTTTGGCTATGTACGCCTTGAGCTTGTAGAAGAACCTGTCATTTCCGACCGTATCCTTCAGTTCCAGATAGTTCGCATCGGTGAATCGTATGAGTTCATCAAGTTCATCCTTCCTCAGCATCAGCTCCATCATGTATTTGACGGCAACACCTCTTGCCAGTGTGTCGTTCCCTTTGTTCTCGAAAATCCTCTTGAAGAAATCCTTCCCGGTGGCGAGCATCTTGTCATCCTTGAGGCATACGTTAAAGGTGTCTTCAAGAATCTTCCTCATTGTTGAAAACTGGGTCTTCCTCTTGAAAAGGTTTTCAGTCCAGTAAAGCATGTTCTGATAGTCATTGATCTGGGCATAGTCGCTGACAAGTTTTCCGACAATCGTCTCGGTCGCCTCCGGGATGTCGGAAGGATACGCCTTCAGAAGTTCAGTCATTATCCTGATTTCAATGTAGGTGGGGTTCATATCGCTGATGCTTGTGATTATGCTCCAGGGCCCGCCTCTCTGATCAAGCTTTACAAAGATCTCATTCTTGCCGGCCTTGAGGTCAAGCGGGACTATTTCCGGATTGTCCGTATCAACAAAAATATCGCTCATCAACACCTGTTTCCCGTTGAGCCTGACCTCGGCACCGTCGTCGTGGGAGATGATGAGAAACTTCTGGACAGGTTTCTCTACGGTGATCGTATTGTAGAAGAAGAAGACGGACTCGGTTATTTTATCGGAAATGGGACTCTGCGCTCCGGCCGGCCATTTAACCCAGGTGACTTTCTTACCATCCCTGCCGGCATATGAGCCGTCAAGTTTGATTTCCTTTTCCGGAGGATATGCAGTTTCAAAAGTATTGTCGCCGTTCCTGTCGAAAGGACCGATTTCGAACCAGTTCTCAAGCTTTGCCCGTTGAGTAGCGTTCTTTTCCAGGCTCTTGTTGAAGGACTTGTACAGGTTGTCCGACTTCTCTATGGTTACCTTGGAAGTGCTGTCCCACCATGCCGGTTTCACTGCATAGTCCTGCGAATACGCCGAAAATGCCAGACATGAAAACAATATTGTAAAAACTAATATCTTGTTCGGTTTCATTCTAAATACGCTGTCCCCGTTAAAAATTTAAAGCCTGCATGTAATGTACATGAGCTGATTGCAAAACTCTAGTTTTGCGAGAAGTCAGTAGACAGAAAACAGAATTCAGGATAAAAATCAAATTCAAATCCAGATTTATTCTCTCCTGAATTCTTCTGCAACTTCCTCAAAAAATTATTTTAAATTCAATGTCCTGAGCTCTCCGGGATACAATGAAATCTTGATCTTCCCGGCCTTTACAGGAATAATCTCCCCGGAGACAGTGTCCGTGGCCTTGCTGCAAGCCGGAAGCGAAACTTCAATGGCGTTTTTGTCTGTCAAGCCTGTATTGACTATGCCGACATAAGTGCCGTACTTGCCGGCTGGAATTTCCCTGGCGACAACTTCCGGATCCGCAGAAGCTTTTTCCAGTATTTTACTTGGAAGAGACGGGAGTGACAGGAACGCTGCGTTGAATGCGCGGACATATTCCGGGAATCCCCTGTTGAAGCTGTTTCCGGCCAGATATCCGAGGAAGCGCGGATCCCCGTTTGCAAATGCACGCGCCTCGCCAATCATGCAGTATGGGCCTGTCCGTTCGACATCGGCGACAAAATAGCCGAGGAGTGAATCCTTGCCCTCATTCATTTCATTTTCATTCAGGGCGTAATGACGTATTATTGCGAGTCCTGACGGTGTCCTGAACGTGTCGAACGCCTTCCTTGAAGAGACCGTATACAGCCTGTTGAATGAATAACTTAGCATGACACCTGGCTTATCCCCGTAGTTCTGGGGATCGTTCCAGGGATTTGCGTGCTGCCATTCATAACTTCCCCAGGTCCCGGGCTTTGCGAGGAGGGCCTGCAGATACATGTCCTCAGCAACCACCTTGTCGTATGGGAATGATTTCACATACTTGAACAATTCCTTATCAGTCTCAAGATATTTCTCCCATTTCTGTGAGTCGTCGTTCACAACAACGGTTTTCCATTCCCATGATTTCTTCTGGCCTTTTGCAACTATTGACCCGGGCAGATTGATACCGGGTTCGCCGGAGTCGGCGGTATAGAGGATGACAGCTTCCGGATTCACCTCCTTGCGCAGATATTCCGAGAGCGCGAGATTGAAGTCGCACCTCTTCCTGAACCACCACTCGTAATATTTATTCAGGAGCGCCTTGTCCTTCTGGAGGTCTTCGCGGGTGATCTTCTTTTCCTGTTTCGTTTCAGTATTGAATGTCTCAATATTTTTTGCATTGAAGCTGATCGGATTTGCCTCGGGCCTTGGACGGAACCATGCGCCAATGAATTTCACCTTGTCCTTGTTGTCCAGTATTGTCAGTTCAAGGAGCTTCTTCGCATCTTCGATGAAATCCGGATCGGTTATGTCCGCGTTTGTCTTGTGGACCCATGGGATATGCGTGTAGTCCTTTCCTCCCTTGAGCGTCTCGCATCTTCTCTGACTTCCAATGGCGATGTTCTTTTTCTGGCCGATGCTGCCCGCATATTCATAATACGGGAACACGTAGAAGTCGGGATATTTGGTGAGCATCTGGATTATGTCGGTCCAGAGTTTTGGGTTTCCTGACTGGTTGTACCAGCCGCTGCTGCCGTACTTGGTGGAATCCCATCCCTGGTTATGACCGAATTCAAGCAGGTCCTTGGTGAACGTGTTCATCCCCAGGAATTTCATGAGTCTGACCTTGGACTCATACCAGTCGACTGGATTTATGACTCCGCGCAGTTCCGGGTTCTTCTCTTCCGGCTTGTGACCCTGTGTGATTACACCGTCGGCCATTTCTTCGCGGAAAAAAATATGCCTGCGCGGAAGTTCGGCGGGCGGATAATTTATTTTCTGGCTGAGACTGTCCGGATCCGCTATTTCAAAAAGGCGTATCTTGGAGACTGCCGCCCCGGCTGAGTCAAGACTGTTGACTGCCTTCAGCTGCGCGATAATCACCCAGAACCCGTCCTGCGGAAGCAGAGGTCGGAGTTCGCTGCCCCGCGGCCGTTTTATGTCCGGGAACCTGTCATGCAGGAAGAACATCTCCCGCCAGGTCTGCATCTTTCCGGAGAGAGGGAAATTGAGCGATTCGGGATTGTGATTGACATAGAGTCCTTTGATGGCATCGCCTGTGGCCGTCCCGCTGTGGATTCCCCTTGCTGTTTCACAGCCCCAGTTGCATATGAACATGTTTCTGGGCTTGTCATCAGGAAACTCAACCGAAAGCATGTAGGCTGATCCAGGTTTCAAGTTCAGCCCCTTGCCCACCCGGTACGCAAAATACTTCGGACCTCCGTCCACATTTGGCAGGACACGGCACTGATTCCCCAGTATTTCTTCGACTTTGCTTATCCCGGACGGATATTCTGTAAAAAGCGTATTCGGATTATCTTTGGAACAGTCAATCTCCTGTACAAGTTCCTGTTTGCCGAAAGGTCCTCCGGCATCCACAGGTCCGGCGGCGGAAATGCCGCCGCTAAGGATGATTGCAGAAAACAGTAGCGTACATGTGCGGATTCGATGCTTTATCATTGATTTGTTGCCTTTGATTGACTCGGGCTTTATAGCCGGATATTTTAGTTTTATGGGAAATATTGTCAGAATTCATCGAGCCAGAAATCCCAGGGTTTATGTGCCGGAGTTCCTGTTCCAGCCCCGAGCTGAAAAGTGGTATATGATCCTACGTTTACAGATGGAGCCCCGCCTGAAGGGGCTCCTGGCAATTGTGTCCTGTATGCCAGTGTCTTCAGTGAAAGAGAATGTCCATCCATGAAGACTGTCGGCCTCATCTTGTGCCATGGGGTCGCACCAAAAGGGTTACCGAATGCATCATTTCCGGATGGCATGATCTCATGCTTGTGCGCCAGTGTGCTGCAGAACTGATAGGGAGTCTGTGCAGGTTTGGAAAAGGTGCTTATCTTGAATGAAAACCCGGTTGCCTTATAATGTTCATATAGGCCTGCGTATGCATTTGCGGAACTTGTCGCAACATCGGAAATGTAAGCCTTGCCGCCTCCGCTGTAATCGGCAAGCCTGAGCGTGGATGCCGGACATATCCAGATGCCGCCGGTTGACTGCCGGTATTTCAAAACGCCCGCCGGACCCGTATAAACTTGTCCTGCATAGTCATATAGCATATACTCGAGATCCGTTCCGCTCGGAGCATTCCTCCATACGTCGCTACCGTTGTAAAAAGGAAGGGAGTCGTTATAATCATTGGTATAGGACAGCATGGACAACCCAATCTGTTTCAAATTTGCAAGGCATCCGATCTCCTTCGCCGCATCCTTTGCATTTTTCAGGGCGGGCAGAAGCATGCCGGCCAGGATTGCGATGATCGCAATCACCACCAGGAGCTCAATGAGTGTGAAAAAACTTTTTTTCATGGTTTTCTTTTCATGTTAAATATCTTTAATGTTTCTGATTCCGACCTGAAACTCCATCAATCTTTTTAGGGTCCCCTAATATTCGGTCAACTTAAGGTCCCAGTTATCTCGTCCATCTGGGCATAAATGCAAACACTTTTCTGTGCATCGCCCCAGGACTTGTTATACAGATATTCCGGAGTCGTAAGCCCCTTTACATGGCCGTCCATGAATGTTGTCGGACGTGACTGCCTGTGATAAGAAAAAGAACCGTATATTTCTCCTTCCGTAGTCATTTTGGAACAATATTGGTATGGGGTCATTTCAGGTTTAGTAAAATGTCGGTGCTTAAAGGAGAACGGATCGCGCCATGTATCATTCTGTAACCCGAAATAATAATGCTTCCCCAGTCCGCCGTAAGAGTTATATTTGTTGTATCCGCCCGGCTGATAATAATAATTTTTTATATAGGTGTCTGAGCTTGGGCAAAGCCATACGCCTCCAGAAGCGTTTTCCCATGGTTTAGCAGTCTGTACCGGCGGCATTTTGCCGATATAATCACGCAGGAGATATTCGAGGGAAGTCCCATATCCGCCTCGGGCATTAGCTTCATCTGTTGCGGAATACGACATATCGCGCATGAAAGGCAGACTGCCATCATAGTCCGTGATGTAAAGAGTCATGCTCAACCCTATCTGTTTCAGGTTGCTGAAGCAGGAAGATGTCTTCGCTTGTTCCTTGGCGCTGTTCAAGGCGGGCAGGAGCATCCCCGCCAGTATTGCGATGATCGCAATCACTACGAGGAGCTCGATGAGTGTGAAAAAACTTTTCCTCATGATCCCTGTTCCTGCTTTCCTATACCATTGCCCTTAATATTCGTCAATCCAGAAGTCCCAGGGGTTGTGGGGTGCTCCCTGTCCGGCAGATCCGGTTCCAAGTTCGTTGTCATTGTAATTTGCCTGCGAAAGGCACCAGCCTGTCGCAGTCTGGAATCTGAATTTAGTAGATGTGACGTTCAGGAGATGGCCGTCAAAATAGACAACCGGCCGCGCCTTTTCGTGCCAGGACTCTGCCTGGTACCAGTCCGTGTACCTGTAGTTGCCGGTTCCTTTTGTATTGTCCATCCTGTGCGTGGAGTCAAACTGATATGGCGTCTGGGTCGGCTTTGAAAAATGTCTTACATTGAATGAAAAGCGCGGCTTGCTTGCGGTTCCGTTTATAGCGTCGTCCCTGTAATGCTGCGCAAGCCCGGCATATGAATTGTATTTGCCTGAGTCCCCATGTTCTGAAACATACCAAGAGCCAAGCCATCCGCTCCAGTTTGTTCCGACGCTGACCCATGAGGAGGGGCAGAGCCAGATACCGCCGGTAACCCGGCGCAGGTTGAGTGCGCTCTGAGGTCCTGGATATTTCTGGCCCGTATAATCTTCCAAAAGCGTACATAGCCCGCTTCCCCTGGAGCCCTTTTCAAATCCGTCAACGCCAGCATTGTAAAAAGGCATGGAATCATTGAAATCAGAGGCGTAAGTTCCCATGGCTAGACCGACCTGTTTTAGGTTGGAGTTGCAGATGGACATCTTTGCTGCGTCCCTGGCGTTTTTCAAGGCGGGCAGGAGCATGCCGGCCAGGATTGCGATGATCGCAATTACTACGAGGAGCTCAATGAGTGTGAATCTAATCGGATGAATGGAAATTATTTTAACGCTTTTCATTGGTACGTTCCCCGTTCGTTTAAAACCCATATTTCAGATAATAATCGAGCTCCATCTGTATTATATGATATTTAACCGATCTTGTCAAGCGTGAACGGTAACGAAATTTAAAATAATTCTTAATTTAAGATTGAAAATGACTTGTGGCGGAGTAACAATATATAGACATATTATGCAAATATAACGTAAACGGTAACGGTGATTATGAAAAACGAACTTCACGTCTTGGCCGCCTACTACCCTGAACTTTGGCCCGCTGAAAACATCGATGGCGACATCCTGCAGATGCGCGATGCTGGAATAAACACTGTCAGGATGGGCGAGTTCGCCTGGGTTGACATGGAGCCGCGTCCCGGGGTATTCACGCTGGACTTCTTCTCAGAGGTCATACTCAAGCTCCATAAAAGTGGAATTGATACTGTATTCTGCACCCCGTCGGCTACGCCTCCAATCTGGCTTTCCCACAACCATCCTGAACGGCTGTTCATGGGCATGGATGGAATAAGGATGATGCATGGAGCCAGGCAGCATTTCTGCAACAACAACCCGTTCTTCAGGAAAAGGTCCAGGATAATAGTCGAAGCGGTCGCCAAAAGGATCTCAAAACTTCCCGGACTAATAGCCTGGCAGACCGACAATGAAATGAAGTCGCATGTATCTGAATGCTGCTGCGACGAATGCGGCATTCAGTGGCGGCAGTGGCTCAAAAGACGTTATGGTTCAATCGATGAGCTGAACAGTCTATGGGGAACATCGCTCTGGAGCCAGAAGTATTCCAGCTTCTCGCAGGTGCCGGTCCCTCTGAAAACGCCCTTCACGCATAACCCCTCCCTTTTGACAAACTACAGGATCTTCTCGCGTGAGAAAATTGTCGAGTTCCAGGATGAACAGGTCGAAATCATCAGGAAATATTCAAAGGCGCCGATCACGCACAACAGCAATGTGCGGCATTATCTCAACCATGCCGAGCACTACAAGAATCTGGACTTCGCGTCATTCGATGCGTATTATGACAGCGACAACTACAGGAAGATGCTGATGGACTACGACATCTGGAGGAACCTGAAGGATGGCAGGAAATTCTGGGTAATGGAGACGGGCCCTTCCCACAGCGGCTGCATTTTCGGCTACCCGAAACTGCATAAGAAATCCTATCTCAACGCAGAGCTGACTGCGGCTTTCGCACTTGGCGCGGGCGGATTCGGATACTGGCTCTGGCGGCAACAGCGCGCCGGAGCTGAAATGCCCCACGGTGCAATCGTCTCGTCCTGGGGGGAGCCGACGATCGGTTTTGAAGACGTAAAGCAGGCGAGCAATTCCCTGAAGGATATAACACCCGCCCTGATGTCTTCAGAAAATGTAAAGGCCGATCTGAGGATGACTTATTCCGACATCGGCAGGGCTTTTTTCCTTACCGAACCCCTGGAGGGAATCAACTATGTCGACAATATGCAGGAACTTTACAGGAGCGTTCTTGAAACCGGATTCCACCGGGATCTGGTTCCGGAAAACGCAGATTTGACCGGATGCAAACTTCTCCTGACCCCGTATCTCCCGCACATTGCTGACGACTTCCTGAAAAGGGCCTTATCGTTTGTGAAAAACGGAGGGACATGGATTGTCGGGCCTTTAAGCGGATGCAGGACCGTCGATCACACCCTTTACACGGAATCTGCGCTTCATCCCGAACTTGAAAAAGCCGCCGGCGTAAAGACAGTCTATACTTTCTCTCCAACGAACAATGATATTTCAGGAACGGCATTCGGCCTGACGGCGCCATTGTCGACCTGGAGTTCCTTTTTCAGTACGATAACTGCGAAAGTCCTTGGCAAGGCGGATGACAGTCGGCTTGCGGATCTCGCATTTCTAACGGAAAACAAATATGGCAAAGGTAAAATCGTGATGCTCGGCTCGATGCCTTCCGGCGATAACGGGAAACTGATGCTGAGGAAAACTATTGAGCATTATGCCGCTGAACTGCGAATTTCGCAGAGGCTAGATATTCCGGAAGGGAATCTGGCGGTGCCGAGGAAGAACAAGGACGGCATCTTCTGGTTTGTCATCAACATGGATGGTAAGGGCTGCTCTTTCAAAGACAAGAAGGCAGGGCATGTCAAAATAGAACCGTACGGATTCAGTATCATCGGGAACCACTAGAGTTTCCCTTACTTGAATAACGACACTTTTCCAATCCCGTTTATAATCATCTGAACCGACAGGATCAGCAGGAATAAACCGCCGAGCTTGGATATGAGGTCTCGGATCGCGTCGCCCTTGTATTTCAAGAATATATATCCGCCGATCACCCACACTATGTAAGAGAGAACGCTTGCAATGATAAGCGACAATATGATCCCGGTGAGTCCGGTTCCAGCCGGCCTTGAAACGGTTATCGCCATTATGACAGCTATGCTTCCGGGTCCGGCCAGCAATGGTATGCCAAGAGGCACTACGGAACAAGATTTTCGGGGTTCGATTTTAGAAGCCTCCTTAATGTAATCTTCGATGTTCAATGTGCAGTTGATCATTTGGTGCCCTATTTTGAACAGTATGATGCCTCCGCCTATCTCAAACGCCGACAGTGTCAATCCGAAAAATGTCATCAACCCTGATCCCAGGCAGATAAACGAGCACAAAAGCGCTACGGCCGTGATGTTGGCGGCTAATGCAATGGATGCCTTGCTGCGGAAGTTATCGTCTTTTGTCAAAGCAAGGAAAAGCGGCAGCGTCCCGAATGCGTTAAGCAAAAAGAATATTGCAACTATATTACTTATGTTTGGCATGGGATTCACCTTGGATTACTGATGTGGAAGCAACCTTCTCCAACCACACCACGGTCCGGAGAGAAGTTAACTGTTATAGCTATGCTGGAATCAATTCCAGTTTTACTTTGGTTTCGGACGGAAGTCTTATTGGTGCGAAGAAATTTATCGGATAGAGATAGTCTTCTCCGGATTCATCAATAATCCTGATTTGTTCATGCTTTTCGGCCTGCTTGTCAGAAATTGACTCGTAAATTTTTCGGATTTCAAGGGAGGCTTCGTATCCATTGTTGTTTATGCAAATAAGAAAGTGTTTTTTCATGACAGGTACCTCTTGATTTTTAATTCCTTTCTTCCGATTCCGTGTCCTTCATACCAGTGAAGTTCAGCTTCAAATATTGCCCCGTCATCAAGCTGGATCCTTGCAATCCCTTTCATCTTTCTCCAGTTTACATGGCCGTAGATCTTTATTAATCGATTCAAATTTTTTATCCCATGTCCGGATGCAATAGTTTCAATATTTCCAATAGGGCTTAATAATTTAAAATCCACGTGAATCCTCTGCTTTTGAACCCCAAGACAAACAGCTTAAGTATAATTCAGTTTTCAGGAAATGCCAATATTTACGTCAGGCTATTCAGCATGACTTCGGAGAGAGGTACTCCGAAAGATTCGATTTACACTTCTACATTTTGGTACTAGGGACAGGAGGCTCATCAATAGGATGTTCAAATCCTTTCCAGGACAGCGGATCCGTTCGCTTCCAGCTTCAGTTCGTCCTTCACGTTTTTTCCTGAAAGCATGTCGATGAACTTCTCGTTCCCTAGATCAATCTTCTGCTTCCTGTTTTTGAAATTGAAGATGAAAATGAACTCCCTTTTTCCGTCTGTCCTCATCTGGACGGTTACGCCTGCGGGTAAAGTTCCCGGAAGAACTTGCCGGATCTTCGAATCCTTTATAACAGAGGAAGTGAATTCCATGAGAAATTCATCATCAGTCCTTGCAGCTATGTAGTAAGCCCTGCCTTTCCCGAGCTTGTTGACTGTCACCGCCGGTTCCCCGGCATAGAAATCCTTTCCGTAAACTGCAATGACCTTCGCAGTTTCAGGATGGATCCTCTCGCAGTAGTCGTAAGCCTTGAATTTGCCTTTCAATCCGAGAGTGTTCCCTTTTACGGTGACAAGCTGCTGTTTGTCGTTCGGCGTCAACCCGTCTATCTCCTCGTTCCAGATTCCAAAGACCTTGCGAAGTTCGCAACCCGGCCAGCCTCCAGTGAAACATCTGTCATATTGGTCGACAATGCCGGTGAGGTAGGTGGCGATGACAGTTCCGCCGTCTGAGACGAACTTCTCAATTCTTTTTGCAACACCCTCCTTCAACATGAAGAGCATCGGAAGCACAAGCACTTTGTACTTGTCAAAAGGGCATGTGCTCTGGATCACATCAACCGGAATCCCTGACTGCCAGAACGGCTTGTACATCTTCTTGAAGGTTTCGATATATTTTTTATTCTCATTGGTCGGGCCTGCGGAAAAATCGAGCGCATGTTTCGCATCCCAGTCATATACGACTGCAACTTCCGGTTTGACGGAAGTGCCGATAACAGCGTCGAGTTTTTTATGGATCTGGCCGATCTCCGCTATCTCCTTGAAGACTCGTGTATTCTCGTGTCCGACATGATCAACTACTGCACCGTGGAATTTTTCGCATGCGCCCTTTCCTTTGCGGTACTGGAAATACATTGTGCCGTCGGCCCCGTGTGAGATGGCAAGAAGCATCTCGAGTTTGTGTACGCCGGGCCGTTTGAGACGGTGGTATTGCTGCCAGTTGGTGGCGCTCGGGCATGATTCCATTATGAGGAAAGGTTTCCCTCCTTTCATCGATCGGTGCATGTCATGTATGGCCGAAAGCTGAAGGGCGGTTTCGGTATTGTCCTCGGCGTTGTACCAGGTGGGATATGAGTCATCGGCGATGAAATCGCAGACTTCGGAAACGGCCCAGTAATCAATCATGTCGAAGAAACCCATCATGTTCGTAGTGACAGGTGTTTTCGGTGTGAGTTTTTTCAGTGGGACAATTTCATGCCTCATGAAGTCGCAGCACTGCCAGGTTATGAATCTGGCCCAGTCGAGCCTGAGCCCGTCAACGCATCCGTCACGCGGATCCACCTGGTCCCAGGAGGTGTAGGTGTGGCTCCAGAAATATGTCCACCAGCATTCATTGAGGTTGTCGATGGTCTTGTATTTTTTCTTCAGCCAGCCTTGCCAGGATTTCAGACAGAGCTCGCAGAAGCATTCGCCATTGTATTCATTTGAAATGTGCCAGGCTGCCAGCGCAGGATGATTCTTATAGCGTTCAGCAAGTTTCCTGTTTATGATATTGACTTTTTCACGGTAGACAGGAGATGTCCAGCAATGGTTGTGCCGGCTCTGATAAGGTTCGCGGAGGCCGCTGCGGTTCACCCGTCTGACTTCCGGATATTTGCTCGCCATCCAGGCGGGGCGTGCACCGCTCGGAGTTGCGAGTATCGCATTGTAGCCCTTCTCCGCGAGCCTGTCCATTATCATGTCGAGCCAGTCGAAATTGAACTTGCCTTCCTCGGATTCGTAGCTTGTCCAGGAGAAAATCCCTATTGAAAAAGTGTTGCAGCCGGAAAGGTCCATCAGACGGAAATCCTCGTCTATCTCCTTTGGATGCTTGAGCCACTGGTCCGGGTTGTAGTCTCCACCATGAAGGAAATGCGGGAACTTCGTTATGATCGGCGCGTATTTCATTTGAACTCTTCCCCAATTTATAGGTTTATGGTCACAGGCATCCCACAGGATGCCAAGGTTGATAGCTGTATAGACTGAAGGCTGTTAGGTTTTGACACAAGTCATTTTGCATTTTCAAATCCACTCTTTTGGATTGCAACCTATTTACCTACAGCCTATTAGGCTACAGCCTCCCCGTCCGCTACGGGATGGGTGTGTTTTATGGTTTACTAATATAAAGTGTCCTGCTTGCGATTCAACCGATGTGTTGCGGTCAGGGACTGTGTTGCACGTCTGGTTCTTGACTTTACATATACCCGAGGATATGATTGAAAACGCCGATGAAATTCCTATTTAAACTTTTGGAGCCATTATGCAGAAAATTCTGATTGACACGGATCCGGGTCAGGACATAGACGATCTTCTGGCGATAATATTCGCCCTTAAACGGCCTGAATTGGACATAAAGGCGATCACGTCCGCGACAAAGCCCACCATACAACGTGGCAGACTTGTCAAACGTCTTCTGCGTTACATGGACCGCACCGATATCCCGGTGGCCGCAGGAACTGATCTTCCCTTGCGGACACTTTCCGCAGAGGAACTTAAATACCAGAACGATCTGAAGATTACCATGAACCATTATGCGTTCGCGGAGCCGGAAGATCCAGCAGACGAGCCCGGAACCGTGGACGCTGCAGACCTTATAATTGATACTGTCGAAAAATATCCCGGTGAAATCGCGCTGATGTGCATAGCGCCGCTGAGCAATATCGCATGCGCGCTCCGGAAGAAGCCGGACATCGCCGGCAAAATAAAATACATCGCGATGATGGGTGGCGAACTTGCCCTCAACCGCATTGAACACAATGTCGCATTCGATTACATTGCCGCAGACATTGTCATCAATTCAGGGATAAAGATCTACATGGGTACCTGGGACGTGACGCGGCGTTTCTATTTAACTATGGAAGAGTGCAAGGCTTTCCACGAGCATCATGCGCCGGTAAGCAAGGCCCTGGGCAAGGCCATAGATCTCTGGCATCCAGCCCAACAATGGAAACCGGGCCCGGTCATGTACGATATCTTCCCGATCATCTGGGCTTTTGACCGTTCACACTACACGGTCAAACCCATGTCTGTAAAGGTTGAAACCAAAGGCGAGTTCACACGCGGGATGACCGTTCAATCCGGCAGCAATCCGAATATCGAGGTGACAACGGACATCAATGCCGATGCGGTAAAGGCTCTATACTTGAAAACAGTATTGGACTGATTAACAAAAAAATGCATTTATATTTCTTTCAAGGTTATCTTGCTCAAGTCTGCCAGAGGCAATGCTGTTATGCTCTTGTCCAAGCGATAAATCTCCTTGCCGGGATAAATAACCCACAGATGTTCCAGTCCGAGATCCTCTACAGAAATATGCATGGATTTTGTGGTTGAAGGAGCATCACTGCACTTGAATTCGAAGCCCCATCTCTTTCCGTGCCGCATTACGAGCAGATCCAGCTCAGCCCCCCTTTGAGTTCCCCAGAAATAGATGTCTCTGTCACCATGAAGGGATATCACCTGTTCCATTGCAAAACCTTCCCAGCTTGCACCATATCTGGGATGAGAACGGAGCCCCTGCATCGTCTCTATGCCTAGAAAACTATGGAGTAGTCCGCTATCCCGGAGATAGACTTTATGGGATTTGATCTGTCTTTTTCCGATGTTTTCAAACCAGGGCTGGAGCACTCTAATCATAAATGAACCGGAAAGAATATCACGGTAATGCATGGCAGCCTTGGGATTGACCGACATGGCCTGTCCTATTTCGGCGGAATTCCAGATCTGCCCGTGGTAATGGGCGAGCATGATCCAAAAACGTCGGAGAGTTTCTGCAGGCACGCGAACTCCGAGAAGTGGCAGATCCCTCTCGAGAAATGTCTGGGAGAAGCTCTCAAGCCATCTCCATGCGACTTCACTTCCTGAAAGGTATGCCTTCGGAAAGGAGCCTTGCAGCCAGAGACGATCCTGGGTTTCAGCACCAACTTCATCAATGGCAAATCCGGGCACTTGGATGAAACAGGCGCGACCCGCCAGGGATTCGGAGACGCCTTTGACAAGATCCGGCGCCGCACTTCCAAGAAGCAGAAATGAAGTCTTCCTTCCCGGCGCATCGCACAGAGGGCGCAACAGCGTGAAGAGTTCCGGCATCCTCTGAACTTCATCAATTATCACAAGTCCGGAGCAATCGGACAATGTCAGTTCAGGCGTTTGAGACAATCCGGCTCTTGAGGCAGGGCTTTCAAGGTCGAATACAGTGACATGTTTCTGCTTGTCGGCAATCATCCTGGAGAGAGTGGTTTTCCCTGTTTGACGAGCTCCGAGCAGTACAGTGACCGGAAACTCCCGCAGCCCAGTTTCAATCTTTTCAAGCAGTCTTGTTCTTTGAATTAATTGTTGCATAATAGAAGCACTATACTCCGATATTCAACAATGTCAATTGTGCCTTTATGGCTGGGATGACTTGAATCCGTGAGGGACGGGAAGCTCCATTAATTACGAATTAGAAATTACGAATTAGAAGACAATGCATGAATATGAAAATTGGAAACAATATAAATAAGCAAATAAAGTCAGTTTGAGCTGTTGAGTTTTTCTTTCTTGACTGGAAATATTTTCCTGATTGGCAGCCCAAAGCCTCCTCGATGTTTGCACCAATCGATGTTCCGGAGCGAAAAACCTGTTTTGACAGGACAAACTCGCGCTTCTCCTCGCTCTTTATATATCCTATCCCTCAATTTCTAATTACTAATTTTTTCATGGCAATTCGTAATTCGTAATTTCTAATTCGTAATTCCTACTTGATTTATCTGTATCAATCCGCTGTTCCACTCCATTCGCCCTTGAATTTTACGGGCTTGTTTCCGAGCTGGATTGTGCCGGAGACGCCATGGGGAATCTTGACTGAAATCTCGAAGGTTCCAATCCCGGTCTTTTTCCATTTCATCAGCACTTCTCCCTGCGGGATCATGCAGGTGCCTTCGAAGTTGTCGAAGGATTTGAAGTCAGGATCAAGACTGAGTTCTGTGTAGCCTGGTTTCAAGGGTTCAAGTCCGATGATGGCCCTTCGGATTAAATATGGGAGCGGAGCGCTCCATGCATGGTTGCGTGAATCGTGGTTCTCCGCGCGCCAGGCTTCCCATGGAGTGGTGGCACCGCGTTTCAGCATGTCACCGAAATCGTGGTTGAACGTGCGGACCGCTTTGTCTCCCATACGGCAGACTGCTGCAGCTTCAGACAGGAAGAAATATGAATATGGAGTCCCCTGTGAAATCCAGGGATGCCGTGTAGTGTCCAGAACTGAAGCGAGTGCGTTGCAGGCAGTCTCTCCATCAATGAGACCGGTCGTGATTGCCAGTGAATTAACGATCTGCGAGAATCGCAGATTTGAGATGCCGGGGCCGGAAGCGTCGGCGACCAGACCCTTTTCCGGAACGAAACAGATTTTCAAAATATCTTTTTTCAGTTTCTCAATCTCTTTTGCAAGAGGCTTAGTGTCACTGCCAAGAACCTTCTCTAGCTCCAAGAGCGCCTGTATCGCCTGCAGATAATACAGGTTGAAGCCTGCGTTGAAGTCGCGGCGGTCATTGCCGACGGTGGTCATGGGATGCCATCCGTTGCCGGGATGATCCAAGAAGAGAAGTCCGCCTTGGACGTTAATTCCGGTTTTTGCGAGATTGGACAGTGCAATAAGTCCGTTGTCCGCTTTCAGTTTGCGGAAACAGGATACGATTTCACGGATGGCGTGAATGTTGTCGGCAACTGCCGGAAGATCTCCGGTGTAGCGATAGTAGCGCCAGAGGCATTCAGGTGGAACCAGGCAGTAATCGTATAGAGGTCCGCCAAGTCCGTAGATGCTTGCCCCGATGAACGGTCCGCTGGCGTTGAACTCTTCGGTGGTGGCGTAGCAGAGGTGGCGCATGTGCGAGAAATTGCCGGTCTGATGTCCGACACTGTCGACGATCCAGATGCCGTCACCCCAGTATGCGCCCTGTTCCCTGGTGTTGCAGTCATATGCAAGTGCCTGGGTATTGAGCTTTATGCTGCGGCGGCATATCCGGTACAGTGCCTCGGCCTCGCGATCTTCGCAAACCAGGTTGTCCCGGTAATTGAGGTTGGCGCGGCAGTGGTGGGTGGTGACACTGCGGATCTCGACTTTGCCGATGGCGTCCTTAATGGAAAGGTACAGATAGCGGTGCCCGTTGAAATGATAGAAACGTACACGGTTATGACCCTTCACCAGATGATAACGGGAATAGTAATGTCCTGAATTGCGCCAGATGATGGGGCGTCCGTTTGGAGTCAGGTCCTCTGCCATGGCTAAGTCCAGGGTGCATTGGTTCTCACAGATTATATCGACTGCCGGTTCACCCGCGCACACGCGCCGGAAATCATAAAGCAGCAGGTGTCCGGGTTCGCCTTCGCGACGTTCGAATGTGACGTGTCCGGAACGTGTCATCTCGTATGAAGTCTCATCAAGTTCACGCCAGACATGCTCATGGTCGAGTCGGACCGCGGTGTCCTGTAGACTGTAGATCTCGGTGTTGCCGCGGAAGATTGTCAGAGGCGTTCCAATGTCTTCGCGCTGCCAGAGCAGGGGGGGGACCATCCGCTTGCGGAGTTCCAGATCGGTCCTCTCGAACACGCGAGGGGCTTGCCAGAGAGATGAGTCATCCGCGACTTTCCCTCCGGTGTAGTCGTCGGATGCGAAGTTCGCAAGGATGGAATATGAGGGATGTGAAACGTTGAGATCTTCCATGTGCTCGATGGCCCAGTTGCGGCGTGGCGAATCCGGGTTCCAGCATTTCAACTCAGCAACCTGCCAGTCTGATCCGGTTCTGCATTTGATAGTCTTTCCGCCTGCATCCGCAGACATGTACGCCAGGATTCCAGGTTTCTCGGCGTTGTTGTATTTAGTATTAGAGCCTATGAAATGTGCGATAATCAGGATTGTGTTTGGACCGGTTTCCAGATATTCCGAGACATCGTACTCATCAATCATGATGACAGGTTTCCGGAACGGGGCCGGGCCGGAATTGACGAATTTGCCATTGATATAGAGCTTATATTTTGTGTCGGCAAAAATTCCGATTAACGCGGTTTCCGGAACAACGGCCATTCCGACTTTTGCCAGAGCGGCCACATAACTGTTAGGGTGGACATCCTCTGTCCATATCCAACGGGCTTTCGGCTCGATCTGGCAACTTAGATTGGTTGTGCTTTTCATAATACTCCTATCAGACAAGTTTTGATGAGAATTCGTCTTTTTCGTCTACTTTCCGGATTTTACAAATGAGAGGAGTTCCTCCAGCATCTTGCGTATCTCGAGGGTGTTAGGGCATTTTTTTTCACAGGCGCCGCACTTGTTGCATTTTGTAGCGCTCTTGTCTTCCGCGACAGCTTTAAGAGTTTTCTTGGCCCATGCATCTAGACCGAAGCACTTCCACTTCCGGTAAATCTCCATATACGCCGGAATGTCAATCCCCTGAGGGCAGTGCATGCAGTAGCGGCAGCCCGTGCAGAAGCGGTCGCCCAATGTAGTGCGGAGGCGGTCCAGCCCTTCGCACATTGCCCCGAAGTCGGTGGATCCGGGTTCAAAGTCCTTTGCAGTCTTTACGTTTTGCAGAAGCTGTTCAGTCTGGTTCATGCCGGAGCAGACAGTGCTGACATTCGGATTTGAAAGCACGAAACGGAGGGCCATCTCCGTAGTCGGCAGATCCATTTTCAGCGCATCTTTGAGGCGATCCGATTCCAGTGAGAGAACGCCGCCAGCCACCGGGCACATTGCCACCACTCCCATACCCAGTTCACCTGCGCGTTTAATCGTGGGCTCATATGCGCGGTTGATCATGTTGTACGGGACAGTTATGCTGTCGAACAATCCGGTCTCAACGCATTTTATAAAGTTCTCCGGCGTGTCGTGCCCGGTAAACCCGACATGTTGAATCAGCCCCTGATCCTGAGCCTCTCGTATTGCATCCAGGACGCCGCCACGCTTGAGCAGGTGCTTCATCATGCCCCATGAGAACCAGCCGACCTGGAAGAATTTGAAGTGGCTCAGACCCAAGATTTCGAGCTGCCTCTCAATCTCCTTGCGGAACCGGTAGGCCGTCTGATCCGGGCCGATTCCTTCTTTCCCAGAAATGATGACACCCGGTGTCTTTCCGACCAGTCCCGGCGCTGTCCGGTGCTGACAGGTTCCACCCAGATAGTAGCGGGTCGTCTCGAAGTAGTTCACGCCGAGATCGATCGCCTGGGAGATAAGCTTGGTGTTGTATTCCTGGTCATCGATAAGCCGCATGCAGCCGAATGAAAGCGAAGATACCATCAGCCCGGTTTTCCCGAAAGACCTGTATTTCATGGTCTCTTCCCTGAGTATCAAAGGTTCATTATTTGATATCGTAGCAATGCTCATTCTTTTATTCTCCTGAGATTATAATTTGACCATTATCCAAGAAAAGTAATCCTCGTAAGTAAAACTATCAAGAAGAAGTTATGGGAAGAGCTAAATATACGTTTCCAGTGCTGAAGCGACAATTTATATATGTTATAACAAATAGGCATTGTAAATAACATTACATTAATTAAAAAAGTAGTATTGACAATTATAATTGAATATGGTATAATAAATAAAAATAGGATAGGACGGCTCATGACAAGAAATTCAGTCACCAAGGTGAAATATCGCGAAATCGCGAATCAGCTGATAGGGAAGATTGATTCCGGAGAATATCGGCTAAATGAAATCATTCCACAAGAGTTCAAGCTGATGGAAGAGTTCCAGGTCAGCAGAATCACGGTACGGAACGCTTTGAGCCTGCTGGTGAATGACGGATATTTAAAACGAACTGCACGCAGGGGGACGGTGGTTACCAGCCGTGAATCAAATTCTGCAAAGTTGCGTAAGGGGATGAACTTCGGCATTTTTCACTCCTCCGGCAATTACTATGGAATTGAACCGATGGTTTCATCGCTGATTGCGGGTCTCAGGAAATGGGACGCAAACCTATGCGTTTTTCCGTTTCTCACTGAAATTGATCAGGTTAAATTCATCAGTGACATTCTGGAAAAAAATATTGTCGACGGAGTGTTTCTCAGTTATTTCGGCAAATACAATGAAAGAGTCATTGCGCTGATGAAGGGGAAGAATATCCCATTTCTGAATATTTCGCTCCTGAGTCAGTACGAGAAACTCAAGGTTGATTACCCGCGCCTGACGATTGATGAAGTCACGCCGTTGCGCAGGCTGTTCAAGGAATATGCAGCGCACGGCATTAGAAACGTGCATATCCTGGGTTCCCGCGATGATGCGCAAATACGGCGAATAAACATTCTGCTGGAACTGTGCAAAGTTGAAAATATGTTCGAATTCACCCGGATACTCGCTCGCGATGGGGATCATTACTTCAAGATTGCGCAAAAGGCCGTTTACGGCGCGGCCAACCGTCCTGACACACTGATTCTGGTTTCCGGAGATGAAATGATTCCTTATCTTGATGCTGCCCTGGACTCGATGCCTGTGCAGGCGGTGGAACAGAATAAGATTCTTGTTTTCAATCATGGATACAACAGTTGCCGGGCGCTATACCGGTACAATAGCTTTGAGCGCCCGTATGACAAGTTCGGAAGCAAGGCGGCGGATATGATGCGTGAAATAATGGAACGTAAGGGGAAAGGCGAGGATTTTTATACTCCCTGCCATACGTCTTTGGATTGTTTCCTCATAAATGGTAAACGATAATTGCTTAGAGACGCCATAAAATATAAGGAATGATATGAAAAAATTCAGAATCGGCCTGTACGGATGCGGAAACCGTACAAGGCAATTGGTAAAACAAGTGATTGAATCCGAGATCGCAGAAATTACGCTTTGCCATGACATAGACCCGGCAAAGGCCGCTGTGCGCGCTTCAGAATACGGTGCGGAGGCTTGTTCTCTGGATGCACTCCTTACCAGCTCGAAAGTTGATATGTTCCTTATCTCTCTGTACCCGGCTGCGCACCCCGATGCGCTGCTTGCTGCGCTAACATCAGGTAAACCTGTCTACATAGAAAAACCGGTTGCAGTGACGCTTGATGACGTGAGGAAGCTTCTCCCAGTAATCGGTAAAGGATATGTTCACGTCGGTCTGCTCTACCAATATGTTGCCGTTTTTCGTCAGCTTACGGAATTGGTTGAAGGTGGCAAGATCGGCAAGCTCATGGGAATCACATTCAACTGGTTATGCACCGGACTGGATCCGAATTCGGCGGATAAGACAAATTGGAGATTTCATCCGGAAACAGGAGGTGAACTGACACAGCATTACTGTCATGGATTTCAATGGTTCCGTCGGCTCGGCGGAGATTTCAGCACCATAATCGCGTCTTCTCTTCAGAGTGAGGATAATCACACTTGTGTGGAAGACGTCTGGGATCTTATCATCGGGCAGAAGGGCGGCAGGCAGATTTTCTTTCACTCAAGCGCTTTCAACCCGAGCCATACTGTCAGCGGATGGCTTGAGGGAACGGATGGCTCCCTTGAATGGGAATGGAATGAACCTTCACGTATTTCTTATTACCCGTTTGTGCGCCGGCGCGGCCAATGTGAAATCATTCCGGTCGTCGAAAAGGCACCTGACGCTTTGCAAACCTTTATTGAGAGATTCAGAAGGTGCGAGCCGCCGGAGATTTCACTTGAAGACGGTTTGTGGTCAATTCTGCCGCCGATCTATGCCCGTGAAAGCGTTAAGCTGGGATGTAAATGCAGTTTTCCGAATTCCTTGAATGAACTGAAATATAAAAAATAAAAGTATAAAAGGAGCCTGGAGCCATGTACTCGGTAAGCAGGCGAATGCCGAACGAAGAAAGACAGGTGGAAGACCGTCTGAGGGAAAACCGAACATGCAAACACGCACAGGTGGACGGGTTGGGTGACAGCGCGCTCCACGGCAGTCGCAACGCCTTGCAGCGTAAAGGATTCACATTAATTGAGCTCTTGGTTGTTATAGCCATTATATCGATATTGGCCGCAATGTTACTTCCTGCCCTGAATGCGGCTAAGGAGGTGGCGAAGGGAACCACCTGTCTCAATAATCTGAAGAATATGGGATTTGTTCTTCTAAATTATGCGGATGATTACAAAGGGTTTATTCCGAAATTGAATAGCCCCTCCGTCTGGCTGAGTTATATGGATGTCGGCAACTCCAATATATACAAATGCCCGTCCGTGCCGTATAAACCGGCACCTAACGCTTATCAATATTACGGTGCGCCATTCAAGCCTGATTATTGTCCTCCAGGCTCGACGACTAAAAGCACTTCTGATGCCTGGGGCAGTTGTTGGGTGTTGCAGAAGATCAAGTCGCCCTCCAGCACGCTTTTCCTTGCGGACAGCGCATATCCCGCGAACGATGGCAGTTTAGTGCAAATTGCCTTTTTCTGGGGAGTTGATACCAAACAGCTGGTACATCTCCGGCATGGGAACTGCGCAGGTATTTTGGCAGCAGATGGTCATGTTTCCAGGGAAAGGGATTGTTGGGAGTTTATAAAGACTTTTGTCAACACAGCTGATGGTACAAATGGTTATTATACGGAAAAGAGTGCAATAAGGCCGATATCTTATAGAAACGGGAATTAACCATGTGGTTTTTGAAAATAGCATTTGCCTGTGGAATTGTCGGTACGATTTTTACTGCAGGTGCGGCGGAACTGAATATACCGGCTGTGCATTTTGCAATCAGGACGGTGGAACCTGTCTCCGTAGACGGAAAATTGGACGAACCCTGCTGGGAACATGCGCCGGTATTTACACAGTATCGCGGCACAGGTGAGAGAAAGACTGCAATGCGGGTTTTGTACGACACGCGCGGGATTTATTTCGGGATTGAAAACTGGGAGCCGGAACCCAGTAAGTCGGAGAGGGCGGTTCATGAGCGGGACAGTGCGCAGATTCTGAGGGAGGACTGTGATGAAATTCTTCTTGATCCAAGCGCATCCGGATCTGGATCATATCAGTTTGCTGCGAATATGGCTGGAGCAATCTATGACATCTGGGAGGTGGATCAACTTTTTACGGACCGCAACTGGAGCGCTTCAAGTGCCATTGCCGCTGTGCAAGTTGGGGATCACCTCTGGACTCTTGAATTCTTTGTAGGCTGGCAGGATTTGAAGAAACAGGGTACAGCCGGAGCGCTTTGGTATTTTCTTCATCGGCGGCATGCATATGCAGGCGGGGTGGAAGAAGTTTACAGCAGCGCCAAGCGATTCGGGTATCTGGTCTTTGTAGATGGAACGGTACCTGATGCGGATGCAATTGCGGCACTTGTGGAGAAGTCGGAAAAAGGAACGTGGCTTCTGGAAAGCGGTGGGAAGTTTTTCTATCATGACGGACTTAAGCTGCGCAGCGGGACGGAACGGGAAATGAAGGCACAGATACTGGGGCTGTCACAAGGTGCTTTTGCTGGTGAAGGGCGGACATTGCAGGCGGAATTTGAGGTTGCGGCAAAACAGGGAGGCGTTTCGGGTTTGGAAGGGATGCTGGAGGCTGTCCGGAAAGCTTCTGAAATAAAACAGAAGAACAATTTGCAGACATTATTCAATTGAAAAAGGGTTTTGACATGAGGAAATTCTTGTTGCTTTCAATATTGTGTGTGTGTGCAATGCAGCTTTTTGCGCAGAAGATGAACGGTGCGAAATTCAATGAGTTGACAAAGGAGTTTGAGACTCCGCATTTGGAGTGGGCGGAACCGCTGAAAGGCGGCGAATTAAAGGCGCTTTTCATCATTTCCCTGCACAATGCCCGGCATGTTGTGGAACTGGCGCAGAGGATGGACATGTCTCTGGATGCGATTACGTTAGGACTGCGTGACAATGACTGGTTTTTCGGGATCACTACGGACGATGACACGCATTACGGAAATACTTACACCGGGACAGGGGAAACGGCGAAGAACCAGGAACTTTTGCAAAAACTGGATCTACCGTATGAGACCGTACTGCTGGAGCATGTCGATTTCAACAAAGTTTCCAATGAAGGGAAGTTCAAGCTGTTTTCAAAGGTGAAGGGCGGAATGGGGATTGTGCTCGAAAACTGCCGGAACATCCCAGTAGGCCTCCTCAAGGAAGCGGTTCCGAACAACGTGATGGAAGGTGTGGGTGAAACGCGCATTGATGCAGGGACGTATGACACGTATCAGGGGGATTTGAAACTGCGGAAGACTGAGACGCCTAAATCGTATCTTTTCGGGAAAGGAAAAGTTGTGGTTTACCAGAGCCCAGGCTTAGTGCATGCTCCGTTTGCATACCAGTCGCCGCGATGGTGGATGCTCTACGAGAATGCTCAGGTCAAACTGATGCGGTCACTGTTATGGACTGCGGGGCGTCTCCCTGAAAAGACAGCCTCAGTACGTTGCGAAGGTGACACTCTGAGGATTTCCGGCACAACCGGAGAAGTGCAACTGCGTTTGCGGAATGAATTTAACGAAGTGCTGAAAAACGAAAAAATCCAGACGACCGGGGAAACAGTATGGAAGATTCCGGAACTGCCTGCCGGAGAATATTACTGCGATGTGATTGTTTATGAAAACGGAAAAGTCGCGGACGTGTCCTATTCTACTTTTGTTAAGGAGAGGAAAGCAGAAGTCAAATTCATGGTGGAGAACGATTCCGTCAAAGGTTTTGAGACCCTGAAAGGGGCGCTCCATACAGATCGTCCTCTGAAAAACGGGAGTATGAAGATTACGCTGTCAGATTCGCCTAACGAGCGGATATGGTATCAGGCAACGGAGAAAATTCCGGAAGGAGTGCGGGAGTTTCCGGTCAGTGTCGCAAATTATTATATGCCGAACCTGGCGGCATTTCTAAAGGTGGAACTGTTTGAAAACCGTGTTCCGTTTGCGGTAGTGGACAAGGCGTTTTTCTTTCCGGAATACCTTGCTGCTAAAATGCCGATATATCATGATTCGCAATATGAATACAATCCGCTAGGGATTGACCGGTTACGTGCGATGGCTGAAAGCGAAAACATGGGATTTGGTTCGATGCACAACCGGTTTGACGGCTCGCGTCCGGACACACGACAGTACCTGTTGCAGAACATCAGACCGGGAGGGTCGTTGATGTTGCTTGACATCCGTCGGAAGAATCCGGAGAACGCACTGGTAGCCGGTACATTCTGGGGAGATCTTTCAGGCAAATTACCAAATATCGAGAAAGCCGGACTACTGAAGGAAACGGATATTCAGCTATTGAAGAATCCGCGTCTGACGCCTGGGGAAGAGTCGGGAAAACGGCTTGCATGGCTTTATGTAGAAGAATATTTCCGGAACAAATCTCTGGAGAAATATCCCCTGTTCTTCTACGGAATCGGGAACGAAGTGGCTTCCAATTACCATTTCGGGTTTTCAAGAGAAGACGATGCGGCTTATGTGGAATTACTGAAAAACCGATATGGCTCAATAGCAAATCTTAACCGGGAATGGAACCGGACATATCGGGATTTTACGGAAGTGCCCCATCTGCAGTTGGAAGATGCCATGCAGAAAAAACTTTACCCGGAATACTTAGCTCAAGTGAATTATGTGAACAAAACGGTCGAGATGTTCGGGGCTCATCTCGCAAAAGAGATAAGGAACCGCGCCCCCCACGCCAAGATCGGCTGTGACGGTGTATGGACCAACAACAATGACGGATTTAACATGGAAGAACTTTTCCAGCATCCGGAAATCAACACTTGGGCACCGTATACGAGACTGCCGCAGATAGAAATGGTCAGGTCAATGCGGCCAGACATGAAACCTTTCTGTGTCTGGGGCTGGGTGGTCGGTGAAAATGCATTGCCGGAGGCACCGTGGTTCAATCTGCTTATTTCACCGTTGAGCGAGGCTACCTGGTTTATTTCAGGACCGTATGTGCTCGGAGCGAAGACAACGGCGGATTACCGGCCGTGGCGGAAACGTTTTCAGGAAGAGATGCAGTGGCTGCGGGAAGGCCCTGCCCAATTGCTTAACCTGACACCTATGGTTTCCGACGGAATTGCCATTTGGGAGAATTATACGTCTACACGCGCCCCTCTTCTAGGTGATTCAAGATTCAAACCTCCTACGGATTCGTCGCTTGAACTGATAGCGTTAACCTATAGGCTGGGATTGAATTTTGATTATATCGTAAAGGCAACACTGCCGTGGCTCCAGCATGAGAAGGTTTTGTTTTTGTGTTCGGCTTCGGCGCTCGGC
Source organism: uncultured Victivallis sp. (assembly GCA_964540865.1). Taxonomy (GTDB): domain Bacteria; phylum Verrucomicrobiota; class Lentisphaeria; order Victivallales; family GWF2-50-93; genus GWF2-50-93. Next base: position 33,274 of record CAZION010000045.1, read on the forward strand.
GAAGATGTGGCGGCAGAACTCAGGAAATATGTCGAAGCCGGCGGAATCGTAATTGCAGATCTCAATCCGGGTATGATGAATGAATCGTTTGGGATGGGAGACAAATGCACTCTTTCCTCCCTGTTCGGTGATTTTGATCCGCAGAAAGTGGAAGCCCCTAAATATGCGCCGCTGAAGATCAATACGGTTTTCAACGGAAAGGAACTTGTGCTGAACACGGAAGCCATGCAGACACCCGGATTGACGCCTTTCAGTGTGAAGAAACTCGGCAAAGGGTATGCGGTACTGCTGAATTTCACACTTAGCACAGCGAAGATGAACTGCCAAGACGGAACCTATGAGAGCTTCATGCGGGATCTGCTTGCGGCTTGCGGAGTAAGGCCTGCGTTGAAAACCACGGGTTTGCCTGCAAGTAGCGTGACTCGAATCCGGAAAGGGAACGGATTTGATCTAATCGGATTCACGAACCGGGAGATGGCGAGCAATGGTGTGGACGGGGGAGAGGTGACGGTTACACTTCCGCAAGAAGGATATGTGTATGAGGTAGGGAAAGGGGCGATCGGAAAAAAACAGGAATTTAAATTTAAATTCGCGCCCGTATTCAAGCTGTTTGCCGTGTTTCAGCAGGAACAGAAAACGCCGGATTTCAAACTTTCAGCGGAGGTTGCCACGCCGGGCATTCCGTTGCAGCTGGATTTGACGACGTTCCCAACGGGGCGCGTGTACCTGCTTCAGATTCGTAATCAGAAAGGGGAAATGATCCGGTTCCGGAATGAGGCTGTCACTCATGAAGTGATCTGTATTGACGGCAAGACAAAGAATTTTCCGGTATGTTTTTCGTTCAGCGACAGCAAGGGTCAGTATACGCTCACCCTGACGGATATTGCAACGGGATTGAAGAGCGAAAAGATTGTTCAGTTGAATTAGTCTGTAGTAGCGCAATTTATTGCGCGATTTTTAGTAGCGCGGGTCTATCTGACCCGCGTCTCTCGGGTCAGATAGACCCGAGTTACTTCTGATGAAAACTATAGTTTTGCACCATTATAAAGGAAAAACATGAATAATGTATTTAGAAGCATAATTTTCATTGGAATGCTGCTTGCCGCCTTCGGGACTAACGCGCAAATTCAGGAAATCAAGAGGGAAACCGGGACTTCGTCGAGAATCACCTACCGTGTAACCCTGTTTGACAAAACCATTGACATCAATCAGAATACCGCAAAAGACGCCGTGTATTCCGATTTTGCGGTTGATGATCGGATGGGGCGGATGCAACGGCATATTTTCTATCCGCCAACGTTGAAACACGGGTTTGGTAGAAAGGTGAAGACTTGGTTCTCCAAAGACGCAAATACGGCGTGGAGCGGTATTGAAATTCCCCTTTTCTTAAACGATAAGGAGGTAGGAACGTCGCTGATTAATGCGGTACAGTTGAAATCGGTTCCCGGCTGGGTGTTTTTCCGTTACGAAAATTTCATGCTGGCAAGCGTCGGATCGGCGCTTCCTGGCCAGGTTCAATTGAAACAGGAACGGAAATTGTACTGTGCGTTTCCGGGAAATACCGTCGAGGTCGGGGAAGATGTTCCCGGCATAGGCAAAAAACCGGACTTTTTTGCGCAGATCTATTTTTCGCGCGGCGGTGGCGATGAAAATCTCAGCGAGATGATCGTCATTGATCCTGATACGGTGAAAGCGGTCACGTTTGGCCGTTGGGCAAAAGGCGATGATCGCGGTTCGTTTCGGTACATCCCTGAAGATAATGGAAAAGTACTTTGTTTTGCGACTTCCGCACAGGATAAGGAAAATGCGGAAAATGTGGTTGTCCCACGTTTCCTGAACGAGGAAAGTCCGAAGATTCTGGAGACTCTCCGGAAAATCAACTGGAACCCGCAAATTGATTTTGCCGCCCTGCATAAAGAGTATGAAACGGTTGCGGAGATGCTTAAAGACTGCAAAGACGAGGACATGAAAATAAAACTGGCGGAAATAAAAGCCGTTCTCGGTGCAAAAGATACTGCAGCTGCACTTTCTGTCCAGGAAAAACTTGCAGAATTGAAGAAGAGCGCCGCAGCTGCGGGGCTTGACTCGTTGTTTAAATAAGGAATTGCGCTAATGAAAAAGAAGACAGATGTCAGAATTGTCGGTATTGAGCTTTATTTTCTCCCGCTTGTGATGCGTGTCCCGTTGAAATTTGGAAGCGAGATCAGTACGGGATACGACAGTGCCCGTGTTAGAATGACTGTGGAGTCCGGGGACGGCAGACGTGCAGAGGGCTGGGGTGAATCCCCGCTTAGTCCGGCATGGGCCTGGCCTGGAAGGCAGCCGTTTGCCGAGCGATTGGAGTTGATGCGCCAGTCCTGCAGGAAACTTGCCGCAAAATGGAAAGAGTTCAGCTGTTGGGGACATCCAATGGAAATTGGAAACCTGTTCACTGAAACGCAGTTGGTAGACGGTCTGCCGCATCTCGCCGCCCTAACCTGCTGTGCCCCATTTGATCTTGCGCTACATGACGCCTACGGGAATTTGCATGAGTTGCCCGTCTATCAGACTTATAACGCTAAGTTCATGAATCATGATTTAAGTTTTTATTATGGAGATGAAGCTTTCAAAGGGCTTTATCCGAAAGATTTTTTCGTAAAAAATGTACCTTTAGAATTACCTGTATGGCATCTTGTAGGCGGAAAGGATGTGCTTGACACTTGGGGGTTGATGGGTGACGAGCCCGACGACGGATATCCCGTGACTCTCAGCGAGTGGATTGAGTCTGACGGTTTGAAATGCCTGAAGATCAAGCTGAGCGGGATTGACGCGGAAAGTGATTACCGCCGTTGCGTGGAGGTCGGACGGATTGCAATGGAAAAAGGAATTTCTCACCTGAGTACGGATTTCAACTGTACGGTAAGTGATCCGGCGTATGTGAACGAAATTCTGGATAGGCTCCTGATGCACAATCCGGAAATATTCAACAGGATTCTGTATGTGGAACAACCGTTCCCGTATGACCTGGAATCCAATCGGATTGATGTGCACAGCGTATCTGCGCGGAAGCCGTTATTCATGGATGAGAGCGCGCACAACTGGCGGCTTGTCAAACTTGGCCGTGAACTGGGATGGACCGGTGTTGCGCTGAAAACCTGCAAGACCCAGACCGGAGCTCTGCTTAGCGCCTGCTGGGCAAAAAAACACGGGATGACGCTGATGGTTCAGGACTTGACTAATCCCCGACTGGCGATTATTCCACATGTTCTGCTTGCCTCCCATGTCGGGACAATTATGGGCGTGGAATGTAATGCCTCCCAATTTTATCCGGAGGCATCGAAAGAAGAGGCCGCCATTCATCCGGGACTGTTCCTACGGCGGAATGGAAAACTGGATCTTTCAAGCCTGACGGGAAGCGGTTTTGGAATGAGAGTCCATGAGATCAACCGCGTACTTCCGGAAAAAAAAGAAATATAAGGAAGCTAAAAGATGAGCATCAACAAAAAGTGTAAGATGGCGATGGTCCTGCTATCGAGCGTATACACACTAAATCTTATGGCAGAGCAGGTGAACTTGAATCCTCCTGACATGACTCCGTCCGCATATGTCGGGAAAGGCGACGGAAAGCCGCTGCAACTGATTGTCGACAATAAATTGACTATGCCTATAGTAATCGAAAAAGACGTGGCGCAACGCACTCGCTGGGGTGTGGATTTCCTTGTTGAGTCCATCGAAGAAATGACCGGTAGCAAACCACAGGTGCTTATCGGAACAGATGATACATTCAATGGCCCGGCAATATATGTGGGTAATCTTGACGCCACTCAAAAAGCCGGATTCTCATCCGCAAAGATGGGGCTCGAAGAATTTGCAGTGAAGACCAAAGACGGAAGCCTTTACCTTTACGGGAGGGATGATGTTCAGGCAAATTCATTTGGCACTGCTTACGCGGTGTTGGATTTCGGGGAGCGGATCCTGGGAATACGTCAGTATTTCGATCCTGCAAAAGGCGGACGTTCGGTCATCAAAACCTCGAAGCTGACATTGGATTCGCTTGATTACGGTGACAAGCCGATGTTTGGCAAACGCTATCTCTGGCCGTACTTTCCTCGGAAGGACATGCTGAACTGGCGCATTGCGGATACAAATCCAGTTTTACTGAAAGTACATGCCCCTCACACTTGGAGGAAAGACGAGACCTATGTGAAGGAGCGGCCTGAGATTTTCCAGAGGAACAAGGACGGCAAGATCGGGCCGTCTCCGATGTTGTGCTATTCTAATCCGAAAACGCTGGAAACATACTTGGAGAGGATTGACGAGGAACTCGCCGGAAAACGCAAGTCTGACATAATGATTGGAAATGCTGTTACGGTTTCACCGTGGGATATTGAAGTCAATTGCTACTGTGCTGATTGCCAGAAGCTGTATCAGCCGGAAGCCGGAAGTAGCGGGAGCGCCTCGAAAATTCTCTGCAGTTTCGTGCGGAAACTTTCCGATGCTCTCGCAAAGAAGCATCCGCAACTGACGGTAATCTATTTGCCGTATCTGAATTACTGCGATGCTCCTGAAGGAGTCGAATTCCCGGCGGGAAACGTCGAAGTCCAGCTCTGCACCATGCCGGGACTCGCTATGCTTAAGGAGCCACGGATAAAAGATCACGAGGAAAAATTGCTCCGGTGCTGGGCGGCGGTGACGAGTAGACCTGTGCAGAATTGGCATTACATTTGCTGGCCTGCGGAATTTACAAGCGCACCTTATATCTTCACCGATGCAATCATAAATCATTACCGTGACATGAAAGACGTGATTTCCGGTTCTTTTGTGAACGGGGCTTATCCGGAAGAACGCCTATTGCTTTCCGCATATGTGTGGATGCATACACTGTGGAACATCAACCACGATCCGCAGGCAATATTCGATGTCTTTGCCAAACGCATGTTCGGGCCTGCGGCAGAACCGGTGCGCCGTCTGATTTCACTGCAGGAGGATGGCTGGAAAAAACAGTGGGAGATTCCAAAGGTTTCACCGAAAAACATATTCGAGATCAGCTATCCGCGCGAAACCGTGCTCTCGATGCAGAAATGCTTTCAGGAAGCATATGCGCTTGCAGGAGACGACAAATTGATTCAAAAAAGACTGGATTATTATAAAAAGGGATTCGAGGAATTTTTCGGGCAATCGGAGGCTTTTGCAAACGGAACCGCATTTGCGCCTCTCCTGATTCTGAAGGTCGGGGCCAATCCGGTAATAGACGGAAAGCTGGACGATCCGGAGTGGAAGAAGGGTGAATCGATGCCATTTGTCCTGGCGACGATTCGTAACCAGTCGGTGAAGTATCCGACAACAGTCCAGGCGGTTTGGACCCCGGAGGGGGTCACATTCGGATTCAGAATGACCGAACCGACACCGGACAAGCTCTTTCTGAAGGAAGCGCCGGGCAGCTGGATAAACGACAATGTGGAGATCTTTTTCGATGCTACTGGGAAAGGTGCTGGAGACTTTTATCAGTTGCTCATCGACGCGCGTGATGAAGGAACCATAACGTTGCACGCTGCAGAAAAGAACTGGAAGCCAAAAAACATAAAAAGCCATGTCTTTGTCGGAAAAGATTTCTGGTCGGTGGAGGTTTATATCCCATTTACCGAATTTGCCTCGTTGGAAGGTGCCCGTCTTCCGACGACCAGCAGCAGCGGAATTTCCTGGATCGGAAATTTTATGCGCCACCGGAATGCCGATTCGCAGAGCAAAGAGATAAAGACACCCGGAAGTGAGAGGGAACTCCAGCGCCTGTATACGCGCTATTCCAATTGGAGCGCGGATCAAAACGCTTTTGGTCCGCTTAAATTCATGGAATAAGATAAACTGTTTAGGCAGTTTTCTTTCATCCCCGTTGTACATCTTGACAAACATGTCCTTGCATATGCTGAATAAATATGATAGAATAGCTTTCCTAAAATCAGGAAAGAATTTGAACAGATGAGATATGCGATTTTATCTGACATCCATGCGAATTTGCATGCCTGGAACGCCGTAAAGGCCGATATCGAAGCCCAGGGCGCCAATGTCATAGTCTGCCTTGGCGACATCATCGGCTACGGCCCCCGCCCGGTTGAGACTCTGAATTCGGTCTGCACCGCTTCCAACTACGTCATCCTCGGGAACCATGAGGCCGTGATCGACGGCAGCTTCGACCGGTCCCAGTTCAATGACGAGGCCTGGCGCATGATCGAATGGACTGGCCACCAGCTCAACCCCGACACGCGTAAATATTTTGAACAGCTTCCGCTTGCCATAGAAATGCAAGCCGGAAATTGCAAAACCCTTTTTGTGCATGGTACGGCGTGCGTGCCTGAATCCTTCAATTACATACTTGACGAGGAGGATGCGTCAAACTCATGGAATGCATGTGATGCGTCTCTGATCTTTGCAGGACACACCCATGAGGCTGCATTGTTTGTGATGGATGGAGAGAAGGCTGTAAAGCATGGGGTTGCAGACTTTTCATTTGAGCCCGGCAGGCGTTACATAGTGAATGTCGGTAGCGTCGGAATGCCGAGGGAGGCCGATTTCAGGGCCAGCTACTGTATCTTCGACACCGCTTCAGGAAACATATATTTCAGGAGGGTCTCATATGACTTCGATGCGTTCCGCAAGGATGTCCTGGACATAATCGGAGAATCCGACCAGTCAAGGCATGTTCTCAGCTGCTTCAACGAGTCACAGCACCTTCCTGTCCAGGAGCAGCTTGATTTCATTCCCGCTACTGCGAGTCAGCTTGCGGCCAGACCCGTAGCCCATAGTGAGATGCTCACGATCAACTCAAATGGGAAAGCGCCCCAAAAACAGTTGCGGATGAAAAAAGACTTCGTGAAGCCCCCACAAGTCAAGGAGAAGGCACCGGAAAAGGAGTACCACGGCATAAACAGGAAATTATGGTTCATCGTATGCGGGGTTCTTTTGTTGATCACTCTTGTCGCACTCCTGATCGCTTTCTTCGCTCCGGCACCGAAGTAGCCGCTTAAATTAGGCGGCCAGGAGCCACAACTTTAGTCATCAGTAATCAGTGTTCAGTTATCAGTAACAAAATCCATTGACTGATCACTGGTGACTGATTACTGGTCACTTTGAAGCTCCTATACGATTAAATATGGAAGGATTTGAAAATGAAAAACAATACAGTTGAAACTTCTGAAAACACAATTGACGTTAATCTGCTTATGGACGGTGAATTCTGGAGGGGGATGGCATTGGATGTTCTGGCTCCTCTCTGGTATGAACATGTAAGGGACACGGAGCATGGCGGGTTCCATACCAACCTCTCGCGTGACTGGCGCCCGGTCCCGCCATGGGACAAGTATCCGGCAATGATCAGCCGTTATGTCTTCGGCTTTTCGTCGGCCTACCTGCTCTCGGGTGAAGACAGATATATTGAAGCCGCGCGGGAAGGTGTCGATTATCTGCTGAAATATGCCTGGGACAGCGAATACGGCGGCTGGTTCAACACGCTGACAAGGTCGGGGAAACCGAAAGACACATCAAAAAGCATACCGTTGCAGCTCTACTCAAGTGTCGGACTTGCGATGTATTATTTCACCACAGGAGATAAGCGGGTAATCCCCTACATCAATAAGGCTGTCGCTATCCAGCAGACAAACGGGCATGACAGCAAGTATGGCGGATATTACCAGGAATTGAACAGGGACCTTAGCGTTCGGGATGACGGGAAGAACAAACATGCCCACTATGGATATGTGGGCTCGCTATTGCTCAATTTATGGCTGACGACCCGGGATCCGGAAATTTTGAAATGGGAATGCCATTTGACGGACCTTTCACTGGAACACTTGAAGGATCCCGAGGAAGGTTGGATAGGCGGATATATGAACAGCTATAACCGCAAGTGGGAGTTTACCCCCTATATAGTTGATGGAAAAGAAATAATTCCAATTGGTGCACAGCTCACTGCTGCGCTTTCCTTCCTGCGCCTATATCATCAGTCAGGAAACAAAAAATATCTTGAACAGGGAAAAATACTGGGAGACAAGCTCACCCGATATGGGTGGAACCCTGTCAGCGGAGGCTGGATTGACCTGATTGAGAAGTCATACCCTCACCGCCCTGCCACAGACAACATGGTATCGCACTGGACACAGATTTATGCATGCTTCCTTCAGTTGCAGCTTTACAGGCTGACTGGTGATAATAAATACCTGGAATGTTTCAAAAAAAGCGAAATTTTCTGGTGCAAATACTTCATCGATAAAAAACATGGCGGCGTTTTTACCAGTCTGTCTCTAGACGGAGCGCATTCGGCAAAAGGCAGGAAAGCGGAAGCCTGGCGCACCTCATATCATGAAATTGAACACTCACTGCTCAATTATTTCTTTTTAAAGACATATGTCAAAAAAGAGGCAGCAACTTTGCATTTCAAATTTGATTGCAGCGAACCGTCGAGCAAACACTTTGTCTCGCTTGTAGATGACCCTTCGATTCAAATAGCAGGTGTAAAGATAAATGGAAAACCATGGCCGGAATTTGACGCACAAGAGCGGTCTATCACGCTGCGTCCCGGAAAAGCCCTTAAAACGGAAGTCACCTATCGAGACTCGTCCGCTGTAAAATTCTGAATTACTTGATCGTATGGGAATTTCAAAGTTATAACAATAAATAAAATATTTTAACCACTAATCTGCACTTATCATACACTAACAATAAATATGCAATGAATGAAGATTTCGAAATGAAAACTTCATTCATTGCATGGTTTTGTATTTTATTCATGTTAGTGGTGATTAGTGAGAATTAGTGGTTAAATCTTTTTTGGTATTTAAAGTTGCGGCCCCTGGCCGCCTAATTTAACGTTAAGGAATTTCAAAGTGACCAAGTGACCGAGTGTCCAAGTTTTAAAGAAAAAGACACAACTGAAGTTGTGAAC
>CAZION010000046.1:0-41086 GCA_964540865.1 uncultured Victivallis sp.
ATCTCCATAATCTCCTGTCTCGCGCCATATGCCAATTTTTAGAGGTTCCCTTAAGAAGTAGTCAGAATTCAGCGGCCTGCTGCGGTGGCCGCAGTCAGACTCTATATTCTGACTTCTGAATTCCTTTAAAACGTATGCTTTGCATTCAGTTCAGAGCTAATGGCAAAAGACAAAATAATACAGGAGACCACATGAAGATTTTGAATCTTGCAGGAGAATGGCAGCTGACACAGGTTAAAACTAAGGAGATCACGCCCGCCATGGTTCCAGGCGATACACACAGCGCCCTGCTTGATGCGGGAAAGATTCCGGATCCATACTGGGGTGACAATGAACTTTCCCTACAGTGGATCGGCCGAGAGGACTGGATATATTCCAGGACATTTCATCTTCCCGAAGAAATGATGGGCGAAAAATCAGTCTTCCTAAATTGTGACCAACTTGACACTTTAACTGATATAAGAATCAACGGAAAAAAGGCTGGCTCCACGGAAAACATGTTCCTGCGCTACAGGTTCGAAGTGAAGAAATTCCTTAAGAAGGGTGAAAACATAATTGAGATTCTATTTCACTCAGCCGAGAATGCCGCTGTAGCCGCCGCTGAAAAACTTCCTTATCCAATTCCCCATGGCAACAACCCGGTACAGTCCCCGAACCGCAATCTAGTCCGCAAAGTACAGTGTCATTCAGGCTGGGACTGGGGGCCATGCCTCATGGTCGCAGGAATCTATGGCGACATCTATCTGGGCGCATATTCCGATGCGCGTATCGAGTATGTATACTGCGATCAGAAACATTCCAAAGGGCTCTGTGAAGTCAAAGTTAACTGTGAAGTTTTTTCTCCGGACGGAGAAAAAACAACAATGAAGATAAATTTTGGGAAAGAGGAAGTAACCGAGACAGTTACACTTAATCCGGGTTTGAACAAGATAACCGGGACAGTGACAATAAAGAATCCTAAACTCTGGTGGCCGAATGGACACGGCGAGCAACCATTATATGATCTCAGTGTCCGTGTCGGCGGCTCTGAAATAAGAAAAAGGCTGGGCCTCCGGAAAATCGAATTGATAAACGCGAAGGATAAAATAGGACTGTCGATGGTTTTCCGTGTGAATGGAGTAGACATATTCTGCAAGGGGGCGGACTGGATCCCCTGTGACGCTCTGCCACAGCGGCAGACACGGGAAGCAGTCGAATATTTGCTTGAGAGTTCCAAAAAAGTCCACATGAACATGCTGCGCGTATGGGGCGGCGGCCAGTACGAATCCAACTTCTTCTACGAACTCTGCGATGAGAAGGGAATCATGATCTGGCAGGATTTCATGTTCGCCTGCGCATTGTATCCGGCTTCCAAGGAATTCCTTGAAAATGTACGACAGGAGGCGGTGCACCAGGTGAAGAGTCTCCGCGACCATGCATGCTTAGCCCTGTGGTGCGGAAATAATGAAAACATCGCGGCTCTCAACTGGTACAAGGAATCCAAGGAAAACCGTGACCGCTATCTTGTCGACTATGACCGTCTAAACGAAGGTGTACTTGGAAACACTGTCAGGGAAATTGATCCTGCCCGCGTCTTCTGGCCCAGTTCCCCTTGCGGCGGCCCAGGAGATTATTCAGACACTTTCCATAAGGACAACTGTGGCGACATGCATTACTGGGGAGTCTGGCACGGAGGAAAACCTTTCAGTGAATTTTTAAAAATATCCCCGCGTTTCTGCTCTGAATTCGGGTATCAGTCATTCCCGTCCATGGATATGATCCGTTCATATTCCCCTGAAACCCAGTTCAATGTGACATCTCCCATTATGGAGCATCACCAGAGGAACAACGGTGGAAATTCAAAAATAATAGAGATGTTCTCGCGGAATTTCAGACTGCCTGAAGGCTTCGGCAATTTTGTCTATCTTAGCCAGGTTCAACAAGGCCTTGCCATAAAAACAGCCGTTGAACATTGGCGCCGACTGCGGCCAAACTGCATGGGGATAATATACTGGCAGCTAAACGATAACTGGCCTGTGGCTTCCTGGGCTTCCCTGAACTATCAGGGTTCATGGAAACTCCTGCACTACATGGCAAGGAGATTTTACGCACCCGCTATAGTTTCCGCTATCCAAGACGAAAAGGGCAAAGTGGAAATTCATCTTACAAACGATGGTGCAAAAGCCAAGAAAGGCGCTGTGACTATCCAAGTAATGGACTTCAAGGGAAAAGTCACATTTGAGGAGAATATTTCCACGACGCTTCCAGCTGGTGGCGCAAAAATTCTTCGTCATTATGAACTTTCAAAACTCACGGCAAAACCGGAATCTCATTTCATGACTTTGACACTGGATGTTGACGGTGTGATTTTCCGCAATGAGCATTTCTTCTGCGCTTGGAAAAAATGCGAACTGCCGAAGCCTGAGATAAAGTTAAAGGTCAAAACAGTAAAGGACGGATTCGAAATCACCCTTGGCGCGGACAAGCCGGTGTTCTACGTAGGACTTTTTGCAGGAGGTATATGTGGCGAATTCGACGACAACTGTTTCACTCTGCTTCCTGATGAGAAGAGAACTATTCGTTTCGAACCCAGGTTCAATGTTTCGACCGATATGTTCAAGAAGGCGCTTTACATCAAGCATCTCAGGGAAACATACGCTTGAATAAAGCATACCAGTTGTGAAATCAGGAATTAGTGATGTTCTGATATCAGAGAGGCTTACAAACAGCTTCCGCCATTGGGCAATCTTCTCCTGAGAAATCCGGTTCGCTTCTCCATCGGCAAGGCCAGTCGCGACAAAATCATGGACAATTCAAGCTGGCTATAATCAGGCTTGACGGCAGGTTTAGACCTGGACTTTGCCTTATTTGGATTTATGACGTTTGCCTTCTTCATTTTTAATCCTCAAGGTTCGCTCAAGTATCGGCAAGACCGCCAAATCTTTGTCTTGTCCTGCCAGTTTTTTGCTTTTTATGATATCTTCAAGGAGTGCAATGTTCAAACCATAGCATCCGTCAAAAGAAACTCGAATACTCCTTTTCATAAGTGTATCAAAAGATTTTACGCCCAAAACATTGCAAATGAAATCTAAATACAGTTCTCGTTCCGGAGCCTGAATCTGAAAGAAAGAACCGTAGTTTATAAGTTTTGCATCAAGTTGTTTGGCAACCAAGCTTAATTTTGATAAAGTTTCATCAGTCTCCATGATGCAGAAATCAATATCCATTGTAGTAACCGGTGCTCCCTGAATAGCTGCTGCCGCATTACCAATCATAACCGCTTCCAACCTGGCATGTGCAAAAGCTTCACTGATTTCAACCAATATGTTTTTCGCATCCATATCTTTTCCAGATTCTTTAGTTTCTTCCTTTTTAATATACCGAGACAGGGGATAACGTCAACTGATTGTTCAAATCTGACTTCTTCTTAAACCTGATTATCATGTTTAATTTTTCCGCCTGTGGAAAAATAAGCGACTATTTTCATTTCGGTATTGTGGCGGAATGGGAAAGGGAGAATTAGCCATAAGGAGCAGCCAATTGAGATCAAATTGAAAAAAATTATTTAAATACAAACTTCGTCTCAATTCTCGGAGATTGAAACTTTCTGGAAGTGCTCTAGGTCGCGGCCCAGGAATTTTTTCGCCTGTTTGAAAAATGAGTCGGGCATGTCCGTAACGTAAAAACGCTCTGTTCCAGAAGTTCTCTCGCTCGCAGAAAGGGAATTTTTTTCAAGATATTCCTCTGCGAATTTCGCACATGCGTCTGCGCTGTCAACGATCTTCACCTTCTTCGTGAGATATGACTGGAAGGATTTCTTAAGAAGGGGATAATGTGTGCATGCGAGAAGAAGCATGTCCGGGGTTTCCTTCTTCAGGGAATTCAGATAGAAATCAATAGTCAGGCGGCAGATCTCGCTGTCAGCAAGGCCTTCCTCCACAATTGGAACAAAAAGCGGGCACGCAATCGTCCTGACATTTATCCCTGGATTCACGGCATGAATTTCGCGGCGGTAGGCGTCGCTGCTGACAGTCGCCCTCGTCCCGATCACCGCGACATATTTAGGTTTCGCCCTGAGGCATGCCCTGACGCCTGCATCCAAGACTCCAATCACCGGGACCTTTGCGAACTTCGTGCGAATTTCGACTAACGCGAGCGCCGACACAGTGTTACACGCAACGATAATGAGTTTGACCCCTTTTGACACCAGGAATGCCGCATCCTCAATTCCAAAACGGATAATGTTTGCAGGAGATTTATCACCGTACGGGACCCGGGCGGTGTCGCCAAGATAAATTATGTTTTCGTTCGGGAGTGATTTCCTGAGCGCGGCAGCAACTGTCAGACCTCCGAGCCCCGAATCAAAAACACCTATTGGCCGATTGTCGTATTTCATGTAAATCCACCTCAAGACTTCAAGAGTCTTCTTTCTAAAATCTTATGTATATCCCGTCTCCCGTCGATTACACAATAAATAGAAACAGAACCGTCTGAAATCTGATATATGATTCGGTATGGCTTGAAATGAATTTCAAGATAATTGAAAACTGATATCCTTTCCAGTTCCGGAGGGAGATGCCCCTTTTGAGGAATTTTCTCAAGCGACCTTATGGCATCCTCCAAGCCATCAACCACACAATCGGCATTTTCAATACAGTCATTTATCATTATATATGACCAGATGTCGACAATATCCTTTTCCGCTTCTTCTGTTATCAACAGTCTGAATTTCATTTTCCCACCAGGGATTTCTTCTCTGAAATTTTCCTGCGAATAAAAGAAAAAGACTCTCTGAATGGCCTGACTTTATTTTCCTCAATATTTTTCCTGCCCTGTGCAATCAGTTTCAGCATGGCCAGAGACTCCTGAAGCTTGTCATATTCCTCGACATCCTGAATAACCGCCTTGGCCTCGCCGTTCTGGGTGATAACATATGTTACGTGCGAGTCACAAATTTTATTTAAGATCTCTGAAGCGTGCGATTTCACATAACTAATTGATTTTACAGTATCATGAAGTTTCATGGCGCCTTTCCTCCCAGATAAGATGAGTTTGCACAGTATGACTATAATTAAGACCGATTTCAGGTCATTGTCAAATCATTTATTTTTCGATATGTATGAATTCCGTTCCAGAAGCCGTTCCTCGATCCTTCTCAACGCCGTCTGCTTAGTCGAAGGGAGCCTTGCTATGTTGTTCTCCTCCAGAAGTCCCTTTTCAACCTTTTCTATGAATTTATTTATCGCCGAAGAATCCAGAGTCTGTGGGTTAGCAGCCCATGCACGCAGGAATGTCTGTTCGGGCATCTCCCTCTCAAGCGTCTGAGTTTTTATCGGTCTGGCCCTTGTTGCGAACTGATATCCCTTGAGCGCTATAATCAGACTCTCATAGTCCGTATTTTCACGGTTGAGCCTTAAGAACTTATATTCCATTACGTCGGATGCTTCACTTTCATCCTGATCCGGTTTGGCAAAATGAAACTTGCGGTCGGAGAAATTCAGTGATTTATTGATGTTGGTGTCTAGCTCCCCGTCGTAAACCCTCCACTCCCTGAGTTTGCCCGTCGGATCCGGCCGGATATCGCCACCGAGCAGCAGCAGGCAGGCAAGGTCTTCATCCTTATGCTCCATATCCGTTATGTTGCTGCTGGTTCTACCTCTCTGGAGCTCCATTGAAATATGCAGACTGTGGGGAGGGATATTTGCGAATTTTACGGCCTCATTTATCAGGATGGACATTCCCCACGGGCATGCGAAAAGGGGACGGGAGAGGTCGCCCACAATCTGATAGCGCCCAAGAGCGTATTCAAAAAATCCGCGCTGGCGTTCCTGCCCTACGGTTATCTGCTGATGCGAATCCACATGCCCGCCCAAACGCCAGGTCCTGCGGAACATGTCGAAATCCTTGAACCAGTAAAAGCCGTCGTACATCCTGTCTTCTCCCGGATTGGCATATACGGCGCGTTTTCCGAGGCAGCTGAACTCAAGCTCCGCCCCGAGCGGTGTCGGAGCCGAATACCAGTTCTCCTCAACAAACTCGATAATCGGCTGCATCTCCTTCGAGTTGTAAATGCTGTCCGAAATTTCAATTGCGAATTTCGCATAATCCCTGTAATTCCTGCCCTCGACAATCGTGTCGAGGGATTTCTCCTTGAACAGATCGTTTATTGCTTTCGAATGCCTATTGTAGTAGAGCATCGCAAGCAGTATCGAAAGTCCGTGTCTGAAATATGGTTGCGCAATTCTCACTGCATCAAGATATTCATGTCTGACCGCCTCAACAAGCTGGTTGAATGCGATGTGCTTGCATGCGAGACGCATGTAATTACCGGCGTAAGGAAGGAGATCCTTGTTTATCAGGAGCTCCTTCAGGTGGGGAGGCTTTGCATCCTCAAGAGCCTGGACCATTATATAATTGCAAATGTAGTTACCGTCGAAATGGGACTGAATGATTTCATCCACCGCCGAACCCATCAGTTCATGGATCACGCGCTTGGTCATTTCGGACTTGTCGGTATTCATGTCCGCGATGACAGCATCAACCTTCTTCTCAATGAAACGATTATACCTGTCCTCGAATTGCACCTCCTTGCCGAAAGATTTTTCGAGCGCACTGATATTACCTACGTAGGACATGCAGCGCTGGCGGCCCCTGGCGGTTCTGACAACCGTCAACTGCCTCTTGAAAAGGTGCCCTTCCACCTCAAAGTCGTCAAGGACTTTCATATCTTCCGGAGAAAGGCCCTTGAGTATTCTGCCTTCCGTAACTGCGCCATGCTGTTTGACAATAAACGGAAAACTCCAGGAAGGTGCGACCCTCATGTAATTATAGAGTTTCGCCGGCACAGAGGGAACAACTCGTTTGAGAAGAAGCCGGACATGTTTGTCATCCATGAGGGTGCCATAGGCGAAAAGATCCGTCTTGCTGCCACGGCTGGCTTTGAATGCACGTTTTATTTCTTCTGGAGAACTTGAAAGAGGATGTACTTTTTCCGAGCTTTCCATGGTTTAGCCTGTTTGATTTAAAGTCAGAGCTGAATACCGCTAAGTTAAGTTTCATTTTAATTAGGCGGCCAGGGGCCGCAACTCTGAATATCCAATATCCAACACGGAATATCCAATGTCCAAGTTAAAATTTTCCTGGATTCAATTCCGATGGATATTGGAAATTGAGTGTTGGATATTGGGTGTTCAAACTTTGAAATTCCTATACATTAAAGTAGCGCGGGTCTATCTGACCCGCGAATCTCGGGTCATCCGCCTAGGCGGACGAGTTACTTCGGCGGTAATTTTTAAGTTAGCACCATTCAGGTCAGAGCTCAATCATCACTGCCTCCTCGTCGCAGTCGTTGAGTTTCGGACACTTTGAGCAGTCGCTCCAGATTTTCTGTGGGAACATATCTTTTTCTACAGTCCGGAAACCAAGTCTGTTGAAAAAACCGGCACTGGTGGTCAGGGCGAATATTTTGACGTCGCCATGGCTGAAAATTCTTTCTTTCAGAAAATTGACCAGATTTGAGCCTACTCCGCCCCCTACATTCCGGGGACTTACCGCAAGAGATCTGATTTCAAAAAGCTTGTTTCCGTAATCGCGGAATGCGCAACATCCGATGACTCTTCCATTTTTCTCCGCAACACAGAAATTACTGATATGCTTTGAGACTTCCACCGGATCACGCGGCAGGACGATTTTTTTTCTCGCATAAGGCGCAAGGATTCTGCAGATTGCTTCTATATCCTTTTTCTCAGCCATTCGTATTTGAATTTTCTGCATCAGAAATCCTATTCAGTGAAAACTCCCATTTTCCGATATTTCTGATAGCGGTTCTCTTTGATTTCCTGAGGTGTCAGCTTTTCAAGATCGGCAAGATTTTTCTTAAGCGCTTTTTTCAGGGATTCAGCTGCTGCATCAAAATCCTTGTGAGCGCCTCCGAGCGGCTCCTTGACTATTTCATCAATTATCCCAAGCTCCTTAAGGTCTTTTGCGGTAAGCCTCAGAGATTCCGCAGCTTTCGCTGAAAACGACCTGTCCTTCCAAAGGATTGCGGCACAGCCTTCAGGCGTTATGACAGAATAATATGCGTTCTCCATGAGCAGGATTTTATTCCCCACCCCTATTCCGAGCGCCCCTCCGCTACCGCCTTCCCCAATCACCGCCGCGACAATCGGGACGGGGAACTCGAACATTTCCCTCAGATTGACGGCAATAGCCTCACCAATATGCCTCTCCTCGGATGCTATACCCGGAAATGCTCCGGGAGTGTCGATAAGGGTTATTATGGATATCTTAGCTTTTTCAGCAAGTTTCATAAGGCGAAGGGCTTTACGGTAGCCTTCGGGATGCGGACACCCGAAATTCCTGAAAACATTCTCCTTTATATTGCGTCCCTTCTGTGTTCCGATTACGAGAACCGGCTTCCCGTCAAGTTTCGCAAAACCACCCACAATAGCGGGATCCTCCGAAAACCTTCGATCACCGTGGAACTCCAGGAAATCAGTGAAAATCCTATTTATATAATCCATTAGATAGGGCCTGTCTGGATGGCGGGCAAGCTGAACCCTCTGCCATGGAGTCAGACTCTCGTATATTGTTTTCTTTGTCTCCTCGATCTTTCTCCTGAGATGCACCATTTCCTTATCAACATCAACGCTGTGTGAATTGCCGAGGCTTTCGAACTCCGCGATTTTCGCTTCAAGTTCTGCAATCGGCCTTTCAAAATCCAAAACAGTATTTGCCATATTTAATCCCCGATAACGACTGTTGTGTGCAATGGAACGATCATATATAACTCATTGATATCATCATTGTTCAACCTTATGCCCCCGACACCACTCTCTTTGCCGATCTCACCGGGCACCCATGTGCCGTGAATCCCGTACCCTTTCGATGCGGGATTTGGTTCAGAAGACGCCTTGAGGGACATCCACCGTGTTCCGAGGATGTTCTCCTTTGAACCGTAGGCAACCTGCTTTCCGTCCTTGGCCCAGACAGGCTCCTTTTTCTTCACATCAATTTCAAAAGTACCGGCAGGTGTTTTTTCAGGTTTTCCGATACCTATATTATAAACCTTAAATAAATTTTCACCGTTATAAACATAAAGTTTAAAACGCTTTTTGCTAACTTCCACCTTCCAATTTCCTTTAAATATCTTAATAGTTTTACCGGGACGTATCACAGGATTGGGCTCATTTAGCCCATTGCATTTCACAAGCAGGTCAAGCGTTGTATTGGAATCCGAAGCTATTTTAAGGAGGCTGTCACCCTTCTGAACCACATAGGATTCCTTTTCCGGGCCAGGTAGATCCGTTGAAATCACTAACGAACTTACCTTATTGATAACTGCAACAGCCCTACCCCACAACGGATCATCTTCACCTATCCCTGCAGCCAAAACCTTCAACGCCACATCCTTCGCCTGAACGGGCCTGTCATATTTGAGATGTTCTTCCGCAAGTACACAATTAGCGGAAATGAGTTTGTGTTCGGCCGCACTTTTCGGAGTGGCCTTTTTAACGGGCCCCTTAATCCCCGATTCCTGTTTAAGTTCCTTTTTAGTTTCCGGAACCTGTACGGTTTTAGTTTTCTGCGTATGCGCGAAGAGATAAACAAGTAAAATCATGACGCAGGAGACAATCACCAGGATGACCCAGAAAGACGGAGCACCTTCTCCGTGCGGTTCACGGCTTTGACCATCTACTTTTTTTGTTTTTAAGCTGAAAATAACGTTCACCCTTTTCTGGAAATTTAAAAGGAAAAATATACACGAATATGATTTCAATGCCAGTTACAAGGAGCTGTCGCTCCATGTAAAAATAAATTCCGGATGGAATCTCAGTTCTTCATTATGACTTCGATATCACCGCTTTCAAGAGGCATAAGATTCGAGCTCAGCTGACGACCATTGAAATTGAATCTGCGAACTTCGCTTCCGACCCCTTGATAGACAATATTATAGGTGAAACCGCGATATCTGTAGTTCTGAATCTTGATTCCATTGAATTTCCTCGGCAGATGCGGTGAAATGCGAAGACCTTCGGCTGTAGGATAAAGGCCTGCACCCTCCCTGTAGACCATCATGAGCCACTCGCCCGACGGCCAGTTAAGGATCTCATGGACGTAGCGGTTCGGGTCTAGTGGGTTGTGCGATTTTGAAATCCTCTCGCTCCATCCGGAACCGTTGAATTCCTTCCTCCCCCATTCAATTATCTGCGAAACCCGCAGATAATCGTTCTGAAGCAGATAAGCCCTGCCCATCATGAAAGAGGCAAGAAACCAGGGACCGGCGACCTCCCTGTCACAGTCACTCGTGCAATTGTAACGCTCAAGCCCGCCGAAATCCCAGCGTTGGTTCCAGAGTTTCCATATCTCATTTCCAGTGGCAAGCGCTTCAGGTGATTCCGCCGGTATAAGATTCCAGAGCCAGCAAGTGCATGTCTGGGTGTCCGGATTGAGCGCACCGTGCCCTATCAGCAAATCTTCAGGTTTTGCATATTCATTCTTATAGCTATGCACCCCCATCGACAAATACCTTTCGACAGGGACATAGTCCTGAACGCTGAAGTCAGGCAACAGCCTTTTCACAAAATATCCGTTCCTCTTAAACCTGCAGTCGAATAAACTGCTATATACGACCTGCCTTTTCTCCCTAAGGACATCAAACTCGTCCTCCCATCTGAAATGTTTCGCCATTTCAAGATAGCAGTCAACAGCATGAACAGCCCAGCAGTTCTGAGAGAAGGAATATCCCTCGCCTAGATATGTACGCTCCCAGTAACCTTCCACCTTTGAAAAGAGAAGTCCATTATTCAAGCTTTCGAAGGGTTTCCATACGAACTCCCTGAGGCGGGCCGCGAATTTCTCAACAAAGGAATTGTTCCCGGAATGGCACCAGTACTGATAGACTCCCCAGATCATCATCCCGTATTCCTCGAGTTGCCCCTCCTTTGGTGGGACATTCACAAAAAGATATTCCAGAAGTTTTTCAGTTTCCGCATAGTTGGAATAAGCCCATCCGGCTGCCGACATGACTCCGTCACGTATCCACGCCCCCCCGTAGGCATTGTGCGTCCCTGCAGGAAACCTGCCGTCCTCCCTTATGACTGCGGAAAAAACTGGCGGTAATGCATTTGTAATACCGGCAAGTTCAGAGTCCTGCATTATGACGTTGGAGCATGAATTTTTCTGGGGGAATTTTGCAGGTGGATTTCCAAAGAAGGGAAGAGCCTGCCTGAATGTCGCCTTTTCACGGTCGCACTTGAGAGAATAGTTCCTACCGGCCGAATTCTTGAAGAACAGCAGCTGATCGCCTTCGTTCACCCAGAGCTCCCATGAAAAGGGGCTTTTACCGGGAATCTCGAGATTGATTTTCACATGCCTTCCGGGAAAGAGGCTTTCGGTGGATTTGATGAAATCCGGATCGCCTGAAAGAGGAAGGTCCTGATCCTTCAAAGCAAGTATCCTGGTGTCCTCGGAATTTCCCTGGTTGGGGAGATAGGCCGTGATATGAGGGGTTTTGTAATCCTTCCGGAAGCTTATCACGCACCTGAATTTTCCGTTGCCGAGAACGATATGCCTACAGATCGGCATCTACTATCCTCCCTGAAATATATTAAAAAAATTGTGTTAAAATAATCCAATTTATCCCAAATAATATTAAAAGCTTGTTTTTTTGATAAAAGTATTTGGAAAAACGGTTTACACATATATAGTGGAAACTTTTAGAAATATTTTCAGTCAGCAGCCTCAGTATGGTTTGCCTGCTTACAGAAGAGCTTATGCCACGAACACCGCAAAGGCTATATATGTAACATGGCGCATCTGCTAGGCCGCAGATTCTGAAAATATAGAAATGTAAATTTAAGTTAATGGAGAAATGAACGATGAAGGTCCTCTATGTAGGCAATCTTCCCTTCACAGCAACTGAAGAGGAAGTCCGCACAATGTATTCAGAATTCGGCGCAGTAAACTCGGTAAAAATCATCAAAGACAAAGAAACTGGAAGATCCCGCGGATTCTGCTTTGTCGAGATGGAAGACGATGCAGCTCTCAAGGCGATCGAAGGAACAAACGGCAAAGACTACAGCGGCCGTAACCTGAGAGTCAATGAAGCACGCGAAAAAACCGAAGGCGGTGGCGGCGACAGAGGCGGTTTCAGAGACAGACGATAATCTGAGATAATATCAGTTGAAATATTAAGCCTGCCCGTAAAACGGCAGGCTTTTTTTCTTGGGGAGTCTTCCCCTGGTTATATTTATCCTTGATACTTTTTCCCCGCGGGGAAAAAGTAATATCATATAACGCTTAACAGGGAGATACGAAACATGGACTTTGCAAACTTATCCAGGTCGGAACTTAAAAAACATCTCGGTTCCATGAGCCAAGTCGCAGGAGTCAGGGAATCTGTCCTGTCTGACGGCAAAAGCCGCGGAATGAGAATCGCGGACATCCATACCGGAAGCGGGCTTTTCTTCACTGTAGTCCCGGAACGCGGAATGGATATCATGCATTGTAGCTTCAAGGGCATTCCACTCTCAATCATAGGCGCCAACGGCTACTGCCATCCCTCCTATCACAATCCCGTTGGACTTGGCTGGCTGAAAAACTGGGGTGGCGGACTCATGACCGGTTGCGGACTCATAAGCGCCGGTGCTCCAGACCAATCCCAGAATTTCCCACTGCACGGTTTTCTATCCAATACCCCTGCCGAAAAAATTTCATGCAGACAGGAATGGGTGAACGGGAAATATATTCTATCCGTCAGCGGCGAAATCCGCGAGGCTAAATTCTTCGGGGAAAACCTTCTTCTGAAAAGAACCATATCCACATCTCTCGGCTCAAACACAATTGAAATCACGGACCTGGTGAAGAACGAAGGATTCAAACCAGCTCCGCTCATGCTCCTGTACCATATAAACCTCGGATTCCCGCTGCTATCGGAAAATTCGGTCATCAAGGCAAAGAAGCACAATGTCGTGCCAAGAGACGAGACTGCCGCCAAAGGAATCAAAGAATGGCACAAATTCTCAGGTCCTGTGAAAAATTTCAATGAACAGTGTTTTTATCATGATATTCCCTCCGACAATGATGGTTTCGCCAGATGCACGCTCTCAAATGAGAAACTCGGGCTCGGATTTGAAGTAGCATACAGGAAAAAGGAACTCCCATTTTTCACCGAATGGAAAATGACCGGCGAAGGAGAATATGTTGTCGGACTCGAACCAGCAAACTGCCACGTTGAAGGGCAAACCGCTGAAAAAGAAAAATTCAAGACACTGAAAATCCTCCAACCAGAAGAATCCACGGAATTCAAAGTACTGATGACGATAAAATCCTGAGAAGGATTTTATAACTATATTTGAATGCCGAATATATCGATGTTTTATGGGATTCTCAATCCAATGATTATTGCAAAAATTCAACTGGAATCAAACAGGGTATTGTCCGTTATTTCGGAAGATGGTCGCACGGGTACGTTTGACATCAGCCCCTATCTCAAATATGAGGCCTTCGAGGCGCTGCGAGACATTAATGAATTCAGGAAGGTGTCCAATGGCGGCTACTTCGTTGAATGGGCTTGCGGGGCTGATTTGTCTGCGGATACAATTGAAGCGAAATGGCTGCTAAAGACAGGAAGTCACAATAATAGGAATAAGTCGCTACAAAGAAAAAGCGAGCCTCTTGACAACAAATCCAATCAGTAGAGTTGATTGAAAAATACAGGAAAATATTGCTATGGCAATGTCTTATGTTGGTCCGCCTAGGCGGATTAGTTTGTCTTAGTATTTAATAAATTACGCAAGCTAAAGCTTGAACTCCAACTTAAGAAAATCAGCTCAGATTAGGCATGATGAAACAATTTCCGAGATCAAGAAGATGGGGAAAAGCTACCCTAAAAAAAGGCTCACTCTGACCGTCAAGTGCCGCAACTCTTATGGAACGCCAGCACCCTTGTTGGCATCTTTTTTAATGTGGTAAAGGCATCTCACCTGTTCTTCAAGAAAGAATAAAACAGGCGAGACGCCTGTACCACACTATTTTAATTAAGAACGCCGGCAAGGGTGCCGGCGTTCCATAAATACAAATACTAATGCAGTGTTGTCGGACCTTCACGAGTGCCGGGGCCGCCAGGGGGCCAATCGTCGCATGAATCCTCATTTGTGGTAAGAACTGAAACCGGGGCCCCATTTATGTCATAAGTAAAAGTGCGCCCCATCTGCAGCCAGCCTGCACCGGCTGGATTTGTATCCTGATTATAAAAGGTTGGAATGGTCTGATTGAGATAATTTCTATTCCATCCCCTACTACGCCAAGACTCTCTGTCAAGTGTCTGAAAAAGGGTGAGATAATATGCGCTGGGACAACCGGCAGGAGGATTGTTGATATCAGAAACATTGGCCACCCATTTAAGAAACATGAAAAGAGCGTATTGGTCAGCATTAAATGGGTCATAAAGGCCTGACGGATCCTGCATGGCCACCGGGATCAGTCGGGACTTGTCAAAAACGGGAAGCACCATGCTTGCTGCATGAGGAGGCACTCCGGCAGTCAGTTTCCCAAGGGGTTTGGCAAGAGCTGTACAAGTTACAGGAGCAACGTTTGCAGATGATGCAGACAGCCAATCTCCTGATAATTTGCTTGCCTTGTAATTGCTCGACATTGTAGTAGGCTCGGCGTAACATCGCATTTTAGAGAGAGCACCACCGTAGATATACTCCGGCATCAACGGCGAACGCAGATAACTTATGGCCCCGCTTCCAGTCCATTCGGAAGCAGGAATATTGCCAGTCGCCCATCTTGATTCGTAAATGCACCATTTTACATATGGGAGAGGAGTGTTTATCCTATCTGTATCGGCAGGATCGATTTTATCAAATCTATCAGAAACTGTCAGATCCCTGTCTGCAGCTATCGTATCAAGAGAATTCTTGGCAAGATCAAAAACAGGAGTATCCCCTACTCCCGAATACTCGATATATATTGGAGAGTACTCGCATTCTTCAGGGAAGCTTGCTGAATCTTGAACAATGGAGGCCTGCCACCATGCCCCGGAGAAACTAAAAGTTTTAACAAGAGAACGCAGCGTGGGGTAACACCAGTATTCTGCGGCAACTGCCCGCCAAAACCTGACATCCAGCAACCAAGATGGATTAACATCCGGAAGAGAGGCAAAGTCCACATTCGGCGCTGCAGCAATTCCACCCTGTCCGATATTAACGGATTCAACCATCTGCGTGTAAGGAGTTCGCCAGGAATATTTTTCTATAATTTGACTAACTGCCGTAGCTCCATAAAAATCATCGTTCAAGAGATTGCCTATATGTTCGTTAACTACATTGGTGAAGTGAGGGACATTATTCATTCCATTGTTTTTTGCGGCCTGCTGTGCAGCGCCAAAGCCAATCATAGGACCGACAAATGAAACCCTCGCCTGCATTTCGGTAATTAGTTCAGATTCCCTGGCTAATGGTCCTTGCGGTCCTGGATCATCTAGATTTTCACCAGGATTAATAACAAAAGGGCCAATATCCCAGACAAGTACCGTGCAGGCCTTAACTAGATTCAGTTCACCTATAAGGTTCAGACTGTGCCTCTGCCAGTTTGCGGCTGTGAGAGCGGCTGCGTCAGCGGCTGTTTGCGCTTTCACCTTCACCCGGATAATTGAATGCAGATCGTAAAGGAAAATGATTGCAATGAGGAGAATAAGGCAAGTGATAATACCTATAATAAGAACCTGTCCATTTTCTGCTGATTTTACAATATTCCTGTTCATATTCCAAACGTCCTATTCACCGCCTACAATGTAGTCGCGGGCATGGTTTGTCATATTTGAAGAACCGCTTATATCAATTTCCCTAAATTCGTTACCTACAGTACTGAAGATAATCCTGTTCCGGTCAAACAAGTCGTAGAAAGGGAAAGGATAATTATTGAAAGTGACGGTGTCGTTGACAGAAAAATCACCTGTAGAATGCACATTCCAAAGGCGGGTACTAGGAGGAGTAACAGCATCGGTATCATAACCATAGTATAGGGGTGCGTCATAGGTGTTTTCACCATACCAGTACTCGTATTTAAGCCATCTATTTCCGGAAATATATTCGGGTATCATGAATTCCTCTGCGGCGAACTGCGCCATTGGCGAACCGAAATCGGAACTGTTCTGGGCTTCCAACATCTTTCCGGAAGCACCTATTGCACCGACCCTGGAGCTTCTATCCAGAAGATAATCCGCAAAGCCCACACAAGATGAACGCGCCGTCCTGAACGCGGAATAATCTGTGAGAAGTTTAGCAATCCCGATGTGGAAAATCTGCAGGAGCCCGACAAGTATAATCATTATGACCATGGAGCAGAAAAGCGATTCAACAATAGTCTGACCTCTGGCATCCTTGCCGGCTTTTACTAGGAGGGTGAAGAGCTTCTTCTTCATGATGGAGGAATCCTTTTTACCCGGTATAGAATTGTTAAGGAATAACATCTTGTTTTTATGTTTTTCCTGCAAGGCTTCCGCTTGAACTTGGAGTGCTGTAACTTGTTACAGCCTTGTATCGCAAAATTCATTTTGCGATTACTTCCCACGAGAAATGAATTTCTCTGAACAAGGCGGTAATAAATTACCGCACTCCATGTGATTTCGCTCGCTCATCAATAAATCCGAAACCATCAAAACAAGGTTCCGACTTCGCCAAGGCTTCGACGGACAGGAAAGCTTGAACTCCAACTAAAACATTCTGTCGTTTTTGCTGGTAGTAGCGCAATTTATTAGGCGTTGCTTTCAAGAACGGCGAATAAATTCGCCTACTACGAACAAAATAACGGTTTACTCTTAAACTGAGAAAAGCTTAACAGCTTATTGAACACCCGTTTCATCAAGATCCTTGAGAATATCTTCAGACTTTGTCTGGATATTGCTCTGGGCATCCGTTGCTTCCGATCCGGACGTTATAGACGAAATCGCTCCGGAAATCTTCTTCCTTAGGGTATCACTGAATAGACCGAGAACCACAAGCGCGGCAATGGCAACGAGAACAACAATAAGGATGTACTCGACAATCGTCTGTCCAGATCTCTTCTTCTTCATAAACTTTTTCATCTTTCTTTCTCCTATTTATTTAATGTAACACAGGCGCTTGCCTGAAAATTCATACGGTCTCAGCTCTGAATATCCAATAACCAACACGGAATATCCAATGTCCAAGTTAATTAATTCCGATGAAAATTGGAAATTGAGTGTTGGATATTGGGTGTTCATAAACTTTAAGATTCCTTATATTTACGGGTAATCCAATCCCACAAGCGATAGGATCCTCCATCCATAACCATTCAATGCTGAAAGCAGAAGAAGCATTGTAACCGCAACCAGCATGAACATCAGAAGCATCAATGAGTACTCTGTTGCCGTCTGACCTGAAACGCGACTCATTTTTAATGGTTTTCTTCTTTCCATGAACCACTTTAAACCTTTTGATTCATGCTTTAAAGCATGCTTAATGCCGCACCCTGTTTTATAAATCCCCTGCCAGTTTACCTGGCAGGAAAGGGAGATTGTGGAGCTAGAGGTCAATGCTTTAGCCCTTTCAATCTTTGACTCCCGCGGGGCAAGCCCGCAGGGGGTCTTCCTCACCACCATAGACTTTAATTAGGCGGCCACCCAGTCATCCGACGGGGCAAGAGGGCCGCAACTCTTTCTTTTGACGCGTAGCGTCTTTCGGAGTGCGCTGTGTCAGCGGCGCTTACACGCCGCACTCCAAAAGAGCGCATTCGCGCTCATAGATACAAAACTTTGAAATTCCTATACACTAAACTAAACTTTACAAAACCGCTATTAAATACAATACGCATGAAACATAGAAATATTAGTTCTGTAGCTTTGAAATCAGTTCTTGTTTTCTACTTTCCAACTTCTACTTTCTAAATTTACACAGCATCGGCCAGTGGGGAACGACCCTTTTTCTTTGTAATTCTATTTTCTCCGTCCATTATCAATATCTTTGGAGATATGCTCCTGGCTTCTTCCTCAGAACACACTCCAAACGACATTATCGTTATAATGTCTCCTGGATTTGCCCTGTGTGCAGCTGCCCCATTAACCTTGAAATCCCTGCTGCCTGCTTTTCCTGGAATCGCATACGTCTCAAACCTCTGGCCATTTGAAGCATTGACCACAAGGATTTTCTCATACGGGTAGATCCCAGCATCTTTCATAATATTAGTATCTATTTCAAGACTACCCTCATAATCCAAAATACTCTCTGTCACCCTGGCTCGGTGTATCTTGCTTTTGCACATTACAAAATTCATCAAATCTCCCTATTTGCTAGATAAACGATATTCAATATCTTTTTATTGCAACAATTGCAATAAAAAGCAGTTTCATCCAATAATTTCTGCGCTCGAGTTCAAGAAAATGCCTTTCAGGTTCATCTTCAGGGATTCTGGATTACTTGCCATTTTGAGAGCGTCCTCCTCTGTAATGAGGCCTTCGTTCACAAGTCCGAGAAGCGACTGGTTGAAAGACTGCATTCCATCTTCCCTGCCTGTCTCAACAGCAGATGGAAGTTTATCCACTCTATTCTCTTCAATAAGCTTCCTCACAATCGGAGTATTCAGCATAATCTCAAGAGCGGGAATCACGCCGCCGCCAAAAGCGCGCCTTATGAGCCGTTGACACATGATTGACCTTATGTTTATTGACAGAGCGCCACGGATTGCATCCTGCTCGGCTCTTTCATAGAAATCAAGGATACGGCTGATCGCCTGCGTGGCATTGGTTGCATGCAAAGTAGTAAGCACAAGATGTCCGGTGTCAGACGCCTGCAGGGCGGCATCGAAGCTTTCCTTGTCGCGCATTTCCCCGACCATTATCACATCAGGATCCTGGCGCAGGACATGCTTAAGCGCACCTGCGAAATTCACAGTGTCAAGTCCGATTTCACGCTGTTCAATGATAGATTCAGAATCCCGGAATTCATACTCGATAGGATCCTCAATTGTAATAATATGCTTTCTAAAATTCTGGTTTACGTATTCAATCATTCCGGCAAGTGTCGTGGATTTGCCAGATCCCGTCGTACCGCTGACAATAATGATACCTCGCTCAGATTCGGCTATCCTTTTAACGGCTTGTGGAACACCCAGTTCATCAAGGGAGAGTATTTTACTTTTAACATGCCTCATCGAAAGGGACACCAAGCCTCTCTGCCTGTGTATGTTCACACGGAAGCGGCCTACATCATCCTCAACAAATGAAAAATCAGCATCTCCGGTCTCGTTAAACCTGCGTCTAAGCTCATCAGTTGACAACATGAGCGCGGAGACTTTATCGATAAAATCATTCGTGGCAATCATATCGGTGCTGACAAGCCTGCTGTCAATCCTGATTGTAACAGGCGAGCCTTCTTTTATATGCCAGTCCGAAGCCCGTGAACTTACTCCAAGTTCGAGTATATCGTGCATTACACTGCGAGCCATGTTTATGTTCCTTCCTGTTGTCAGTCATCAGTCATCAGTCATCAGTCATCAGTCATCAGTCATCAGTAGAGAAATAATCTACAGCGGATTCACGAACTGAGAGCTTGGGCTCACCGCAAAAGGCATCAGCTTTTTCAATCATTGAGTTCAACATCCGCCCGATCTCAGCAAGTTCACTGTTAAGGTTGCTAACATCTTCCTGCGTCAAATACCCACAGTCCGTCGCAATGTCAATCCAGTGCTGTGTCTCTTGCAGTTCCCCGTCAGCATCAGTCAGCTTACTTACAAAATGTTTTTCATAACGCCTCTTTGCGCAAGCTTCCGCAATCTGCGCTCCAACTGACCGTGATGAGCGCCTCACTTGATCCGTAAGCGAATACATCTCCTCCTTAGGAAAACGCTTGGTAATCTCAAAAATATGCTTTGCCGCAACCTTAGACTTCTGATATACAATCAAATCCCGGAAACTACGTGCATGCTGCAAATGACTCACAGCGTCACCCCTTTTGCTGTTTTCCTACCAATCACTCATTGACCAGTCATCAGTGATCAGTTACCAAGTAAGAGTATCTTCACTGGTCACTGATCACTGATCACTGGTCACTGGTCATTAACTCCTATATCGCCTCATCAGCTTCAGCATTTCAGATACAGCTTCATTCATGCCGGTCAGAACGGCTCTTGAAACTATGCTGTGCCCGATATTCAGCTCACAGAGAAATGGAATTGTGATTATTCCCTCTATATTCTTGTAATCTATCCCGTGTCCGGCATTAACCTTAAGCCCGATCTTATCTGCGAATTCCGCAGCGTTTCTGAGTCTTTTAAGTTCACGGTTCACCGCAGCGCCACGGCTATCCGCAAAAGTTCCGGTATGAAGCTCAATAAATTCTGCGCCCGACTCAAGAGCGGCCTCGATCTGCGCATTGTCCGGATCAATAAAAAGGCTTATGATAATTCCAGCCCGGTTAAGTCTTTTAACAGCCAGGGTAATGTTTTTAAATCCGCCAACCACATCCAGCCCACCCTCGGTGGTGAGTTCCTGTCTTTTCTCAGGAACGAGACAGCAACTGAGAGGCTTGAGTTTAAGGGCTATTCTAACCATTTCATCAGTAACGGCCATTTCCATGTTCAGTCTTTTGACTGTCCTGGAAAGCCTGCTCATGTCATCATCCTGAATATGCCGCCTGTCTTCGCGCAGGTGGGCGGTGATTCCATGGGCACCCGCCTTCTGGCAAATGAGTGCAGCTTCCACAGGATCTGGAAATACAGTCTTCCTCGCCTGCCTCAAAGTCGCCACATGATCCACATTAACGCCAAGTTTAAGCATCGTTGCAACTCCTTAAAAAATTTACCACAGAGACACAAAGGCACAGAGAGTTAAATTACGTTTATTTCATCAGGTATTGGCGCGTATTCATTCCCCATTATAAAAACACCTCTGTGTCTCTGTGCCTCTGTGGTTAAACAACAATTTCCTCTACAATCTGCTTAAATCTATATTTCAAACCGCAGTTTTTCCAGTTGAAAATCGTTATAAGCCTTTCATAATCACAATAAAATGTTAGATTGATAGTTTTTCAGCTGAAAAATGAAATTATTTAGCTGAAAAACTATATGTCAGAAACAAGGGGAAACAACTTGCTGAATACCGAACAAATATTTGTCTTGAGCATGATGCTGACCGGAATCTTTTTCTTCATATCATTTATATGGACATTCAGGACATGTGAAACCAATATTTCGGAGAAGGAGAAACTGGCTAGGAACAGGCTTCTGGGAGTAATATTGGCCGGTGCCGGTTTTTTCTGGTGCGTATTCCATTCCAAACCCCTTCTCTCCCCTTCGATGCATGTCTTTCTAATCCCTATGGCGGCGCTCTGCACATGGATCGCATATCTTTTTCTGGATTTCCTTTTCGCCCGCGCCTTTGGAGGAATGCTTATCTTACTGGCGCATTATTTCCTGCATGAATCGTTTGCATTCAAAACACCCTGCAAGCCGTTTTTATCACTGCTCTGCTTCATCATGGGCACATACGGAATCTTCCTCTGCGGAAAACCGCACCTGCTACGCGATATGATAAGACATGTTTCAAAATCTAAGGCCTGGAGATATTCTATGTCGGTAATTCTCCTCTTCTATTCTCTGGCGTTCATCACCTATGGTTTTGTACAACTGATGAAAGAGACGCAGTGACCAGTGACCAGTGAAAAGTGAAAAGTGAAAAGTGACCAGTGACCAGTGACCAGTGACCAGTGAAAAGTGACCAGTGAAAAGTGAAAAGTGAAAAGTGAAAAGTGAAAAGTGAAAAGTGAACAAGTTAACAGGAATCGGGAATTAGACATGGAAACAAATATTAAACTCTCACCGGAACTGGAATCGACGCTGAATACCTTCAGCATCCCGGACATGCCATCATTCCTGGCAACTATGGAAAATTTCAGGATTTTCCTCACAGAGGAAAACGAGAAATACAACCTTACAAGATTGACAGGCCCTGATGAATTCTGGATAAAACATGTGATTGACAGCCTTTATATCGTCAAGTTTTTCCCGGAACTGAAACGCGCTCCGCTAAAAATAGCCGATATCGGTGCAGGCGCAGGTTTTCCTTCTATTGTGCTTGCATCGGCCTTTCCAAACCTGAAGCTTACCGCAGTTGAGTCTTCGCATAAGAAAACCGACTTCATGCGACGCGCAACAGGAATCCTGAAACTGAAGAACATGGCGGTGGCCACTGCCCGGGCGCGTGAAATTTCAGTGAAACAGGAATGGAGGAACAGTTTTGAAGTAATTACCGCCAGGGCTGTTTCCAGCTGCTGGGAAATATTCTGTGAAACCAGACCGATGCTGAAGAAAAACGGGAAGTACATTTTCTATAAAACCCCGCGTCAGACGGAAACAGAACTCTGTGAAATCCGAAATCTATCAAAAATATCGGGGTTCAAATGGGATTGCACTGAAAACTTCAGCCTGCCACAGGATATGGGAGAGAGAACCTTCATCTATTCGAATTGATACTGAATATCCAATGTCCAACACGGAATTTCCAAGATCCAACGGAACTACTAAGCCAAAAAACAGCATAAACACATGGACACAGAATTGTGGATGAATTCAGGTAATTTCTGACCTCTGACCTCTGACCTCTGATAACTGACAACTTTCTTACTCTCTAACCGGCTTCTGGTAAATCGCGCCGCTCACCTCGCCGTTCTCACTTTCAGAGAAGGAGATGATCATTATCCTGAGAGGTTTTTTATTGATGAAAACATCCCCCTTGGCAGGATGCATCGGATTGTCATGAGATCCGAAAGCCTGCCAGCCTTCTGCACCAATCTGAAGCCTGATTGAACGCAACGCCTCATCGGAGGAAAGAGCGGTGGTGAAATATCCGTAGTTGGCTTTTCTCGACGGGAATTCTATCGTGGAAAGAGGTTTTGAATCAGGGGGCATGGGAAGTTCACGAGGCCATTTCGGAGCGTCAGGAACTTTTGAAGGGAGGTCAATTGAAAACTGGATTACCGGATAAACACCTCCGAGCTCGACGAGATATATTCTTTTTCTGCCACCATTCTTCTCTTTTATCTCCAACAGGGCGGAATTGTCATTTTTTGAAATTATCGCATCAGGGAAATTCTGCTTGAGCTGGCCTATGCAAATCTGAAGGCCTATGTCAAGAACTGATATTTTAAGGCCACCGGCGACACCGTTTATAACAACCGGTTCAGTCCAGAGATCAAGCGGGCTGAGAAATTCCGAAGGATCTCCTTTACCCCCCCCGGAAAAAGGGGCAAGAGTAAAAACCTCGGCATTCCCGGAATGGAACCATGAGAGAAATAATATTATCAAAAGCCTTTTCATGCGACAACAATACCACGGGAAATGCGTACAGGCAAAGGAAATGATTGCATAATCAACAGGAAAGCCTTTTGAAATTGGCTCACAAATCCGACAGAAGAGACATGCCTTTAACAGACGGAAGAATCGAAAAGACCTTTCCGTTCATTTCAGGAAGGATATAGAAAGAAGAATCCGAATATCTCAGCTGTTTATTCGCCCAAAGGTAAAAATCAAAAACACGTATCATGTTCCAGTGAAGAAGCTTCTGTTTCTGTGGCCTTTCAAGATGCGAAGCCAGATCACAGAGTGACACTTTCAGGTTGCCTAGCACAAGAGGCTTGCCGTCCTTAATTGCAGCAGCCGATCTGACCCAGTCCCTGAAAAGGCCGGAAACCGGAGATGAGTGGAAACACGGAGCCCCGGTGGGATTATCTGCGAATTTCGCGGCAAACATTTCCGGCAAATCCATCTCCGGAAATTTAAAACACCTAGAGCCGGCAGGCAATACCTTGTTTTTCCCTGAAAAGGAAAATTCAGAAAACTCATCGCCACTGCAGATGAAATATTTCTTATCAGGAATCTCCCACGAAAAATACCAGGTGAACCTGTATTTTCTCGGTGCGATTATCCCTGTTTCCCTCCATTTTGCGAAAACCCGCCTTAAAGATATTCCGCCGGATGACTTTTCAAAAATAATTGACGCTGTTGTTTCCGGAAAGGTTTCAGTCTGACGCCAGCGCCATATATCATCACCCGTGCCGATTTCCAATCTTGTCCCATCGTTCCCCTCAAAAAGGATGACGAGTGGGATGTCTTCAATCACAAGCTTCCAAACTGATTCTTTGCCGATGGGATGCCATTCGATATCCGAAGTTTCGGGAAGCGGTTTATTTATTTTCAAAAGCCCTATTTTTGTCCAGGCCCCTCTGGCCAGAATATTGTCAATCTCGAATGATTCGGCTTCCATCGGGGCTTTCAGTTCGAAGTCAGTTGTTATTTTTGCATGGTTGCCGGCAAATTCAAACTGCCTGACAATCTGCGGCTCGGAACCGAAAGGGATTACATTTACAATTTCAGCGCTTTTGTTAAGCAGATCAATTGCTTCATGCTGTTTGCATTTTACACAATAACCGGAGGCCTCCTCGATTTTTCCGAAAACCATTCCGGAAAGTGAAAGAAACTCCCGGCCAGCACACGAGAAAATCATTTTCTGGCCGGTAGCCGTGTTGAACGAGGCGGTCCAGTCACCGCTGCTCAGGATAAGTGGTTCTACTATGTTCATTCAATGACCCTGAAAACATCTGGAAGCGGTTTTCTTTTTCTTGGTTCGGGATTTTCCGCGGCCTTGCCAAGAGGTGAAATGGCAATCACTTCCCATGGCGGAAGAATACCGAGTACGGCATTCATCCGGCTCACATCATAAGCGCATATCCAACAGGTGCCAAGCCCCTCGGCGGTGGCGGCAAGCACCAGATGCTCCATCGCAATACCGATGTCCACATCAATAATGCTCGAACCTTCTAGGCGTTTCCAAGCCGCATCCCTGTTTCCTATGGCGACAACAATTGCCGGCGCCTGTTTGAGCCACTCATTCTTATAACATGAGCCTATGCCTTCTCGAACTCCTTTGTTCAGAATAATCCGGAAGCACCAAGGCTGTATATTGCATGCTGAGGGTGCAAGATTTACGGCTTCTCCAATTCTTCTCAGGGCATCCCTGTCGATTGGCTCGTTCTTAAAAGCACGAATGCTTCTTCTGTTTTTTACAACATCATAGAATTCCATGATAACCTCCCTATGCCAAACATCCAATTTCCTTATCAATTTTTCCGGAACGGAAAAATTTTCTTGCCGCCGTTAACTTCAGAGCTGCCGCCGGGCCGAAAAATCATGCTGTCCATTCAGTTATCGCCGCCACTGCCGCACAATCAACAATGTCATCTGCGGAACAGCCGCGTGAAACATCATTGAAGGGGCGGCGGAGCCCTTGAACAAGAGGCCCTATTGCAATTGCGCCTGCAAGCCGTTCCGTCGCCTTGTACATTGTATTCCCGCAGTTTAAATCCGGGAATATGAGTACATTGCAGGTTCCGGCAATTTCAGAACCGGGAGCTTTTGCCTTACCGATTGCAGGAATTACGGCGGCATCGAACTGGAATTCACCGTCTATCTTCAAATGGGGATCAAGAAGTTTCGCCTTTGCGGTGGCCTCAACAACCTTGTCTATTGTCGGATCTTTTGCAGAGCCTTTTGTTGAACAGCTTATCATGCCTACACGGGGTTCATCTCCTGTGAAAGTCCTGTAAGTCCTTGCAGTGCAAACAGCGATTTCCGCAAGCTGATCCGCATTAGGATTGATATTCATTCCGCAGTCGGCATAGAAGAGAGCGCCGTTGAAACCCCACTTTGGATCCGGCATCTGCATGATGAAATAAGCCGACGCTGTCTTTATTCCCGGAGCAGTTTTGAAAAGCTGAAGGGATGGTTTTGTCTTCTGTGCGGTATTGTGGTTGTATCCCTTTGGATTTCCTCCGCCAGACACATACCCGTGAGCGTCACCGGCGCAGACCATCGCGGCAGAGAAGACACAGCTGTCCTTGATCCATTCCCTAGCCTGTTCTTCCGTCAGCCCCTTGCTTTTGCGGAGTTCGTAGACCGTCGCCGCATAATGATTGAATTTCGGGGAAGAGAGGATGTCAACAATTTCAACACCCTTCATGCTTATTGAATTATCCCTGGCAAGTTTTTCTATTGCCTCTCCTACGCCGACAAGAACCGGGCGGGCATAACCTGTAGCAGCCAGCTTTTCTGCGGCCTTGAGATTACGTACGTCATCGCTTTCCGTAAGGCATATTCTGCGGCTCAGGGATTTCGCCTTAATCCTGATTTTTTCAAGCACTGTCTCCGGCATTATTCTATCCTTTCCCATGATTGTTTTGCTTTTGCAGTTAAACTTTTAACACAAATATAGTCCATTAAAAAAAAAACGCGCGTTTAAACGCGCGTTTTTCCAATCATTTAAAAATAAAAAATCACTTCTTCTCATCCTTCACAGGGCAGACGGCCGATCCGTAATCATCGCCCTTAAGATCAATCAGGACAATTCCTGTCAGGAAATCAGCTATTTCAACAGGATGGATTGCGACGCCAACAGTGAAAAGCCACCCGGCATTGGCACCGATCTCCCAGAAGTCCCTGGTATCCTGGGTATAGGTAAAATCATCGCTGGGCATGGCAAGGCTTAGCGGTTTTCTCTTTAAGAGGAATTCCCTGGTTGTACCAAAGGTGTCGTCAACATATCTACGCTCGGAAGTCAGGCATGCAAAACCGTAGTTCCAGCCGGAGGAGTATCCGCCACCAAGCTGTCTTGCACAGTCCTTGCCAAGAAAATATTTATCCCCGTACCTTCCACCGATCTGCATCCAGCGCGTAAGCCTGGCATCAACTCCAAATTCCGCACCTGCACCAAGATCCAAGGTGACTATGTCAGAAAGGTCAAGCAGCCTATTTGGAATATAAAGAAGGGTTGTCTTGAGAATTGAACAACCGGCAGCTGCTTCATCTTTCTTCACATCCACAGGTTTTACCGCTTTGACTGGTTTACCAGCCTTTATTTCTTTTGCATCGTTTTCTTCTTTATTAGCATCTTCCACAGCTTCCGCAGGTTTTGCCACATCAGCAGCTTTATCTGCTTTCACTTCTTTTGCGGCAGGCTCTACATTTTTAACATCAGCTACTTCATCTTCTGCACACACCACGAAACCCACTCCAAAGAGCGCCACAGCTAAAAGAACAAGCAATTTTCTGTCCATTGTCGCAAAACCCCTTTCAATATTTCTTTAACGATTAAATGAATTTGCTAAAAACTTTTTAAAATAAGCCTTTTGTGAAAACTTTCAAATGTAAACACACAATAATCCAGATGGCTTTCTCTTTCTGAAACCCCTAAAAATCAGAATACGCCGCGTTATGGGAGTGTAAAAAAAATCACAGAATAGGTTTTTAGGCCTGTGGAGTTATGCGTTTTATAATTGCTTCATTGAGAACTTTTCCGGCATGGAGCCCCAACGATCGCATCCTGAACTCCTGGGCGGCGATTTCAACTAGGTTGGATGTTTCACGGCCTGGTGCAACAGGGAGGGTTATATGGGGCACATCAAACCCAAGTATCCGATACGTTTCACTTTCAAGGCCGGTTCTTTCAACTTTAAGTACCTGATCCCATGGTTTAAGGGTTATAACCAAATCAATTTCCTTCCTTTGGCGGAACGCGGAAACCCCGAACAGTTGAATTACATTAATCAGGCCAAGTCCACGTATTTCGATGAAGCCGAACATTTCCTCCATCGCTGCCGTTCCAACGAGCGACGAACCTCCGGGATGACTGATTTTTACGACATCATCGGCGATCAAAGCAGATCCCATCCTGATGAGAGCCAGCGCGCATTCGCTTTTCCCGACACCGCTTGATCCCCTTATGAGAACGCCCGTTCCCTGAACCTCAACAAGATTCCCGACAACAGTGATACTCGGTGAAAGTTCCCTCTCAAGATAAATGACTATCCCGTTGATTACATGATAGGTTATCATAGAGGAAATAAAAACCGGAAGACCGATGTCATTGCTTAGTTCAATGAAAAGAGCATCAGGGGTCAGCCCTCTCGCAAATACTATGCAGGGCATGTATTCCTCAAGGTACTTGCTTATTGAATTGGCACGATCCTGCTCGGGCAGGGAATTAAGATAGGCGTATTCGGCCATTCCTATTATATGCACCCTTTTATCCGCGAAATAATCAAAAAAACCGGCCAAAGCCAAGCCAGGCCGTTGGATAGAACCCTCGGTGATCTCCCTGTCCCCACCGTTTTTCCCAGAAATCCACTGGAGCTTCAGGTTTTTCTCATTATCCTTGAAAAACCGGGCGACAGAAACAGACTTAGTCTTTGTCATTAGAGCCCCCTCCAAGGCAAAATCCAATTTGAACGTCCTACATTGAACATTCAAGATCCAACTTTGACACCATCACTAGGAAGTAACGGTCGACAACGCGAAAAAAAACAAGCCATTCGAATTTTAATGTTCGATGTTAATTCTTCGAGCTCTTAAGATTCAGAATTGAAAAATACAAAATACGAAGGCGCAATTACTCAGCTGAAGCCTCTTTCGCCTCTTCAGTTTTAAACTTCTCAGTCTGTTTCGCCTGCTTGTGGTGATCCTGGATCTTGTCGAAATGTTTTGAGATCTGATGCTCAATCTTTAAAACGGCTGCATCAATCGACTCATGCATGTCGTAAGACTCGGCATCGGCTTCGACATCAAGATTTTTCCCATGGACGATCACTTCGGCCTTGCAACGCGTTTTCTGCACGTCCAGAACGATCTTGACATTTCCTATCTTGTGATACGGGCTAAGGATTGCTTCAAGTTTTTCCTTTGCATAGTTTTTAACTGCCTCTGTTACTGAGAGGTGACGTCCGCTTACGATAATTTCCATTCTTCATCCTCCTTATAGTTAATCATTTACATTGTGAACTTTGGCCCGAGATACAATTCCCGGGCTTTTTCATCGTTGACCAGATAATCGCTGTTGCCTTCGCTAAGTATCTTACCCTCGCACATGAGATAAGCTCTGTCAACACATGAAAGGGTTTCTCTGACATTATGGTCGGTAATCAATATGCCCATCCCCCTGTCCCTAAGCTGGGCTATTATTTTCTGAACATCGTATACTGCTATCGGGTCAACTCCACTGAAAGGTTCGTCAAGCATCATCAATGACGGTTTGGTGACAAGTGCGCGGGTTATTTCCAACCTTCGCCTCTCACCGCCACTGAGAGTCATCGCCTTTTGGTTGGACAGATGCGCCAGTTCAAGCTCGTTTAAAAGCTCATCAAGCCTCTTCATCCGGTCCCTGCGCGACAAATCCAGCGTCTCAAGTATCGCCAAAATATTCTCCTTGACCGTGAGTTTCCTGAAAATGGAAGGCTCCTGGGCAAGATATCCCATGCCCATCCTCGCACGCTTGTACATTGGAACGAAGGAGACGTTTTCGCCACGGAAATTAATCCTTCCGCCGTCGGGCCTGATAAGCCCCATGATCATATAGAAACTTGTGGTCTTGCCGGCGCCGTTCGGACCGAGCAACCCGACTACTTCGCCCGTCTTCACATTCATTGAAACGTCATTTACAACTCTTCTGCCATGATAGGCCTTGAAAAGGTTGTTGGCCTCCAAAAGCAGATTTCCCTTTTTTGCAGTTTCCATCTTTATGCGTTCCAGACAAGTTTAATTTTTCTCTTCAGGTTTGTTTTCTTTTGCTTTTTCCGCGTCAGCAACAGGTTCCGAAGAATCCGGGTTCATTTTTATCTCTCCGCCCTGAACCTCAACTTTTTCACTGTCTCTCCATATGGTGATTATTTCGCCTCTAAGCGTATCAGCCCCCCTCTTAAGGACAGGATTATTTTTTGTAAGGACAATCTTCCCTGTCTTGACATCATAGTCCGCATGTCCGGCAATAGCCTTCTGTTCGCCCTGCCCCCTTTCACTTTCGGAAAGTGCCTTCCTTATTATGATAACATTTTCCTCACATATTATCCTGGAAACCTGCTTGCCTTCTTCAGGCTTGGTTTCTTCAGGCTTGGCTGAGTCCGCCTTAACAACCGATGACTTGCCTACCTCTTCTATTTTCTTATCCTCAAGAAAAATCGTCATCTTCTTGCAGGAAATACTCATCTCCTCATCGTCAACCTTCACGTTTCCAGTAAATATCGCAACATTCTTAGCGATGTCAATATCCATAGTGTCGGAAGTAATAACCGTAGGCGTTTTCCCTGAACGCTTCTTGTCCGTTCCCTTTGCGGGCTGAAAGAATGAAAGCCCTTGGGCGGATACGTTTCCAGAAACAAACATAAACGCAACGGCAAATACTGGTATCATCAGATAATAGAAAATCCTATTTTTCATAATATTTTATCACTTCTTACCTTTTGTTTTTTCATTTTCAAGCTTAGCTTTTTCAGTTTTTTTATTGTCTGACTCCAAGTTGCTGCGAAGAATTACCTTGACCTTGCTCCTTATGTGAATGGTCTCATTTTTCTGATCGGCGTCAAAACCTACTCCATCCACATCCATGCCTGAAGACCTGAAATGAACATCTTCATCTCCTTTAATTATCTTGGCTGAGCGGTCATAGATCCCCTTTGTGGTTGTGACCGTCCCCTTTATATCATTCTGATCTTTCCCCACCCATTCAACCTTGAGCTGTTCAAGGTCGATCCTGACATCCATGGTCTGGGCTTTCTGTCCGTAAATAATGCAATCCAAATCCCCTGTATCCTTATTGTATTCCGGTAACTTGAAATCATATAAAATAACAGATGTTTCCCCGTTTCCCGCAACAGCATTATGAAAAAAGAGGAAAATGCCGGCCAAGACAGGGACAATCAGATATATTTTTGCATCAAATCTTCCCATTGGCCTTTTTCCTTTAACAGCAGTTCTATTACTTCCCTCACGGCACCTTCGCCTCCGTTCCTGGATGTGCGAAAATCGCAATATTCATCCATATATTCAGGCGCATCGGCCACCGTGACAGCTATTCCAGCCCTCCTTAGTATGGGTATATCAACAACATCGTCACCAATGTAGAGACACTCATCATCTTTCAAGTTAAGCTCTTTAAGCAGAACTTCAAACGCCGCACCCTTGTCTTTCTTGCCCTCATATAAGAAATCAAACTCAAGTTCGGCTGCGCGTTTTTTATTGGCCCCGGCACTGCGACCTGATAGGGCTCCGACCTTAAGTCCAGCCCTTTTTGCAAGTTTTATACCATGTCCGTCCCTGACATGGAAGAATTTGATTTCCTCTCCGGAAATACCTGCATATCCGATAAGTCCGTTTGTAAGGATACCGTCTATGTCAAGAACCAAGGCTTTTATTTTAGAGGCTTTTTGTTTTAAATTCATGGAGGCACTTTATTTTTTTTACGACATCTTGCGCGGTTTTGAAATCCAGTGAATTAGGTCCGTCGGAAAGCGCTTTCTCAGGGCGTGGATGAATCTCCAGGAACAGCACATCTATACCGACCGCCGCCGCCGCACAGGCAAGCGGATACACATACTGCCGCTGTCCTCCCGATGAAGTGCCAAGCCCGCCAGGAAGCTGAACGGAATGTGTGGCATCAAAAACAACCGGCACATTCATTTCCTTCATAATCACAAGTGAACGCATGTCGACCACAAGATTATTGTATCCGAAAGTTGTTCCCCTTTCAGTGAGCATCACATTGTCATTCCCGGTTTTCCGGACTTTATCAACGGCCGCCCTCATGTTTTCCGGAGCCATGAACTGCCCTTTTTTAATATTGACGGGCAACCCTGTCCTTCCGGCCGCCGAAAGAAGACTTGTCTGCCGGCACAGGAATGCGGGAATCTGCAGAACATCCACCGCAGCTGCGACTTTCGCAACTTCACCGACTTCGTGGATGTCGGTCAAGACCGGCATCTCGAATTCCCTTTTGACTTCGGAGAGGATTTCCAGCCCCTCGTCAATTCCCGGCCCTCGGAACGTATCTCCAGAAGACCTGTTGGCTTTATCGTATGAAGCCTTGAAAACCACTGGAATTTCAAGTTTCATGCTAAGCTTCTTAAGAAAGGAGGCAACCTCGAAACACAGTTCCCGGCTTTCAATCACGCAAGGACCGGCTATGAGGACAAGGGCTTCTCCGATCTTGACATCAAATGGCAGTTTTATTTTTTTCATATGTTCAGATTATAGTTCCAAAATCAGATTTTTCCCCTTGTTTTGAGAAACTTTTTGACTGTTTCAAGATCCTCGGGGGTGTCAACACCTATGCTTTCACAGTCGGAAATGACTACATAGATCCTAATTCCATTTTCAAGCGCGCGGAGCTGTTCCAGTTTTTCACACTTCTCAAGGGCCGACTCCGGAATGGATACAAATTTCTCCAAGGTCTTCCTGCGGTAGGAGTAGATCCCCCAATGCCTGTATAGGGGCATGTCCTCTCCACCACCTCTTAGGAAAGGAATGGCAGACCTACTGAAATACAGGGCGAAATTACTATTGTCGACAACAGCTTTTACGATATTTGGATTTCCTGCAATCTCGCTTCTCGGAGAAGGAACGGCAACAGTCGCCATTTCAATCGTTTCATCGGATTTCATGCGGGATATGAGCTTGTCTATTACGGAAGTAGGGATAAGGGGCTCATCACCTTGGACATTCACGATTATTTCCGCATCTGGGCACATTTTAGCAGCAGCCTCGCGGATCCTGTCGGTCCCCGAAGGATGCGTACTGGATGTCATAACTGCTTTTCCGCCAAAGGACTCAACCGCTGAAAATACTTTCTCATCATCTGTTGCCACATAAACTTCGTCAGCAATTGAGGCCGACGCCTTTTCATAGACCCATCTTATGATTGGCTTGCCCTCTAGTTCCGCAAGAACCTTGCCTGGGAAACGGGTGCTTCCATATCTTGCAGGAATGATCGCGACTGATTTCATGTTTAGTCTTTCCGTCTATTTTAAGTTTTCATCCAAACTGAGAATTATTTCCGCAGCATCCTTAGCGCTCTCTACAGACAATATGCCGTTCCTGGAAAGACTTCCCTTTTCCGCACCGAGCAGAAAATTAAGCCGGCAGCCCGCCGCAACCCCTGCCATCACATCGCTTTTGCTGTTCCCTATCATATAGGAAACAGATATGTCTATGTCCTTTTCGCGTGCAGCCCTGAAAATCAGACCGGGCTGCGGTTTCCGGCAGGTGCATTTGTTCTCATCGACATGCGGACACGCATAAATTCCGTCAAACTTAACTCCCTTTTCCTCAAATAGTGAGCACATCCGCATATTGACTTTTTCAAGATCCCCATGGGTGAAGTAGCCTCGTCCTATTCCTGACTGGTTGGTGATTATAACCAAGAGATATCCGGCTTCCTTCAATGCTTTAAGGGCTTCTACAACCTCACCGAAAATCTCAACCTTGCAAGGATCTGAAATATAGCCTGGGTCAAACATTATTGTTCCGTCCCGGTCAAGAAAAACAGCTTTATTCAAAATCAGTTCCTCTCAAAAAAACTCTGGAAGAGTTCATCCACGGCAATTGACGCAGTACCGATCTTGGCGACAACTACACCGGCTGCATGATTTGATATCTCTGCCGCCTCAGCAGGCTCCGCACCTCCGAGAAGTGCCATTACAAATGAGGCAATTACAGTATCTCCCGCCCCGGACACATCAAAAACTTCACGGGCCCTAGTCGGGACAACAA
The DNA here is from genome assembly GCA_964540865.1 of uncultured Victivallis sp. Classification (GTDB taxonomy): domain Bacteria; phylum Verrucomicrobiota; class Lentisphaeria; order Victivallales; family GWF2-50-93; genus GWF2-50-93. The sequence continues at coordinate 33,586 of CAZION010000046.1, forward strand.
GACATTCGCTGCCTTTTTCATAAAGTGCCATTCCTTCAGCCCCAAGGGTTATGAGGAGATATTTGGGATTCCAGCTCTTCATTATCTTATCCGCTACACCCATAAGGGCAGCATCCTTTACCACAGGCCGAACAGCCTCCTTATGATAAGTACCGGAAAGAGCAAAAGCCTCCTGCCTATTCGGCGTCATAAGCGTGAGTCCCCGGACTTCAAACGGCTGGCTTGGGTGCGGGTCAAGGGCGGTGATCAATCCCTTTTTTAAACTGGCTTTATTTATAGCATCCACACTATCCTTGTCTAAAACACCTTTGGCATAATCTTCAAAAATAACCGCATGCACTTCATCTTTTTCAATTGTTTTTATCAGCCCTTCGGTCAGTCTAGACCGGATTGAATCGGAAACAGGTTCAATATTCTCGTAATCAATTCTGACAAGCTGCTGTGTTCCGGCAATAACACGCTGTTTCTGCGTGGTGCTCCTACACGAGTCTGAAATCACGAAATCACTGGAAATGCCATGTTCCCCAAACAGTGAAAGCAGCTTTTTACCAGCCTCATCATTGCCGATAACACCAAAAGGCACTACGGAACCACCAAGCGACACAATGTTCCGCATCACATTGGAAGCACCCCCCAAAGTCTGCGTCTGTTTTCTCACTTGGACAACTGGAACAGGCGCCTCCTGCGAAATCCGGGTCGCCTTACCCCATACATATACGTCAAGCATGAGGTCACCGATAACAGCTACTTTCCTGTCACCGGCAGCTCTAATTATATTTGAAAGCCTTTCCCTGTTCATCTCAATTTCCCCCAGATTTTTTTTCATCGCCACGGCTTGACGTCAGCTGGAACAGCAGTTTATCCAGATACGGTTTTGAGTCCAACTTCTCGCTAATGATGAAACTTTTGCCGAATTTGATATTACTGCCGTATACATTCTGAAAGCCTTTAAGGCAGGCGCTAATACTGTCCGTCTGATTTCTTGAAATATAATCCTTGTAAACCCGCAGATACCTCGCAAACTCATTCAGGGAATTCTGGACAAGCTCAATCTCCCCTGTCATCTCCCTGTATTTGGACTTTACTTCAATCATATATGCACGCAGCAGGTCTTCTTGCTCAATCATCTCCTCTTTCGCTATCTGATCCTGCCACAGAAGTTCGGAATGCATCTTTTTAGGCAGCCAGACAACAAGGAGCACCTCACATAAAATAACCATCACAAAAAGGCCCACAGCAAGAAAGGTGACATAATCCTTCCTCCTGAGAGTCGCAGCTGAAAATTTCTGTTCCAAAATCCATGCTCCTGTCGTATTTGTAAAAACTGGGAATAATATACGCCCGCATAAGTAAAATTCTGCCGGGCAAATACAAAAAATATTAAATAAGGAATAAAAAAACAACTGGAAATGACACATCTTTTTTAGTTGTTAAAATTTTTCATAAAATCTGATATTGTGTTTGACAACCCCATATACATATATTATTTTCAATACAATTTATTTTCTTTCTGAAATATAATATAAATAAAAATAGAGTTAAGCTCAGGAGTTATTTTATCATGGGAATGCTCAATCGTGTTGTCAACATTTCTGTATTAGTGCTCGCCATAGTTTCAGTCATTTTCGGAACCCTCCTTTTTCTCAAACGTGAAGAACTGAGAGGTCGTGGGGATAAAATGGCGGCATTCATCGTCGATATAGTGAAGATACTTGATGTAAACAGTGCAAGCGACGGTTCAAAAAACATATCTGCCGATAAACTTGAGGTTAATCCAAACAAGGATCCCAACAAGGCAGCCGAAAACCAAAAGAAATCCCTTTATCACAATAACTATAAGAACCTTGAAACCGTACTCGCACCTGTCAAACTTCAGACCAAGAGCATAATGGACCAGAGGGATAGTTTAGGCACAGCCCTATGTGATGTAGGAACAAAACTTGAGCTTCCAGAACAATTTCCGCCGGCAGCATTTGAAGGCCTCCACACATATAAGCAGAAAAAAGACGAGCTCCTCGGCTTCGTTACAAAAGTAAATGACAGGGACAAGGCTATAATCAAGCAGATTTCCGCTTCCGCTACAGTCATGGGGTTCACTTTGGAAATAGACGCTCTCAAGAACCTTGACAGCTACGCGACTCCCCTCGCCGAGTTTGCAAGCAAAGTGGAAAAACTCAAGAAACGTTCTGACACATATGGCGAACACATAGCCAGGACATGCAAGATATTCCAGATCTCAGCACCATCTTTGGGCGGGGATGATTATGGTTCGGAACTTTCGAATGTCGTATCGGCAATGCAGAAAGTCAAAGATGAATTCGAGGCCACAAAAGCTGAATTGAAGGATACAAAGGAGAAACTAGCCAAAAAAGAGGAAGAGCTCAACCAGGCAAATGCAAAGGTGGATTCCCTTAATAAGGATATTGAAAAAGCCAAAAACGACATAGCCGTCTGGAAGAAAAAATACAATGTGGCGATTGGAAATGAAGAAGACCTGGAAAAAACTGTCGTGGAACTACCACCTGCGCCCGATGAACTCGTTAAGAAACTTGAAGGCAAAATTGTGGAAGTCAACGGTAAATGGGATTTCGTAGTCATCGACCTCGGAAAGAACAGCAAACTCTCAGTACCTGAAGGCAAAAAGAAAAAGGACTTAGCTGTTCCACTACCCGAAGGAAAAGTCATGATGGTCTGCAGGGACAATGAATATATTGCAAAGATTAGGATAACCAGGGTTAACGACAATACTTCAATAGCCGATGTTCTTCCTGACATCAGAAACGGGAACGTCCAAGTCGGCGATAAAGTATTTTTCGCACCAGAACCTAAAGTGGAAGCAAATGCTCCGGTTCCTCCTGCAAAAGCGGTAAAACCGGCAGCTGACGCAGCCGCCAAATAAATAAAGAGGAGAATGAACTATGTTTTCATCACCTATTTTTACCGCTACGTCAATAATATCTCTTTTGCTCCTTATCGTAACTATCATTTTCCAGATAGCGGAAATGAAAGTTTATGAACTTCTTTTTTTCTGAGGAGTATATTTGAATTGTCCTAAAAAAAAAGCTGCCTATCTGGCGGCTTTTTTTATTTATGGGGAACCATGCTTAATTCAATAAAAATGATAAATTTCAAAACCTGCAGGATCCTTAAGGGTCTGATAATACACATGCTCCTTACCGGTGCGTTTGTGGTTTCATCGATCTTGCTTTCCGGATGTTCATCACCACAGGAAAGAAGTGGAATCCGCACTACTCCCATCAACCGGCCGGCGCAGTGGGAAAAAAATACCATGCCTTCAGTTACATTCTGAGGCGGCACGGCCAACCCGCAAGGATAGCCCCCAAGGCACAGAGGGGAAGGGCGAAAGTGCGGAAGGGCTGGAGTTCGGAGATTAATTGCAAGTCAACAAGAAAACTCTTGCCAACTTGCTCACGTTAAGACTTACACTTTTTTACCCATTAATCCAACCAACAATCCAATCATCCGTCATCCTGCGGGATGACCTCTGAAAGCATTTGTATAAGTCCGACGAGCCCACATCAAAGAGGGCTTGAAATGCTGGGATGACGAGAATTTTGGAAAACTATTTGCTACGCAGGCTTTCCCAGTTGTGCGGGAGTAGTTCACTGAGCTTGGAATACGGATGCGTGTTTATCCTCGCCAGGATGTCGGCGATGTATTCGTGCGGGTTGATTCCGTTGGCCCTGCATGTGCCGATGAGCGTGTAGAGCACTGCAGCGGTTCGGCCTCCGCATTCGCTGCCGAGCATAACGAAGTTCTTCTTCCCTATGCAGAGCGGGCGAAGATTTCCTTCGGCAAAATTGTTATCTGGCCTGAATCGCAACTCGTCGACATAGCGTCGGAGCTCACGTTCTTGGTTCATGGCGTAGGTCAGGGCTTTTCCGAGCGGCGACTTCGGCAGAAGCACATTGGACTTGACCTTTTTGAAGAACCTGTCCATTATCCGGTTCGCCCGTTTTTTGCGCAGCTCGAGCAGATATTCGTCGTCGGCACCCTTCTCCTTCATGTCGGCGATCCTGTGCTCGATGCGGTAGAGGATGTTGATGAGCGTGACGAAAGGCTCCGCCTCCCTGACTCCGATTTTGGCAGCCTGGTAAAATTTCCTCCTGTAATGCGAATCTTCGCATTACCGGAATAATGGATAGATGGATATAATGGAAAGTTGTAAAAGAATTACATTGGAATCGCGAATTATTCTCCACTGTTAACTTTCCATTATATTCTTACCTTTCTTTCCCGAGTCCTGTCAGCCAACTCATAAGTCTCTTGTCGGATTGCCATTCAGGCAATTTATCTAAAAAAACATGTTTGCTGTTGTTTTCCAAGGCCTTTCTTTTCATGTCATTGTCAGCACGAGCATATATTTCGGTCGTCTTAATATCGACATGCCCCAAGAGATCCCTGATGTATACTAAATTTACCCCAGATTGAAGCAAATGCATGGCCTTGCTGTGCCTGTATGAATGAGGAGATACCTTTTCTGGAAACAATTCAGGTGCCTCTTTTTTTGAGAGGTTGACATATTTTGCGACGATATATGCGACCCCGGCTCGGGTTAGTTTCTCCTTAGATCGATTTAAAAATACTGGATACTCTGACGTATAGGGCTCATTAAGTTTCCTTTCTTCAAGATACTGTCTTAGGAGTGCTGCCATTGGAGGCATTATCGGCACAATTCTACTCTTGTCCCCCTTGCCAGTAAGTTTTATTGTTGCAGGAATTTGAACCCTTATGTCCGAAACTTCCAAATCGCATATCTCCTGAACCCTGGCACCAGTGTCATACATAAGACTTAGCAATACGGCATCACGTCTTCCTTGTGGAGTTGATCTATCTGGCATATTTAAAATTATCCTCATTGCATCCAATGTCAGATATTTGAAACACTTTTTGCTTTCTTTTTTTAACGGGATGCTTAACAACTGCTGTGCTTGGAAAATAAATTCAGGCTCTTCTCTTTGGAGATATCTGGCAAATGCGTGTATTGCCGCAAGTCGAACATTTCTTGTTGACGTGTAACAACTTCGCTCATTCTCCAGCCAGTCTAAAAACTGCGTTATCTTCTCTCTTGTTAATTCTTTCAGGGTTAGCTTTTCTGCCTTGACACAATTAACAGTCTCGTAGAAGTTCAACAGGAGTCGGAACATATCCCTGTAGGACATGATGGTGTTCATACTCAAACCAGCGACTCCGGGGAGGTATTTTGAAAGATAGTTTGATAGATGATAAGAGAAATCAGTTGTTTTCATGTCGTTCCTCCTTAGGTAGTATATAAGCACATGTTTTCGATATCTGTTCCACAAGTTCAGGATACACATCCGCCGTAAGCCTTACATACGACTGCGTTGCACTTATAGAAGCGTGTCCAACATAAGTAGCAAGGAAAGGCAGAGCACAATAGATGTCCATTCCTTTACTCGTCATCATCTTCAAGGAATGGACACAGAAGCTGTGCCGGAGGTCGTGTGCCCTTGGTCCTTTTCCTTTCCCACCATGAGAAATTCCGCAGCTTCTCAGGACATCTCTGAAACGGCGGTATATCCAGTGTCGACCTATTTGATGCAGATATTTACTTCTGAAGAAATAATCATCCTGGTGGCAGGAATGATTCTGCAGGGCATGGTATCTGTTCATGATTTGCGTAAGCGACGAGGACATTGGAACCAGACGGTCCTTATTGAATTTCGCATTCCGAATCGTAATAATGCCCAAAGACAAATCAACATCTCGGCATTTTATACTTGCAACTTCAGACTCACGCAGTCCACAGCCGTACATAAGTCGAAATATAAGCGGTATGATTACATGTTTGTCGGTTCCAGGATATGGAGTCAATGTATCGCAGGCATGAAATATACGTGCCATCTCATCTGTATTGAAAATATACGGCACGTATAATGACCTGAAGCCCTTCCCCTTGGCGGGAAGAGTGACACCGTAACCGTTATCTGCTGCAAACTTTAGAAATAAACGTGTAATGTTGATACGTATTCCCTGATTGCACCTGGACTCGTTTGGATTTTTATTAATCCAATCATCTATGAGTTCTTTTGGGATTGCTCTATTCTCAATCTTATAGGAAAGTGAAAATATCGAAAAGCGATAAAGTTGGTCTTCCTCAACAATATATTTATATCCGAGAGCACGTTTATGCATAATGAACTTGCTGATGAGGCCACCCAATTCCCCTGCTGGTATCTTTCTAAGCTCGTTCATTAGAACACCTCCCTGCCTGCGTTCCAAGAAAACTCCGGAACATCCAATGCGCATTTCTTCAGTTGTTTTACGTCTATTTTCAGGTAGATGGAGGTGGAGCGTGAATCCGTATGCCCTAGAATTTCAGAGATTACAGGCATTGAAACCCCTTCTTCCAATAGAGCACTTGCAAGTGAATGCCTCAAAGCATGGGGGCCGGTACTTTGCCTTGGTTTCACTTCGATTCCCGAAAGGTATACATAGCGCTTTACTATACAGGTCATCCCTGGCGCGCTAAGCTTCTGTGTAGGAGCTTGTTGCCGCAGAAAAATATACTCGGCATCCGCCTTCGGGCGGCCATATTTCAAATAGTCAACAATTGCCATGCCCACAGACTCAAGCAATGGAAGTACAACCGCTTTCCCCGTCTTATTCATTGTCAATTCAATTGTATTCCTCTCCCAGTGCAGATTTGAAAATTTCAGGTTGCGGATATCACCGGCGCGCAACCCCAGTTCTGATGCCAAAAGCAATATTGCATAATCCCTTTTCCCAATGGAACTCCCTCTGTCTACCGATTCCAATATCCTTTTAACGTCACTCATGGGAAAGGCTGAAGGAATATGTGCGTCTCTTCGGTAGTTTGCGCTGGGCACTTTTCCAGACAAGTCTTCAGAAAGAACACTTTTCTGATGAAGATATCTCAGAAAGACCCTGAGAACTGACATGGAATTGTGACTTGTCGCTTTTGTGCAGGTAGCAAATATCCTGCAGTAATCCAGAATAGTGGCAGCTGTTATCTGTGAAAGCTCCGTGATCTCATGCCGCTCTAGGTACAGCAGGAATTTGCCTATATATTTTTCATAACCCTTCAGAGTGACAGCTGATATCTGGAACTGGCTCCGGTATTCTTGGAATTCTTTTAAAATGTCCTTGAAGCGACGCAACGATGAAACGTGTGATACTGCACGTATAACGATTACAGAATGCTCCTTGTAGTCGTTCAGAATGTTTATATAATGAACACGCTGCCTATCCATATCCGATAAATTATCAAACAAGGTAATCTGATATGCGTCTTCTAAAAAATTCAATCCAACCTTTGCGCTGTATTCTGTTATCGCGCGCTCTTGCATATAAATTCTTAATTTATCCCATACTATGCGCTGCTTAACAATCGTAGCCTTCCTGTAATTAACCCGTAGTAATTCCGCAGTTACCTGTTCAATCTACGGTGGACCCCATGTCAAGAACAACTTTTATAAAAGATAAGGTGTTTTTTCTT
>CAZION010000047.1:0-41054 GCA_964540865.1 uncultured Victivallis sp.
CACAGAGGCACAGAGGCACAGAGGCACAGAGGCACAGAGGCACAGAGGCACAAAGTTTTTAAGCAACACAGGCTTTTAGCCTGTAGTAAAAAAACAAGTCAATAAATTGCAGGCTAAAAGCCCGCATTACTCAAGAAACAAAAAAGGGAGACATATGAAGACATCATGCAGTTCATGGAGTTATCACAGGACGATTGCAAGCAAGAAGATGGATCAGCTTTCCTGGATCAAGGAATGCGCAAAAAACGGGCTCGACGGCGTTGAACTTCTGTTCTGCCACTTTCCATCAACCGATAAAGACTATCTGATCCAGCTGAAAAAAGCCTGTGCCGACAATTACCTGTCGGTGGCAATGCTCTCGGCCGGAGGACACCTTACCATCGATGACGATGCCAAAAGGGAAGCTGAAATTGAAGACATCCGGAAATGGGCGGACGTCGCGTCCTTCATGGGAGCGCCATGTGTCAGATTCTTCTGCGGCAGCGGTGCGGAACTTGCGGCCGGAGGCGATAAACTCTACTCTAAAGTAAAAACGGCAATTGCGAAAATCGCAGAATGCGGTGCAGAACGCGGAATCGTCATGGCCATGGAAAACCACGGCGGCACAACAGCCCCTCAGCTGCTTTCTTTCATCAAGGACATCAATCATCCGTTCCTGAAATTCACCCTTGACACAGGAAACTTCCCGCCGACAAGCCAAGTCGGGCCCGAAACCTATTCCAGCATCGAAAAATGCGTTCCCCATGCGGCAATTGTCCACGCAAAGTTTTTCAATGTCCTGCCAGACGGCGCCGACAAGGATTTCGACTGGCTCAAGATTCACGGCATACTGAAGAAATCCGGATTCAACGGTTTTCTTTCGGTTGAGTATGAGGGAGAAGACGGTAATGAAATTGAAGCCGTAAGAAAGATTTCAGGATTCCTTAAGAAACTAAGGTGAATACGCCGCAACTAATTTTATAACCACGAAACACACTAAATACACGAAAGATTCATAACCATAATAAGCCCATGCGTTGAATCTTATTTCTCCAAGAAATAAGATTCAACGCATATGTTATTCTAGTGTTTTGTTGGTGTTGATTAGAGGTTAATAAATCTTGTTTTTCGTGTGTTCTGTGTGTTTCGTGGTTAAATATATTTCCTTATCATAAATAACGGAGGTAATAATACAATGTTCAAGATCGGGGTAATGGTTGAATCGTTCCGGAAAGGGATGGACGGCGGACTGAAGGCCGCCTCTGAAATCGGCGCCGACGGTGTCCAGATTTACGCGACTTCCGGTGAAACTCATTTTGATAAACTGAAAGGCGCAAATCTTGTCAGTCTCAGGACAAAGCTGAAAGATTACAGGCTCGAGGTTTCGGCCCTGTGCGGAGATTTCGGAGGGCACGGGTTTCAAATCCCAGAACATAATCCGAAACGTATCGAGGATACAAAACACGTAATCGGACTTGCGCTTGAACTCGGGACATCGATTGTCACAACCCACATCGGCGTGGTTCCGGACGAAAAATCTAATCCTAGATATGCGGTCATGGCCCGCGCCTGCGAGAAGGCTGGCGCATTCGCTGAAAACGAAGGCGTAGTTCTCGCAATAGAGACCGGACCGGAGAACGCCATCACCTTGAAAGAATTCCTGGATGACATAGGTATTAAAAAGGGGCTCGGAGTCAATTTTGATCCGGCCAACCTTGTGATGGTCTGCAGGGAGAATATCCCACAGGCCGTGAAAATCCTTGCACCGTACATCGTGCATACGCATGCCAAGGACGGAGTTAACCTCAAGCCTGTCAGCGCGGAACAGCTTTACAGCTCGTTTGCCGAAGGCGGCATAGAAGGTTTTCATGCCACTGACTATATAAAAGAAGTGCCGCTGGGTGAAGGCGGAGTTGATTTTGACTCCTACCTTAAGGCACTTTCGGAAATAGGGTATAAGGGTTATCTTACTATAGAAAGGGAAGTCGGGGAGAATCCAACGGCCGACATCAGGCTGGCGGTGGAATTCTTAAAAAAGAAACTTGCCACTGATTTCACTGACAAGAAATAAATACAAATGTGGTTAAGAATTTTTCGTGTATTTTGTGTGTTTCGTGGTAAAAAAAAAGGAAAGTGAAAAAATGAAAAAGAAAGTGAAGATCGGAATTATCGGGATGGGTGCGATAGGAGCTGTGCATGCAGATGCCTTCTCCGCGAACTCAAATGATGCGGAAATCGCAGTCATCTGCGACATCAACGCAGAACGCCTCAAGGCAATGGGCGAAAAATACAAAGTTGGCAAGCTCTGTTCAGATTACAATGAAGTTCTTAAAAGCGACGTCGACAGTGTCATAGTTTGCGTCGGCAACGCCCTGCACAAAGTAACTGCCTGTGCGGCCCTCAAGGCCGGAAAAAACGTACTGCTTGAGAAACCCATGGCGATGAATTCAAAAGAAGCTGCCGAGATCGTTGCCACCGCCGACAAGAGCAAAAAAATCCTCCAGGTCGGAATGGTGAACCGTCAGCGCGGCGACATTCAGCTTGCGAGAAAATATGTGACGGACGGAATCCTCGGAGAGATCTACCACATGCGCGCAGTCCTGATCAGAAGGCGCGGCATTCCCGGGCTTGGCGGCTGGTTCACCACAAAGGCGGCTTCCGGCGGCGGCCCGCTCATAGATATCGGGGTTCACTGGTTTGATGCAGCGATGTTCATCAGCGGACACTGGAATCCCACTTCGGTCAGCGCCATGACCTACTCTAAGTTCGGAAGCCCGATGAAAAACTACAAATACGTCAGCATGTGGGCAGGCCCGCCGAAATTTGACGGCGTATGCAATACGGAAGACTATGCGACCGGTTTTGCGAGGTTCGGCAAGAATGCATCCATGAGTTTTGAAATCGCATGGGCGGCAAATGCCGAAGACGAATCATACGTCGAGATCCTCGGAACAAAAGGTGGAATAAAGGTCTTCAGTTCCAAGAACCCTAGACTTCTCACCGAGTTCAACGGCAATATAGCCAATGTGGAGCTGCTTATTCCGGAATCAGGAAGCCCGTTCCAGATTCAGGCGAAGAAATTCATCGACGCCTGCAGAGGTGAACGCAGTTCGGAAGTTCCCGGCAAACAGGGGTTGGTCAACATGAAACTTATCGACGCAATCTATGAATCAGGTCTCAAAGGCAAAGAGATTTCAATCAAATAGGATTTGAGATTTATCCGATTCAAAAAACCTGGGTTCCAGATTTGGAATCCAGGTTTTTTATTTTACCATAAATAAAGAATCTCCTGACGGGCATCCTATCCCCGCTGCAAGCAACGGGGTATTACGGACGCCCTCCCTCGCCTCACGGCGGGCCGGAGATTCTTTATAACAAAAGAAAATCAAAGCCGACCCAAGGGTCGGGGAATTGGACCCAACTAAGATTAAACGATGAAAAGATATACCTCTGACATTCTAAGCGCTTGGAAAACTCGCCCTGATCGTAAGCCGTTAATTGTACGGGGTGCACGACAGGTGGGTAAGACATGGTCGGTCATGGATTTCAGACGGAATGAGTTCCAGCATGTTTTATCCCTTGACTTTTGGGGAGTTTCTCTGCAATACAGGAAGGGGAGTCGCTGGAACTGGAACGTCCTTCCATTGAAGAAGACCGGACGGTCCATGAGCTTATTCATGGCAAGCTGATGTATGCCCTGCGAGAGTACATGGTAGTCGGCGGACTGCCAGATGCAATTAAGCAGTATGCTCAAACTCAATCTCTGCAATCCGTGAGCCAGATACATGATTCCATTCTCTCTTCCTATCTTCAGGATGTTTTAAAGTATGAGCGGAATCTATCCGCCGATTCGGTTGAACTAATACATACTCTTGTGTATCATGCAGATATTAATGAACAAAAAGACACAACAACTTAATAATAGTATATATTGACTTATCGAAATATTGCATTAATATATAAACATGATTAAAAGAAAATTAACAAATGAACTAAAAAAACATCTCCAGGCAAAGGAGATCTCCCTAATTGTCGGGCCCAGGCAGGCTGGCAAGACAACATTGATGAAAGAATTGATGGGATTTTTGGAACAGCAAGGCAAAAAGACGGTATTTCTAAATCTTGACTATGAATCTGACAAAATTCATTTCTCGACTCAGAATTCACTGATTAATAAGCTGAATTTGGAACTGGGGACCAATCCCGGATATGTCTTTATTGATGAAATTCAAAGGAAGGAAAATGCGGGTCTCTTTTTAAAGGGGATCTATGACCATGATTTAAAACATAAGTTCATAGTATCTGGCTCAGGAAGTCTTGAATTAAAAGAAAAGATACATGAATCCCTGGCTGGCAGGAAACGACAGTTTGAACTCAGTACGTTGTCGTTTGAGGAATTTGCAAATCATAAGACATCATACAGTTATGAAAACAAACTCGGTGATTTCTTCAGAATTGAGAAAGAACAGGCAACAGCATTATTAAATGAATATATGAATTTCGGAGGTTATCCAAGGGTAGTCCTTGAAGATAAAATCAGGGAAAAAACGATGCTCATGGATGAAATATACAGGAGTTATATTGAGAAGGATATTGCATACCTTTTAAAAATTGATAAACCTGAATCTTTTTCTAAAATGCTAAAGCTTTTAAGTTCACAGGTGTCAGGACTTCTTAATTATTCGGAACTGGCTTCTAATTCAGGGCTTTCCGTTCCGACTCTAAATAATTATCTATGGTATGCGGAAAAAACTTATATTATTAATCTGATATCCCCGCATTTCACCAACAGATTGAAGGAAATAACAAAATCGCCAATCGCATATTTCACTGATCTTGGAATGAGGAATTATATGATCGGACTGTTTGGCAATCTTCAGAATCCTACTGAAGCCGGTCATGTTTTCCAGAATTTTATTCATAATCTCCTTCATGAGAAATTAGCTTTTTCCCCAGCCACCCTCCATTACTGGAGAACTATTGACAAGGCGGAAGTGGATTTCGTAATTAAAAAAGGGGAGACGCTTATGCCTCTTGAGGTGAAATTTTCAACTCTGAAAAAAACTGAAGTAGGCAGATCTTTTCACAGTTTTATCGAGAAATACAATCCTCCAGAGGCTATTATAGTCAACTTGGACCTTAAAACGGAGATAAGAATCAAAAATACAACTGTGAAATTTATTCCCTTCTACGAATTAATCAGCTATAGTTTTTCCTGAAAAACTAAACCGCAGCTTTTCAAAATCCCGTAATTATTAAATTTCATCCCTTTCAAAATCGGAATTCATGCTTTATGGGCTTATAGTATCCCAACACATATTGGATAGATGGCCTGCGATTGAAAATGATATTTAAATCCAGTTTACCCTGTTATCCTGTCGAAAATACAATTTCCTATACAATAGATTTAAGGGGAAACCAGAAAAATGAAAACAGCCAAATCCTTTTTATTCCGGAACGTTCTTTTTCCCGCATTGCTGTCATGCATGTTTTCCTCAATCCTGCTCTCGGATGAGACACCATTGAAAAGCTCAGACAAGGCTGCTAGCATCGCAACCGCTCCTATAGAATACCGGGGTAGCTTCACACCTGCTGCCGAAAATGTCCTCAGCGGTTTTCTCGCCAAACTCAATCCTGCCCTGCCAAAAACCTCCTTCAAACTTGTCAGCGACAAGGAAGGTTTCAATCCGACACGCCTGAGAAAAGTCCCGCAGCCCGGAATTCATCCGCGCGTTATCATGAGTCCGGAAGACATCCAGGAAATCAAGAATAAAATAGCGCTCGGAGACAAGGCAGACACAATATTCCGAAAGGCGTTGGATGAGATAAAACTGCAGGCGTCTGGAAAAAGCGGCATGCATGATCCTATCTACACCAAAGGCCTGCTTGCCCTGATTACAGATGACCAGACACTGGGGCGCGAAGCGGCAACGGAACTTGTGGAGCGCGCAAAATACCTCGAACCCGCCATCGATATACTAAACACCAATCCGAACACCAATGCCTTCCGAGACAACTGGTGGTATTACTCACGTACAAATGTTAAAACGGTTGACGGAACTCCCTACAAGGAAGCCTACGAGAAAGGCGGCGATACGCTGATCAAGGAACTGGCCGCGAAAAGTGTCGAGTTCTCTACCGACAACCTGGACGCGGGCCTGCTTTATGTTTATGACTACACCTATCCATTCATGACCGACGAGGAAAAGACTACGGTAAGGCGGGTGATCAGCAAACTTACAAGAAACCGCTACACGACAGGGATGGAGCTGCCGGGGCATATGTTCATCAACAATCAAATGAGCATGGGGCAGGATTTCCTCCTGCTTGCACTGGCGATCGAGGACGAAGAGGGTTACGAACCGCGCATCCTTCAGCAGTACACTCCACGTTTGTATGACAACTTAAGCTACAATATTTCACCTGACGGGATTCTATATGAACGGCTGAAAGGCTTCATTCCGCATCTGGCCGTTCTTGCGGCGGGACGCAGGGATCCCAATCTTCTCCGACACAGCCATCTGCGGGCGATGCTCTACGCCTGCGCCTACAACGCACGCAAATTATCCTACACCGGCAAGGACGGCAAACCTGTTGCACGGAGCTGGCACTGCGGTTATGGGAGCGGCCCCATCCATGACAATATACTCTACTCGCTTTGGGTCATGAAACCGTTTTATCCCGACGATCCCATGCTTGATTTCCTATATAAAACAAGACTGAAGGACAATGGCCTGCTTCCAGGTCCCGAAGGAGTATTCCGCGGCAACTGGAGTTTCAACAACCGCCGTGAAATGGACTTGATGCTGTGGTCAGCCACCGACGGAATGCGTGACAATGAAGGCAAGGCGATTGACTACGACAAGATGGATATATTGCCGGAATCGATCAGAACCGCCTTCCCTCTTGATTTCAAAGACCTGCAGAGGGGAGTCGCTGTCAGCCGGAGCTCCTGGGATCAGGATGCAGCCATCGCACATTTTGAAAGTCGCAGTGAAAATTTCGCCGATGGAATCGAAACCCCGGAATGCGGCGATTTCCAGTTATTTTCACACGGTGTCTCATGGAGCCCATGGCTCGGTCCGGACAAGGACTGCTATTTCCGAAACATGGTCCTGATTGACGGTCTTTCCGGAGCATATCCGCCTGTGCAGGGAAAACTGATGGATGCCATCGACAAACCGGAAGCCGCTACATTCGTTTCCGACGCCACCGACCAGTACAACTGGGGTGCTGCCGGGAAAAGCCTCTATCTCTGGCACGGCCTTTTGAATGGCGGCGGAATTCATACCAAAAGCGGAATATGGACAAATCCTCCATTGGCCTCCGGAAGACAATGGGAACTGCCGTTTCAAAAGAATGCACGCGAACACTTCGAAGGATTCGCTTGTCTCGACTGGGGCGCCTGGCACGGTGAAACCCGCGGCCCTCACTATTTCAACCGCTGGAATGAGGTTGACCACGCCTTCCGCACTTTTCATTTCGCACGCGGAGAAAAACCGTATATCCTGATAATTGACGACTTGAACAAGGACGGAAAACCCCATCAGTATGACTGGTTGTTCAACGTCGGACCGGACATCGTCCTGCACAAGGTGGAGAACACACCTAAAACCCCCAATACTCAAAATGATGCCATGGGTGCTGTCGGCACCGACATCATACTCACAGTTGCCGATCAGTCGTATGAACGTTTCGCCACGGGCGGAGCGTTCCGTGGCGCCTATGGCTCCACATATTCCCGCGAACCTCGCAAAGGCGCGCCGATGCTCCTGGTGCGCGTACTCTGGCGCAACAGCTCGTCCATGTACCCGCTTCCAAGCTTCGAAGAGACAGACATGGAGGGATTCATCGCCAAGCGTGTAAAAATACCTGCCATGTCCGCAGATCCCGAGTACAGGGTACTGCTCTATCCTTATCTGTCTGGAGAAGATCTTCCGTTGACGAAATGGAACGATGGCCGGACAAAGCTGAGCGTCTCCATCAAGGGGAAGACAGACATCTACAGTTTTGGAAAAACCGATGGCGGCCGCACCGTCATGACAATGGAGCGCGACGGCAAATTAATCACCTCCACCCCGGCCGGACCAGCCATGCCTGCTCTCGATACGCCGTGCGGCTGGACCCCTGACCGCAATAAGGAAAGTGAGTTCCGCAGAATCATATTCGAGAACGAAACTCCGGTGAAATTCATGCCGGCACCGATGGGAACAGTCATCCGCTATACTTTGGACAATTCCATTCCCACAGTCAATTCAACAGCATACACAAGTCCTTTCACTGTAAAACAAAACTGTACGCTTAAGGCTAAAACCTTCGCATATTACTGGCCCTACCGGAAGGACAATGGGAGTGAAACACTCGAAGTTCGTTTCGAAAAAACAAATCCGGCGGCATCCATCAATCCTGCACCTGTTACAACAACACCTGGACTAGCCTGCGATGTCTTCGAAATTCATCAGACCATCTTCGATGATAAAACCGGATTGTTCACCGGCAGAAAAAACATGATGCCGGATTTCAACACGTTGAAACCGCTGCTACGCTGTCGGACGGATAATTTTGACATTCCACCGGCTAATCCAAAACTTCCCATCTCAGAAATGGCCATGGGATTCTACCGTTTCCGCGGTTTTTTCAAGGCCGAAAGGGACGGCATATTCGGATTCCGCGTGAATTCCTGCGGACCGATAGCGTTGAAAGCAGGCGGACAGGAATTGCTCTCAGTAACAGGGCCGTACGGACTCTCACAGAAATACCGCTACGGCCAATGCGTCCTGAAAGCGGGAATGCAAAGCGTCGAACTAGTCGTCTGCGATCCGGTTTTCTGGAAAAGCAAAACTGAGGAGCCTTATAAGATTGAAGTCTCGGTCATGCCTCCCGGAACTTCCGAATATTCGCCTCTGCGAAATTCGCACATCTTTACAAACGAAGCTGACTTGAAGCCTTCCGAAGCGCCTAGATTCCCGACTGGAAAAGCTGTGGCTGCCGACAATCTCATTCCGGGACTGAGCATGACATGTTTCGACCGCACAGCAAAACCTATGGATATTCCGGCAGACGGACTCCTCCCGGAAAATTTGACTGTCGCCAAGGACGAGAAGCCATACCTGACACGTCCGTCCCTGAACTTGGAAGACAACGACAATCCCGGACGCCTTGTTGTCTATGACGGGTTTTTCCGCGCCAATACGCAGGGCCTATATGAATTCCGACTTGACCGCAACGGCGCAAACCAGCTTTTCATTGATGATATCGAGATCGTCCGCAATCGCCTTAAAGCTCCACCCTTAGCGGGACAGATCGTCCTCGAACAGGGACTTCACCGTTTCTCACTGCGTATGGCGCAAAGTCGTCCGGTCTGCGAGGTAAAAGAACCGGGACACAGGGGATTTGAGCCGGTGAATCCAGGCGTCTTCGGATGCCCGGCAAATACGCCGAACACGGATGACGGCCGTCTGATTGCCCTACTCGACTGCGAAAAACTTGATGGAGAAAAACTCGACGTGAAAGGTGCGGCCGGAGTCGTTGCGAAGATGAGAAATGCCGAATGTGTCGACGGTAAAATAGGCAAAGCCCTTAAACTCAAGGGTGCCAATTCCAATATTAATGTTGCAACACTGCCCATGCCGGAAAACGCCTTGACCATATCTTTCTGGTACCGGATCGACAAGCCCTCTGACTTCTCCTTAATTGGCGGTTCCGCCGATTCTTATCCGGTCGCAAGAATGAAGGGATTGAATCTCACCGCCGAATTCCTGCGCGGCTCTCCGTCAGCCACCTGCGATCTGGGAGCCCTAGGGATCAAAACCGGCGAATGGTTCCATGTCGCAATAGTATACGGGGACAAAGTGGAAATCTTCGTTAATTGCGAACTTCGCGCATCTGCCGCTAAAACGGATCTCCTGAAGCATGCCCAGATAAAGGATCTCTACATGTTCAGCGGCCTGGACGGTGCTGTGGACGACATCAGGATATACAACAAGGCGCTTGATGCCGCCGCCATCCGTAAATTATCCGAAGTCGCGCCGAAGCCATGAGTTCGCTCACCATTATTTTTTCAGTAGCTGAAAAAATATCAACAATATTAAAAACTAACAAAGGTATAGAATGAAGAGAATATTTTTAAAGTTTACTGCGGTTATGGCAGCTGTGTTTATGGCTGGGTCGCTAATGGCACAGGAATACACGGTTGAAGTCAAAACGGACAAGGAAGATGCGATTTATGACAAAGGACAGAAAATCACCTTCTCAGCACAGGTGATGATGGACGCCAAACCCGTGGCCGGAAAGAAGGTCAACTATGTCCTGCAGGGTGACGGTAATCTTAAAAAATCTGATTCATACGTCAGTTCCGAAAAACCATTTACTCTTGACGAATCCTTGGATTTCCCGGGATGGGTCCAGGTCAAATTCACAGTTGTCGGAGAAGACGGAAAACCCCTCAAATACAAAGACAAAGCCGATAAGGATGTTGCAGTGGAATCAGCCATAGGCGCGATGGTCGCACCTCTTGAGATAAAATCCGCCGGTGAGGAACCGAAGGATTTCGACGCATTCTGGAAAGCCTGCCGTGAAGAACTGGACAAGGTTCCTGTCAAGGCGGAACTGGTGAAAGTCGATGTGCCGGCAGAACAGCAAGGAAAATTAGACTGTTACGATGTTAAAGTCGATTGCGCCGGGGGGATGCCAGTGTCAGGCTATCTGGTTAAACCTGTTGAAGCAAAACCCAAGAGCCTCCCTGCCATTGTCAGCTTCCACGGCGCAGGTGTAAGGAGCGCAAATAAACCCTTTACGTATGCTTACCGGGGCGCCATAGCTTTCGATGTCAACGCACACGGGATTATCAACGGCCAACCAGCGGAATTTTACAGCAATTTGAGCCAGAATGAGCTGAAGGAGTATAGTCATCGAGACAAGAACGACAGGGATAAATTCTATTTCAAAGGCATGTATTTGCGCGTGATGCGAGCTCTTGACTATGTAAAGTCCCTTCCCGAGTGGGATGGCAAAAACCTGATTGTCATAGGCGGTAGCCAGGGAGGCGCGCAGTCGATAGTCGCGGCAGCTCTCGACCCTCAGGTTACGCTCTGCCTTGCAGGCGTCCCTGCTCTGAGCGAACACTCAGGCCCCCTCGCCCAGCCGCAGCGTCGGCCCGGATGGCCGCGTCTCTACAGTGCGAAGGACGGCAAGCCTAATGACGAAGACGTCGCCAAGACGGCCTCATATTACGACAACATTTATTTCGCCAAACAGATTAAAGCGGAAACCTACATAACCACCGGTTTCGTCGACAACACCTGCGTTCCTACAGGAGTTTTCGCAGCTTATAACAATATCCCGGCGACAACGAAAAAATTCATCACGACTGCGCCCGCCGGCGGCCATGGTGGTGCCCCGAACACATTGGGGGACAAACGGCTCACCGAAGTCTTCAATGAAGTGAAGGTGGCTGCGCAGAATTAAATTCCAAGATTCAATATTCAAGAATATTAAATTAGGCGGCCAATAGCCACAACTCTTATGGATCGCCGTCAAGGATTACAGCTTTTAATATTCCGGCTAAAGCCGGTACTCCAAACGCTTTATCTTGCAGGTTTATGCTTATCATTATTATTTTAAGTCTTAAGGCCAATATTCAAGAAAAGCATTAACTTTATATTTTAATATCACATTCACAACACGGCGTTTGGAGTACCGCCTTCAGGCGGAATCTTTTGTTCGGGCGGCCAAGGGCCGCAACTTTTCTAGAATAGTTACAGAGGAGCAAAGGCACATAGGCACATAGTTCTGTAAATTGTTGAAAAATGCAGTTTGCTATCCATATTATCCTGGATTACCGGAAAAATAAATCATGACAAGGAGTTTCATATGGCAACTATTTTGAAAAACGGGCAGAAGATTCTTTTTATAGGAGACAGCATCACGGACTGCGGCAGGCGCGATGATTCCGCCCGACCATATGGGCGGGGCTATGTTTCCATGTTCAGAGACATCATGCTTGTAAGGGAACCGCAGAAAAACATGAATATCATAAACAGGGGAATAGGAGGAGAGACTGTAATTGAGCTGAGAAACCGCTGGACCAACGATGTAATAAGCCACAAGCCGGACTGGCTTTCTGTTAAGATCGGAATAAATGATCTGCACCGGCATATCTCAGGTAACGACAACGGCCTTCTCTCTCCTGAGGGATTCATCACAATCTACGATCAGCTTTTAAGCTCGACATCTAAGAAACTTCCTGAATGCAAGATAATTCTGATTGATCCGTTCTACGTAAGCAAAGCGGATGAGATGGGGGATTCGTTCAGGATGAAAGTCATGAAAATACTTCCCGAGTATATTGACGCCGTATCTGCGCTGAGTAAGAAATACAGGACGTTGCATGTTAAAACGCACGAACGTTTCCAGCAACTGCTTAAATATCAGCACCCTGACTCATACTGCAACGAACCGGTTCACCCGTTCAGTGCCGGACATCTCATGATAGCAGAAGAGATTTACAAAGCCTTGTGCAAATAGTCTACTTCAGGTTGACGGAAATGAATTCGGCGATTTCAGCACTCATACCGACTGGATAATATTCAATCATTGAGGAGTCGTCCGGATTCTCGTAATACGTTTTCCGCCAGCCTTCCTTTTTCCTTATGAAACTGTTCAGGTCGATCAGTTCTGTTCCGAAATCCCGCATTAGTTTTCTTACTGCGGCTACGGTCCCTTTCTCGGCTGAACTTGAAAAAACCGACGGGAATGGAGTGCAGAGGTTCACAGCTCTGAAATTCTTGTTTTCCTTGATCAATATCAGTGTGGCGGCGATCACCCTTTCCTCAAGCCGCATGGTGTTACCTTTCCACATGTCCACTGAAGGGGGGATGATCACAACCCTGTCGGCGTCGCTGCTCTTGATTTTATCTATGAATGAGACAAAACTTTCCCTGAATGGCTGACCGTCCGAGCCCTTCCTCCATGAAAGGAATTCCGTACGGATTCCACGCTCCGAGAATTCAGATGCGATTTGTTTCTGGAAGGCATTCCCGTTTTTCCCGAAGTCCTCGGAAATGATCAGCGCCTTTTTTATCGGAAGAATCTTGTCCATCGCGTAATCGAGGAGGGCCCAGGACCTGATTTCGGCAAGGTCGGGTCTGTGCAGGACAGGTATCACCCTCCTGTTTTCCGGATCCATAAGCCCATTCGGGGTTTCCCTGAGGTTGCGGCATTCCTGGACCGGCATGAACCTGAAAGAGGCTTTCTCAAAATTTACCGGCGGCAGGATAAGACTGAAGATAACATCGAGCCCGTCTTTCAGTTCAGCCCCGTTCAGCTTGAAGCTTTTCTTGAAGACGTGAGGCGTGGCGAACTTGAATTTCTCCGCCTGACTTTTTCCTCTGAGATTAAGGGTTTCAATACCATTGATGAAAACACCGTTTATTTTCGATGCGGAAGTCTTCAGTACCAGTCCGATATCCTCGGGGAGCTCCGAATACGCCTCAACCGACATCTCCAGGGTTTCATCGTCGAAGATGAAGGATGGATCCCTGAATCTGATAAAAATGGAAGGGTCGTACACTTCTGTGCTCTTGAACGGCCGCGGGAGTACCAGAGGATAGTCGGAAAACCTGCCACCATCCGATCTGACAGTGAGTTTAAAGTTCTCCTTTTCATCCTGCAGGGTGTCGAATGAAGGACCTTTCGCCGCTGTCGCATCATTGATGCACCACAGGATGCTTTCGTTTCCGCCGGGAGCGGCACGTGAGGAAAACTTCTCCCATAAAAGTTTTTTGCCATCCAACGCAACAAGAGCGATCGGATTGTATGAAATCACCGGATATTCCACGCCTTTCTGATCACTGAACGGGGAGACTCCAGCCTCCATCCCGCGCGGCGCGAAATCAGCAGCGGTCAGCATTTTGAAGTCATCCTGACCATCTCTCTTCCATGCCGCCGACGCGAATATCTTCCCCTGATTCTGCTGATAGAAGAGCTGGAACTCGTGCAGGCCTGCGGAAAGTTTGATTGTCGCGGTCATGTCCCATTTTTCAGAGCTTTCATGGACATCGTCCCAGCCGAGGACATATTTGTCATCTATTTTAAGAAGCGAATTATTGGTGGAGTTGATCGCAAAAACATATTCCCCTTCCGAAGGTATGACGAGCAGCCCCTTGAGCCTCCCCGCAAAATTGCTCTCCCTTCCTATGCCAAACGGATTTTTTTCCAGGAGAACTTCATCCGCCTTACCTTTTCCGAAAAAAGTGTCGGGCTTATCGAAGAATTTTTCAATCCCCCTCTGCCTTTCCTCTTTCTCCTTCTTACCCCTTTCAACGAGATCCAGGAGCGCCTTTTCCTTGTTGAGGCAGATCCGGGTGGTCTTCTCCTCTTCGGCTTTCAGCTGTGTCTCAAAAGTCATGATTCCGGTGCCTGCATATCTTATCAAAGACTCGGTCAGCTTCAGAAGCTTCGCACGCTGTTCATTTATAATCTTGTTCTGGCTTTCTATAAGTTTTTTTCTTCTTTCTTCAATCTGTTTCTCCCTGTCCTTGACAGTCATGCTGCCGGTATGCGCATTGACCGTCGCCATCTCAAGTCCGCGAGTTTCGCTGACTTTTCCGAACTTCGCCTCCGGCCATGGCGGCGCTTCCTGTTTCTTTGCATAACCGAAGTATATAATGACTTCCCCGTTGTCTATCCCTGGGGGGATGAACAGGACGAAATCTTTGGGACCGAGGTAGAAATCTATTTTTTCATTTGCCCTGTTATAGACCCTCACACCGTTGCCCCAGCCTCCCGGAACCAGGAAATCACCCAGAGGCAGACATGAAATCATCTCAGGTTTTTCAATTGTAGCCACAAGCCTGTAAAGCGCGTCCGGCTCGCTCCAGTCCAGATCGCTGGATAAGACCTGGAAGGCCATCAGGAAGACTGTTATGACTGTAATAATTTTCTTCATAGTTCTTTACATAGTTCCGGGTATTCATTTCATCCCCTGCCGGCTTGTCCGGCGGGAAATAAAGATTGGTAGCTATCGCCACTATCTGCATCGCCTTCGCATCCGGCGGGGCGACCGCCGGATGCGAAGGCGAATTGATTGTTCTCCTGCGTTAGCCTGAACAATCTTCTGCTCCTGCCGGACAAGCCGGCATGGGGCTAAATTAATGGTTTCTCCTAATCTTTACAGTTTCCTCTTCATCTTGAATGCAATATCAATAGTGAATTCGGGTATGTCGACCCTGAAAGGAACGGCATTGACTTTGATATCTGCGGATGATATCTCATCCCCGGATACGGTGTCAAAGAAGGACAAGCTGTAATCCTGTCCGACTGCTGGAATGTCGAGCATCACGAAACCGTCTTTGAACGGTACAAGCTTCGACATGTCCTCCGGGTAATTCATCATGGATTTCGCATTGAAAACCCAACCGTAAACCTCATCCTGGTTTCCGGCGACATAGCAACCGTTTTCCGGATCGGGCTGCTTCCCGTCAGCGTCAGCTTTTGCCTTTGGCTGCACATCCGCCTCCTTGAAGGCAAAATCCTTGTTCCTTGGATCAATCCCAGTCATGAACATGGAATAGCCCTTGTAATGATGATAGTGCTTCATTGTGTGGATGAATTCATGCCACCAGAGGAACGGAGTACCAGCCTGCTCCCTGAAGAAAGACGCCCATAGCCCAGCATGGACATCGGCTTCAAGGACGGTCTGATTGTGGGGCTGCCCGTATTCCGTTATCAAAACCGGCTTCTTGAAAAACTTCAGCGCCTCCGCATGCCTCTTCATAAGATCCAGCAGCGAGACTTTGTCGCCGCGGTAGGCGTCTGCAACAACATATGAGAGCTCTGGCAGCTCATACAGCAGCTTGTGCTGGACCTGCAGATTGTAGTCGGAACAGAAATGTGTGGTCAGGAGATGTTTACCGATATCGAGCTTGGTAAAATATTCACCCTCATCCTTGTGCCACTTCACGCTGCTGCCGTCGGCATATGCCTTGTCATGTCCGGTCACGAGATTGATTTCGCTCCAGAATTCAATGCCGAATATGTTGGTGAACGCACCCCACCGGGCCGCAACATACCTGTTCCTGTTGCGATTATAACGTATGGCTTCCACGTTGGTGAAGACCTCTACCGGCTTTTCAAGCATAGCTCCGTCGGCCACAGCGAATGGACTCTTCTTGTTGTGCGGGCTGTCGTCCCATTCCTGGTCGGAGTGGCTCGAAAGTTTTCCATGGTTGTCCAGGACAAGATGTACGTAAATCCCCTTATCCATGGCTGACTTCAGGACGTAATCCAGCTTCCATGCGTTGGCCAGATTGTAGCGGCCAAGCCCCCAGTATTGTTTCTGCGCACTTGTCCATTCCAGCGCCGTTGACCATGACGCCATCCATATCTCCACAGCGTTGACCCCGTTCTTCTCCATCTCGGTGAAATATTCTTCATACGAATATGACCCCTTATCCGGGACAACCCCGAGCTTGAGGCTGCTCTCGCTCCTCGTATCTTTTGGGGTGTGGACGTTGATTCCGATTGGATAGAAGAATTCGCCGGTTGAAAACTCGAAGTATCTCGGATCCTTTTCACAGACCCGCACATAACCTTTCCTGTCAGATTTCACAACCTTGAGTTTCCTGGAAGGGCTTCTGACTATTTCCGGTTCACCTGCCCCTGAAGACTTGTCTTCGATGATGATTCCGACCTCATAGTCTCCCGGCGCCTGCGGAGTGAAGCGGAAAACCCATTCAGGCGAGCCGGCAGGAGAAATACTCTCCCGGTTGTAAAGGAGAGACCTGGTGTGGTCCTGCGAGTAGAATGCAGGCCATATAATCTCTTCGCCCTCGGCATTTTTCGCCCAGACATCAACCTTTATCTCATCCGGGTCAAAGGGATTGAAATATTCCCTTGAAAGCTTGAAGCTGCCCTCGGCTATCTCGTAAGTACCGCATTCCCCGGGCATGCTCCATTCAATAATCCCGAGAGGCGCAACCGATCTTTCACCGGTCAGTTCAATATTCCTGCACTGGAGTTCAATTTTTCCGTTTTCATCGGAATATAGACTTACACCAACGCTGAACATGTTTGCGGCGAAGACACCATTCCAGAGCGCGTTTCCGTTCACCGGCACCAGATCATCCGCGCCGGGATCTATTTCAGCATTGAGCTTCTGCCACTTGCCGGGCTGGAGATATGATATTTTCTGTGACTGGAACCATACGCCGTCCTTGTCTTTGACAAATAGATTCGCCTTGACAGTGTTCTCGCGGCCGCCCTCCATCTTTACTTCAACGGAAAGAAACCTGCTCCCGAACTCCTCCTTAGACGCCCTCAGGGTCTTCCTGTCTTTTTCAGAATAGACTACACCATAGCCAGGGAATGCGAATTCCGCCTTGGCGACCCCATTAGAATCGGGAACGATCCGTTCCGGATCACCGTCCCCGGATTTCAGATACCACTGCCCTTTGAAATCAGCAGCCATGAGATTCAGCGAAAACAGCATCGCAACAATCCAGAAGAAGTTTTTCCAAAGCTCGGATTTGTTTGTATTCATGAGAACAATCCCGTGTAATATTCCATCTTGTTTAATTAAGCGGCCAAGGGCCGCAACTTTTAAATAATCGAATATCGAACAGCCGAATTACGAATTAGAAATTACGAATTAGAAATTAGTTGGAGTTCACGGCTTTAGCGTGTCTTTTTCTTTAGAACTCGGCCACTTGGCCTCTCGGGCACTTGGTCACTTTGAAATTCCTATACGTTAAATTAAGCGGCCAAGGGCCGCAACTTCTTTGGATCGCCGTCAGGAATGACAACTTTTAATATTCCGGCTAAAGCCGGTACTCCAAACGCTTTATCTTGCAGGTTTATGCTTATCATTATAAGTCTTAAGGCCAATATTAAAGAAAAGCATCAACTTTATATTTTAATATCACATTCACAACACGGCGCTTGGAGTACCGCCTTCAGGCGGAATCTTTTGTTCGGGCGGCTAGGGACCGAAACTTTAATAATCTGAACATAGAACATTCAATCCGCCACGGCGGAAACTTCCAACTTCGAATGAATTCGGTTTTTAATTCAATGTTTCCGCCGTGGCGGATTCAAAGTTGAATGTTGGATTTTCATTCCTTAATTCCACCGAAAAAGGGGTATTCCATCTTAGCTGCTAACAACTTTGTTAGTAGTAGGCGAATTTATACGCCGTTACTCGGTGTATGAAAAACGTGCAATAAATTGCACTACTACTAACAAAAGCCCTTGTCCGACACGAACAACCCTACATCCAAGAAAATCAATCACAGGCTGAAATGCTTGTACCCCTATCTTCTATACGCATTCTTCCTGTATTAAGCATATTCATCTTATCCCCTGCCAGTTTATCTGGCAGGAATAAAAGATTGCCAGCTATTGTATCCATCTGCCCCCCTTGCATCCGGCGGTGTCACCGCCGGATGCAAGGGGGGGAATAGATTTTTCTCCTGCGTTAGCCCGAACAATCTCCTGCTCCTGCCAGATAAACTGGCAGGGGGCAAAATTAACAATCATCATGGACTCCAGACGCCATCCTCCCATTTACCCTTTGATAAAATGAGATGTCCTGCATATGAGATATTGAGTACTGGGTCATCGTTATTTTCAATCTTAGTAGTAGAGGGTTTAAGATTTTTTATATGCCAGAAACAGCGTAATATCGGAAAAGCTGAAACTGAATATGGCGTTGGATGTGATGGATCTCCGTTATTCAACTGATTTTCCTTATAAATGGCCCAAGTTGCATATGTTGCATCAAAGGACTTATCTGACATTTCATAAAAATAACTGTCATTAAAATAATTAATATCTGTAAACTCAAATCTATGTGAACTACCACCTACTCTGAAATTATTGGGTCTGTCATAAACTTCAGTCCAATCATTACTTATTTTTGCACGCCAATTTTCTTTGGTTGAAGGAGGACTAAGTTTATCATTAAGATCTGACGGACACAAGAAAACCTTATTGCTGCTGGTGTAATCAGGGAAAAGAAGGCAAGGCCACGGCACATGGTTCATATTGTTATCTGTTTTATAAAGTTGCATTCCAGTTCCGATTTGACGAAGGTTGGAAAGGCATGCGGTTTTTTTACCCATTGCACGCACCTTTGAAAGGCCGGGCAAGAGCAGTGCCATTATAATCCCGATGATGGCTATGACCACCAGGAGCTCAATGAGGGTGAAAAAAAAGTATCTCGTTCCAAATCTTTTCTGCTTCATGTTTTATCTCCATTTTATTTGCGTATTTTAAATTAGGCGGCCACGGGCCGCAACTTTTTCTCGATGCGAAGCATCCTTGGAGTGCGGGAACTTGTTACCGCCTTGTTTCGCGAAATTAATTTCGCGGAATTTAGATAGGACGGAATAAATTCCGTCGTTAAAGGCGGCAATAAATTGCCGCACTCCAAGTGCGAATTTCGCAATTCGCAAAAAACTAAATCTAGAATATCAATAAACTTTGAAATTCCTACACCGCATGTCAGTCAATCAACTCAAGGATTCTCTTCGCCGTCAAAGCCGTGCACGGTTTTCTCCCAGTAGAACGGCTTTGTGAAAAACTGAATGAATCCCTTCCATGCGCCAAACGAAATAAACAGCCAGTAGAAAGGCATAAGTAAAGCAAAAGGAAGAAGGCTGTAATACCTTCTTTTCACGCATGCAAGACAATGTATCCCCACAAACAGGAGATTGGCAAGCATGAGAAGGAAGCTGATTGAAAAAAATATTATGGAAAGCGCCACCCATCCACTGGCCTCGTCCGGACCATAATAAACAAGCGGCCAGGCTTTCAACTCAATCCCGCAAAACATCACCCCCGAATAGGTTCCCGAACTATGCGGGCCCACAATTATCTCTTTGGCCGTGTATCCGTGGTTGATTCCGATGAAGAACATCGTCATATAGAAGATTCCGACAATCCAGTAGAATACGTTCATCAGCATCATCTGGACGCTGGCGCCCACAGTGAGATAGAATCCGGCAAAACCCCAGGGGCCGAGGGCCTTCAATGTCTTAATGGGTTTTCTGGCATGGACGAAATGTGTCTGGATGTAGCCTTTGACCCATCGCGATCTCTGCCTTATCCAGTTCCACGGTTTGGAATTCGCCTCCTCCCAAGTGGTCGAGTTTATCATAATCGTCGAATAGCCCCGCTTATATATCCGCATCCCCAGTTCGCAGTCCTCTGTGACGTTGAAAGGGTCCCATCCTCCAATCTCACGGAGTGGGTCAGTCCTGAAATGGTTAGAAGTGCCACCCAGAGGGACTGGAACCTTCAGTGTTTCCAGTCCCGGCAGAAATAGATCGAAAGTGGTGCTGTATTCAATCGTGAAAAGCCTTGTCAGGATATTCTGCTTCTGGTTGTAGTAGTTCAGCTTGGCCTGCACGCAGATGACCTTTTCAGGCGAGCTTCTGAATGCGACGAGTGCCTTTTTAAGCTGATCCGGCTCCGGCCTGTCCTCTGCATCGTAAATCACGCAGAACTCGCCTTTGGCTTTTTCAAGGCCCCAGTTGCACGCCCGCGGCTTAGTCTTCGGCTGGGAGTCCGGAACGACAATCACATCCAAGATATCCGCCAAACCGCACGATTTCACAGCTTCAAGGGTCCGGAGATCGTCGGCTTCGAGAAGGATCTTGATGTCGAGTTTTTCCTTTGGATAGTCGAAATCCATTATGTTTCGGAGGATTTTCTTTGCGATGTTCGCCTCTTTGTAGAGAGGCACCAGAATAGTGTAGATTGGGAGAGCATCATTATTTAATGATTTGAGTTCCTCATCTGTAACTTTCCGTTCGCCAAGTCCGAGGAGCGAAACGAGTGCAGCCCCGACCCTGAACAGCGCGCTACCGAAGTAAAGAACTGCAAACCATGCCGTCATGAGGAAGATGAAATAATCCCACCTGTAAAGGAGGAGCAGGAAGAAAGAGACACCGCAGCAGAAATAGAAAAACATCTGCCGTTTCGTGAATGAAACAAGGGCTGATTCAAACTTGTTCTTTACAAGACATCTCAAAGTGACTTCGTCGTACTGCATCAATCGATTTCCAATGGGGATTTTTAATAATTGAGGAAATTGCAATTGAAAGATATTGGCGGGAGGTTAATAATCAAGGAAGCCTGTGGAAATTGCCTTGAAAGTATGTTGGGCTTCTTGCCCTGTCGAATGACATGGTCAGCCCGACAAGATGGCGGTCTACCCCAAGTCATTCTACGGGGCAAGAAGAGCCGCCCCTACTTATTTGGTAAATGTCTCTTATTGATAAAACTGGGCCCCATCAGTCGGGCGCTGAATTCTGAGTGCTTTTCCAATTACCTCTATGGATAAATGGTGGAGGTTTCCTTTATCACAGAATGGTGCTTAGTTAAGGCATTTTTTGAGGTTACTTCTAATGAAAACCTTATCCTAGCGCCATTCCACTTTATATACTGGACTTACGAATTATATTAGAAACATGAAACCATTTTCACTTCTTATAAAACCAGCGTCCGCCGACTGCAACCTCAACTGCAGCTACTGTTTCTATCTTGAGAAAAAATCACTCTACCCGGAACAAAAAACACATCGGATGTCAGATGAAGTCCTCGAGAAAACAATCTCCAGCTACATGCAGACGGAGCAGCCGCAGTACTCCTTCGGATGGCAGGGCGGCGAACCGACGTTGATGGGCTTGGACTTCTTCAAGAAAGTCACAGACCTGCAACAGAGATACGGTCAGACAGGTGCGATTGTCGCAAACGGCCTCCAGACAAATGCAACGCTTATTTCCGATGACATGGCGGAACACTTCGCGAAATATAAATTCCTACTCGGTGTAAGTCTTGACGGCCCTCCTGAAATCCATGACGTCTACCGCAAAAACCCTGCTGGCGCCGGAAGTCATGAGGCTGTGATGAAATCGGTTGAGATACTGAAAAAACACAAGAACGAATTCAACATTTTAACCCTTGTCAGCAAATCCAATGTCGCAAAGCCCATGGATGTCTACAATTATCTTACCGGCAACGGGTTTCTTTATCACCAGTATATCCCCTGTGTGGAATTCGATGCGGACGGTATGCCCCTGCCCTGGACAATCACCGGGGAGGAATGGGGGAATTTCATGTGCGGCATTTTCGACAGATGGATCGCGGGCGGTACAAGAAAGGTTTCCGTGCGGTTGTTTGATTCGATTCTGATATATCTTGTCGACGGTCAGAGGAATGTCTGCAGCATCGGAAAAAACTGCTGCCAATATTTTGTAGTTGAATACAACGGCGATGTATACCCGTGCGATTTCTTCGTCAGGCCGGAACTGCTGCTCGGCAATATAAGAGATTCCACATGGGAAAAACTTCAGGCTTCTGAGACCTACAGGAATTTCGGCTTCCTCAAATCAAAATGGAACAGCGCCTGCGAGGAATGCGAATTCCTCGGAATATGTTCCGCCGACTGCCTGAAGAACAGACTTCCGCAAAGTCAAGATAATCCGAGGACACTGAGCTGGCACTGTGCCGGCTGGAAGATTTTTTACAAGCACAGCCTGCGCAAATTAAAAAAACTGGCGGAGCAGATAAAGCAGGAAAGGCTCGTTGAAAGTCAGCGTACACAAGACAATGCGCCTTCCGCTCCGAAGGTTGGAAGAAACGATCCCTGCCGCTGCGGAAGCGGAAGGAAATATAAAAAATGCTGCGGCAAGTGAAAAAGGAATAAATGGACGCTCTTTTAAATAACTGGCTTTTATTGTGCGGTGGCGGCACACTTGGATTTGCAGTCGGAATATTAACTGGACTTTTCGGTGCCGGCGGCGGGTTCATCGTAACGCCTGTACTCAACATATTCCTAGGGCTTCCGATGAACATTGCGGTAGGCACCAGCGCGTGCCAGGTTCTTGGCGCCTCTGCGTTTTCACTTTATCATCATTACGAAAAGAAGCTTTTCGGAATAAGAGTCGCCTTGACGATGCTGATAGGAATTCCCTTCGGCAGCTACCTTGGCGCCTCTATTGTAAAAAAACTCGCCCTCTTGAAACCGATCATGGTTGGAGGCCGGGAATTAAAAACCGTGGACTTCGTACTCCTTCTTACGTTTGCCGTTTTCCTGAGCCTCATCGCCGCCTGGCTTTTGTATGACAACTTCCACCTCCGGAAAGATGCTCAGGACATTGACGAAAAATCACATACGGGCTTTCTGTCAAAGCTGAAAATCTACCCCGTAATGAAATACAGAACCATCCACCTCGGCGAATTCAGTTCCACGGTGCTTGTGCTGCTTGGTTTTTTAATGGGTTTTTTAAGCGGACTACTTGGGATCGGAGGTGGAGTGGTTGTCATCCCCATACTGTTCTATCTTGTCGGGCAGGAAACAAAATTCGCAATCAAAACAGGTACTATGCTTGTCCTCGCATGCGGTTTTTTCGCAACAATCTGCCACGCCTTTGAAAGAAACATCGATTATACGCTATCCGCCTCTTTAATCACTGGCGCATTTTTCGGAACAAAGATTGGCGCCCGTATCCAGAAGCGGCTCTCCGGAAAGGATATCAGGAAATATTTAGCTTTCGTCATACTCGCCGCAGTATTGATTGTCATTTTCAAACTCTCAAAAATGATTTTCTGACAATGCTGAAACAGACAAAGTAAAATCAACTTTCCCATTCACTTGACTTCAAATTCCGACAGGACATACCATCCCGCTGAATCCAGCCCGTTTACGGCAAATCTGACTTTAGGAAGACTGGAGTTTTTCGGCAGTATTCCAACTGATATTTCAACTTTCCCAGGAGAAAGGACGGAGAAGTCGAGGGTCTCCTCGATCCAATTGTAGCCCGGCATCCATTCACCAGTATCCGTCCTGGCCCTTACAACCGTATTACCAGCGCCCTGCTTCAGTTTGAATGCGAGATCGTATTCATGATAGAGCGGAGCCGTACCGGTATTCTCCACCCACATAGAAAAATGAAACTTGCGGTTCCTGCCGACGGAGGTCGGAACCATTATCTGGCGCAAGACGAAACGGTATCCGATTTTATCGCAGAAATCCAGAATCTTCGGCATCCATTCCCCGGGTATCGGCGTTGACTTGGCCATCAGTACGGTAGGATGGTATTTAAGGCCCTGCTCAAGAATCCAGTCTATGTCCCAGCCATGCTTGTACCAGTGCCCGACAACCCAGCAGGTCTCGAGGATTACCGGTCCATTCTTCCAGGCGTCGGGACGGAGCGATGCCATCCGGGGATAAACGTCATGCATATGGTTCCATCTCAGTCCTTTCGGAACAATGTCCTTATATGGCTCGCATGTGCAGTCTCCGAAACAGTCAATCCTCCATCCACTCCCCTTCGAAGTCATATACTTGAACTGCGCATCATTGCTCAAAGACGCTATCGGAGTCTTCTTGTGGTGTTTCAGGTAAACATCCGCAATCCTGTGGATCTGCCGTGTTGAAACTCCATTCCCTGCGACTGCGCCTTCGCCCCAGGAACCTATATATGCCGCATCAACAAAGTCTATGTTTGGATGGCCGTCATATCTTTCTGCGAAATCCGCAATAAATTCCGACCATAGTTCATAGTATTCCTTCGAATCGTAGTCGGGGAAGAAATGCTCCGGATGGTCCTTGTGATAGAATACCGGTGCGCATTTCGCATACCAGGCCGGAGCAGGCATCTTGTTGCCCCAGGAGCCGTTTGGCATAAGTCTGACCGACAGGTTCTGTCCGGCCTTAACCGCAGAGCTTATCGCCTCGTCGACAATCCTCCAGCGCCTTTTTCCCTTAACCGGTTCAATCTGGTTCCAGAACCATCTGCAGTACGCGAGCGAAGATGGAGGATACTTGTCATACCTGGCCTTGCTTGCGGATTTCGCAAACTCTACCGGCCCGTCCTCACGGTAAGGAGAGCTCTCAGTAAACCCATTGTCACCGTTGAAGCACTGGAATGTCGCCATCCCCTTGTGCGGATTCAGGAGGAACCCATTGAATTCCTCGGGCCTGAACCTTCTCCATTTTTCACCCTGCCAATATCTTTTAAGCTCTATTTTCATATGTCCTAGGTTCCTGGTTAAATATACGTATGGGAATTTCAAAGTGTCCAGTGCCCGAGAGGCCAAGTTTTAAAGAAAAAGACACAACTAAAGTTGTGAACTCCAACATGTTCGATATTTTGCATTTTTCAAAAACTTTGTGCCTCTGTGCCTTTGCATCTCTGTAACTATTTTAAAAAAGTTGCGGCCACTGGCCACCTAGTTTCAGGCTAAGCTATCTTGAGATCTTCTCAATATAGTCTGCGAGTTTCGCACGGACGGAATCTAGCCTTGTCACGATCTGGGCGTCCACTTCACCCGTACCCGACTCCTTGCCGTCGGTGAATTTCTCGGAATGAGCATATTCCGGGACCTCGCTTTTCAACTTGTCCAGGAATGCCTGCGCTTCAGCGGCGACAGCTTTCTTTCCGGCGGACGCCTTTCCTATCATCTTTTCGAGAGTGTAGACATATTTGTAGTCATTTATCCCCTCATACATGTTCATGAGAGTAACGGTGCTCCATATCCTGTCCTTCCAGGCCACGACATAGTTTCCAGTGAAACTCCTGCCGTCGAACTCCCTGCTCGACATGTAAACAGGAGAGAGAGGATGCTCGTCTGAAGTGTATGGCCTGTAGTTATATAGCGTCCTGCCCCTGAGTCCGACCTTCCATGAGTGAAGGCCCCAGGCAAGCCTGTTGTCACCGTCGTTGTAGCTCCAGAGGCTGCATTTCGGGTTCTCCTTTGCAAGGCGGATCATGTTCCTGCAGTGCTTCCAGTAATGCGGCATGATCATTTCAAACGTCTTTGCGAAATCCGCATAAAGACCCAGTGGATGCTGCTCGGATACCGGTCCGTCCGACATTGGATTGACGCCCCTTGGCATGCCTGGAGCGGCCTCACCTACAAGCCGGTGATATATCATCATCTGCTCATAGTTCCTGTTCCATGCATTTAGCATCGTCTCCCTCGGCTCGTCGTGGATGAGGCCGATATACCTGCCATCTTCTCCGGCACCCTTCATCTGCTTCTGGAATGCGGCAACCTGTTCCTTGTATTTACCCTCCCATTCCTTGGTGTACGGAATATCCTTTATCTTCGAATCGAGCGCACCTACATCCAGCAGGAGTATTCCGTCTATCCCTGATTTCCTGATATCCTGTATCCTTTTCAAATAGTCCTCTCCGATCTCAGCATAAACAACCACGGTATTTATCCCGTAGGAAGCCATGAATTCATAGTCAGCCGCGGCAGTCCCCTTCAAAGAACAGTAGAAACCCCAGTTCATCCTTTCGGCTTCCGGACGGAGAAGAGTGAAATCATAAACCTTGACCGATATCTTCCTCTCGATCAAAAGCTTTCCGCACGAGAATGTGACTTTGCCGGAATAAGTGTCCGGGAAAAGTGATTCAGACGCCTTTGCTTCAACTGCGAAATCATAGGTGATACCCTTGTGCAGGCTGAGGGGAGCATCAAGCGGCTGCATCCCGAAGGGATAAGGCCTGAACACATATTGATCCGAAGATCTCATCAGATGCTTCAGGAAATAAATCCTGATTGCGTCTGCCGGGAAAACCTTGCCGGATTGCCCCTTCAGCTCTCCGACAGAGATCTTCACGTCCTGCAGCTCATCCGCAGGTATCACTCCGAACACCGAGAAGGACTTCTGTCCTTTTGCCAGGCTCATTCCGAGCACGTCATTCTCCATTTCCGCCGTTGACGGCACCTGGTTGTGCATAAAGGGTTTTCCCGACGAGGGGAGGAAAAGGACGGTATTCTTGAGATTCTTGTGGAACGCCTTGAACTCCTCGTCGCTCGTGACGGATTCCGCAGGAAGCAGGTTGAACTTCCCCATCTTCTCAAGTATCCGGATGTGAGTGCTTATTTCGGGTTTGCCGATTTCAGCAAGAATGTCGTTCAGGATTATGCGTTCCGGGGCAGGAGATTCCTTCTGGCCCATTGCGGAAAATATCGCGGCAAAGGTGAAAAGCAACAGCACAATTTTCTTCATCAGAACTCCTCCTCCAAAACATACGGGAAAGTTAAATATTGAAATTCCGGCACAAACTCCGGAATCCGAAACAGATTCAACACTTTTTAAATCATCGCTCCGGATTCCGATGCTCATGCTTCGAGGCTTCAATCCAGTTTTCCTTTAGGGGAACACCAGGTAGATTTCCTGGAAGAAAAGGGTGTATGCCTTTTCAGCTTCCAGAGCTTTGGCATCTGCGGTGAAGTAGAACTGGACCACCTGCTTGAGATCCAGCGGCTGGCCTCCGTTGGTGACAAGATCACCGAGGGGAATCTTAACGGTGTTCTGCCCCGGCTTCAGCACATACGAACTGTCGGATCTTCCCTCGTAGCGCGATTTCCCTTTGAGATCCTTCGGTACAACCACAAGATTGAGCTTGGCTATCGACTTTCCAGCATAGAAGACATTTACAACCATGGTGCTTGCCGCGCTCCAGTCCTTGAGGGCAGGATTGTACATCCCGCAGGAACCTTCGGCATTGCTCCATGAAACCTTCAGGGATGCGGTGTTTCCGCCTGCATTCTCCTCTGACAGGGCCTGTGTGACGTCTTTCGAGACATCACTGAAAGTCTCACCGCTCTGGAGTTTGACCAAATTTGTTTTTTTCTCGGCATGCAGGGCGATTGGCAGCACAAGGGCCGCGACCAGGAACACCATCAACTTCTTCATTTCGAATCCTCCTTGTTTTTGTTAAAGACACATTATTTCCGACACTATGCCAAGGCATGTCTCATGTCCTGGCATTTATTCAAATCCTTCAGCACCCTGGCGGGACATCCTCCAGCCATACAGTTCGGCGGGATGGACTTCGTCACCACCGATTTTGCGGCGATGATACAGTTGTCTCCGATTGTCACTCCTTTCATAATTGAGACACCGTACCCAATCCAGCAGTTGTTTCCTATTTTCACCGGTGCATGGGGAAATCCAGAATAGTCATCCCAGTAGTTTTCAAAGTATTTGTTATCCTCCGGGGTCAGAAAATCATCATTTTTGCAGAACGGGTTATAATACCGGATCATGTAATCCACCTGTTTTTCCCTGGTGGCTGGATTTATCGGATGGGCCTCATAATCGTATATGGTGATGTCCCAGGAAGTCATAACATGATCCCCGATTTCCACCGAGTCCCTGCAATATATGAGGTTGCGGTTGCCGATCAGGCATCTCCTGCCAATCTTCAAGCGACCTTTCACAAGAGCGTTAAGGCTGGACTTCTCCCAGAAAACACTTTCATCTCCTATCTCAAGTGAAGCTCCGGGGTCGACAGTCCCGATCGTGGAATAATGCTCTATGAACACCTTTCTGCCTATGGATGCATTTTCAGTTTTATTTTTCCGCAGCAGGCGCATCCTATCATCAACTGAAAGGTCTTCCCAGTCCGCATAAGCTTTTTTCACGGCATCATTGCATTTCCTAGGCATATCAATCCTCATCCGATGTTTTTTGCTTCTGAATCCTTAGCCATTCGCAGTAGCGGTTGTAGAGGTGGCCTGCGGACTGATACATTGAGTTCGGGCTCATAAAGTGCGAGAACTCAAAAGTTATCCCTCTCTCAATGCCGGCTTTTTCCGCGGCTTCCATCTTGCAGAGTAATTTCTCCCACTTTATCGGGAGGAACTTGATTGGCATATCCCGGTCAAATGATTCGATGTTTGTCCAGCACGATAATCCATGCTTCTCAGCAAGGGATTTGTTGACCTTGAGATAGTCGGCGAGATCCTCATAATCTACGTGCCCGTCCTGAAATGCGACAATATCCACCGCACCTTTGATCCCCCGCATGATCTCGTTCCATTCCTTCTCATGCTGTTCAATGCTTATTCCATCCTTCCTGGAAAGTTCCGGACTTGAGGCGCTGACGGATTTACGGCCGTCTATCCACGGGGAGATGAGTACTGGCAGATTCCCGGATATTGATTTGCAGTGCCTGCCAAGCTTTGCATAAATGTCGATGATCCTTCCGAAGTTACGCGAACATTCCAGAGAGAGATACCATCCCTTGAACGCCGGACTGGATCCGTATTTCCTCCAGACTTCATCGACAACCCTGATGCTTAACTCGATTTCCTTCCCGGGTCTGTCGCTATGCCAGTATTTCCCCGAATCATACGTGCCGAAATAAAACGCCATTCCGTGCTTTTCAGACAGTTCCAGAAACATTTCCACAAGGTCGACGCTTGGCGTGAAGCAACCTTCAGATTTACCGAGGACTTCCGAGGGATAGGTGATCCACTTCCTGTATCCGCAACGGATCATGACAACAGTGTTGATGCCTATCCTTTTCATCGCCTTGAAGTCGGCATCCCATTCCCTGCGTCCCCAGTTTTGATGGGGTATGTCATGGCTGATCTCGTCAATAAACGTTCCGGTTATTCTCATAATATTCCCTGAATCATAAAGTTCTAAAAATATCGTGCGCTGGCATAAGCCAGAAAATTCATGCTCCGGCTACTCTTGGCATCCATAACGGTTCCTTCCCCATCTCGGCATGTATGTATTTCATGAGCAGCTCCTGCTTCAGCTTGATGTATTCCTGATTGTCCCACAGGTTGCATGTTTCCCCGGGGTCGCTTTCAAGATCGAAAAGTTCACCGTAGGACTTGTCATAGTATATTGTGATCTTATATCTCTTGTCTATATATGTCTTGTGGAAAACAGTTGTCGGCTGATGACGGTTCTCGACAATCACATTGTCACGGACCGATTCAGTTTTTCCCGTCCATACATCCTTCTGGCTTTTCCCTGTCATTGTCCTTGGAATGTCAATTCCACAGAAGTCCAGGAATGTAGGTGCCAGATCGACCAGTGACTGCAGGCTTCCGCACGACTTTCCGTCCGGTGCTTTTCCCGGTATACGCGCAATGAACGGGACTTTAACAAGATCCTCATAATGGAAAGCCCCCTTGGAATTGAGGCCGTGGTGCCCATAAAAATGACCGTGGTCAGTAGTGAAAACCACAAGAGTGTCTTCAGTAAGTCCAAGGCTGTCGAGCTTATCAAGGATCTTTCCGATATATTTGTCCATAAGACTTATCATCCCGTAATAGACGGAAATGTCCTTTGCGAGTGATTTCTTGTCCTGGACATGGCTGAAGAAGCCATGGCAGGCGTTACCGTCCTTTTCCCTATATTCGGAAAAGTCAGGGTTTTCCTCCTGGGTCTTTCGGAAATGCGGGGGGTTGCTGTCGTGTTCACTGCCGTTCACGCAAGGCACTGTCAGCTTGTCCGGGTCATACATGGTATCCCAGGGTTCAGGCGCGAGATATGGAGGATGCGGATCCAGAAAACTCGCCCAGAGGAAGAAATTCTCACCTTTGTCCTTGTATCCCTGCATGAGTGCGCTGGTCCGTTCAGCTATCCAATTGTCGTAATGATATTCCTCCGGGATATTCCATTTCCATTTCTGCGCCGGAGCCGTACCGGCCGGAGCTTGAAAACAATCGCGCCAATTTTCAAAACCCTTTTCCTGCATCCATAATGCGTAATGCTGTCCTACGAGAGGTTCATCTGCATGGTTCCTTGCAAGTTCGACATGCTCGAAGCCATAGAATGGGCCGTTGAATTTGCGCCAGAAATCCAGGTTCTGCTGCAGGGGATTCGATTCAAGCGACGGATATTCAGGGGTATCCACAAGTTGCTGGAAGTGGGCCTTTCCGACTAAGGCGGTACGGTATCCGGCCTTCTGGAAATATTCACCGACCGTCGGAACGCTTTCGGGCAGCTTCGTCCCGAGGGACCATGCGCCATGCTGGCTCGGATACATTCCGGTTATGATTGAAGCCCTGGTCGGCGTGCAGGTCGGATTGACAGTATAAGCCCTGCTGAAAGATGTTCCGCAGGAGGCAAGCCTGTCGAGGTTCGGGGTTTTTATTTCCGGATTCAAAAACCCGAGTGTATTCCAATGCTGTTGATCACTTGTGATAAGAAGCACATTCATTTTGAAAGTATAATCCTTATTAGTTTCTGCCTGGCTTCATGATAATCCCTGTCGTCCTTGGGGTATCCGACACTCCCAGTCTGTCCGGGAAGCCCGCAGCTGAGGCTTGCTCCGGTTACAATCGGTTCTATGATTTTCCTGACGGCATCTGGATCCTTCTCTGACGCCATTTTCAAGTATTCGT
Organism: uncultured Victivallis sp.; assembly: GCA_964540865.1. Taxonomy (GTDB): domain Bacteria; phylum Verrucomicrobiota; class Lentisphaeria; order Victivallales; family GWF2-50-93; genus GWF2-50-93. Next base: position 31,153 of record CAZION010000047.1, read on the forward strand.
AATCGATAATCCCCTGTCTCCAGTTGAAGAAGCGCTGGGATGGAACCGGCCCTTCGAGTCCAGGGCTCCTTTTCTTCACAATATTGTCATTGCCCGGATATATGAGCAAACCGTCACCGGCGCCTACTTCTCCATACTGATTATGGAAATTGTAGGGATCGTTGTAGACATCGTGAGCGACGGAATAGTCATTGACATGCCAGAGCCACCACACCTTGCATTTGAAATAGAAAGCCTTCCACCCGCAAATCCTCATTCCTGACGCATAGTTCAAATATGTCATGGGACCGTTGTATAGCCAGACCTGTCTTCCTTCTTTCAGAGTGTCTTCGGCTTCCTGAAGGGTTTTCACGCCGAAGGCGTCCAGTCCTGGAATCTTCACCGCGATATCACGCCAAGTCGTTGAATAGGTCATGATATTTTCATTCCTGGCTTTATTGAAGGAATCTATGAATGGAAAAACGGAGTTAGTCCACTTTGCAAACGCATCCATCCCGCCGTCAAAATTGTGTGAAGGTTCATCCCATACATAAAAGACCAGCCGAGAGCCAGGTACGGCTTTATCCTTCGCACTTTTCCACTTCGACAATCCTTCGTGCCATGCCTTCTCGTCACCATCTGGTTTAGGTCCGCCGAAAGGCATCCTGCTTGCATTGTAGAAATTGATGAAGAGAAGGGGATCGTCGCTTCCGTACCCTCTCCCATCATAACCGTTCTTCTTGGTGAACACCGACGCGCTACCGCACGACACCGTCTTTTCAAAGTCTTTCGTATCGGACTTGATGGATTCAGCCATATAGCAATTATGCCTTCGGAAAAACTTCCTGTATGTCTGGTCAACCTTCATCCTGTCGGCCTCATCATATTTCTGCCTCTTTCCCGGTTCGCATAGGACAAAGGGAATGAACGAGAATTCATTGGGGAGCGAGAAGTCGTGGACGGTCAGCTCCACCGGGACACTTTTCACTTTTCCGGCGTTTGCGGAAATTTCAATTTCCCCCCTGTAAGTTCCAGCCGCTGCGTTCTCAGGTATGTAAACATCAATCCATACTGTCTGGGTCTTGCCAGGGAAAAGTGAAAAAGGTGCGCCTCCGCGTTTTGCTTCAAAAGGGATCATTATCTCGGGGATATCACGGCCGATGGTGCCTGCAGCCTTCGCAACATCCTTGTCCGTGAAGTTGCATGATTTTGTTATGTGAAGATATCTCGCCCTGTAAAGCTGGATGCTTCTTCCGACATAATTGTATGGGTTGTCCAGCTCCTCGCAGGCGCTGTTGTCTATTGAAGCTCCGGAAAACCAGTCCCAGGGAAGCCAGCCTGCGCTTTTACGGAGCCCGTTGAACTTGACATCAAGTCCGTTTATACCGTCATTTCCTTTTTCAGATTCTATAACTATCTGGAACGCCACTGTCTCCATTTTGGCGCCGGAGAGAATGACAGTTCCATTTTTCCAGATAGTGTTTTCATGTTTTAGCGGAGAATCCAGTTCGTCAAGGAAGACCCTGTCGGAAGCTGAGACCGCAAATACATCTTTAATTTTTCCTTCCTTCCATTCTGATGAAGGCTCAGGATCATCCGGGTATTTGGTCTTGCCGTCAGTGTCAATGAAAATCTGTATGCAGGAAAAAGTCATCTTGACTTTGTTCCCTGTATTTACCGCCAGCCCGGTTATCTTCCCGTAATTTTTCCCTTCCGGCATAACCGCATAGCAGTTGGTGAATTCAAGCGACTTCGTCATGTAGTCGGGATCATTCTGGTTGTATGCCCTGAACGGGAACTGCTGTATGTTGATTTTCTGGTCTTTGCTGTTGTAGATGAGTATGTCTGAATATGACGGCCGATCCTTGATTTCACCAAGTGCAACCATTTTGACCTTCACAAGGGCGATGTCGGCAACGGATGACAGGTCTATATCGAGACCTTTAACTTCAAACTTAGGATTTCCCCAGCCGTTGACAGCAAGGACATCTGTCTCAATTCTGCCGTCTGCGATCTTCGCATTCACAAGCTCGGCTCCGGCCATCAGCTTTCCGTCTTTGAAGATATCAACTGTAATCTGTCCAGATTTCGAGGAAAGTGAAAACAACAAAATCAACAGTAGCAATAAATTCTTTCTCATGGCGAACACCTCGTCAGTATTTTATTTCTGCCTGAACGGCCAACCCACCGTAGTATAGGCGGTTCCGACATATGAATTCAAAAAGTCTCTCTGCAATGAGTCTACATGGCAGTCGAGATATGCTGCGTTAGAAGTCCTGGAGTGGGGAGCATATGTGGCCAGTAACGACATCTGCCCTGCGTTATTCGGGCTGAAAGTGCGTTCAGGGTCCGCAGGCCCCGGAAAGCCTAGATCCACTATCTGGCAGAAATTCTCGGGCTGTTTGAAAAAACTCAACTTTATTGCATTTTTCGGAGAGCTGGTGCTCCAGCCGTGATACGAATTCCAAGTATAATCATAACGGTCGCCTGCCCGCGAAAGCTGATCCTGGGAGGGACAATCACAGAGGTGTGAAATCGTGTGCCAGCCGGTTTTCCATGTCCCGCTTCTGGACATTGTGCCGACAGATGCGGAACCGGAAAGCGTGGAAATTTTCGCAGCAGGATCAAAATATATGCAAAGGAAGTCGGCCCAACCAACGACTGCCGGGCTGTCCGGATGAGTCTGGTTATACGGATTCTCATATCCACCGTAATCATCGGCATATTGCGGAACAGCTCCTATTATCTGCTTCAGATTTGAGGTGCAAAGTATCTGTTTCGCCTTCTCCTTAGCATTTTTGAGTGCCGGCAGCAGCATGGCTGCCAGGATTGCGATGATCGCAATTACAACCAGGAGCTCAATGAGGGTGAAGTGAAATCCTGATAGCCGAAAACCTCCACCCCTGGTGGAACTCAGGCATCTCTTGAAATTCAGGTTGAAAGACATATTCACTTTCCCCATTTGAACATTTTTATGGCCGCCAATATTGTGCGCCGACAGCCGGGTTGTACCGATTGGCGATGTTCTTGTGTATTGTCGAACTCGATTCCACATGTGCGTCCGCATAGAGATAGTTTGCATTTCCGAAGTGCCTTGGATTGATATAAGTGCCGCCGGTAGGCAGAGGATCATATATCGGATAGATACTGGCAACAACCCCCTTCCCATCATAGGCCATCACCGTTTCAGGCTTAACTTGTGATTCTTTTTTCCAGTTCCAGCTTGCCCCCCCCGCCTTGCTGGACATTGCATAGGAGTTGCCCTTATAATTATATCTCCCGTAATCATCTTTCCCGCCGTATATTGTCGTTTGCCCCGTGGCACCGGGGCAGCAGAAGATGTCTCCGCCCTGCAACGATGTCGCATAATTGGCACAGGGATAATTACCGTTCGCATTACATACCTTTTTAATATTTGCATCGCTTATACCAAGATAGCCTGAGATGATTTCAGGCCATCCGTAAACAACATTTACACCAGTTGCGCTTGTAAAAGGATATCCTATGTGACTGGCATCTCCAGTGCTTACAAGATCCTGCATGAGGTATCCGTTATAGTCCACGGTATAGCTTGAGATTGCTGTCCCCGCCTGCTTCAACCGGCTCGAACAGGATGACATCTGGGCAACACCTTTAGCCCTGGAAAGCGCCGGCAGAAGCATGGCTGCCAGGATTGCGATGATCGCAATTACAACCAGGAGCTCAATGAGGGTGAAGTGAAAAGTGTACAGCGAAAGAGCTCTCCTGCCAATGGAATCGGCCCGTTTTTTTGAATTCATATTCAATGATGCGTCCATGGTATCACCTTTCAGATTTCAATGTACTCATTGTCCATTGTTACGGTTCTATATTTTTCAGTCGGACGGCCGAGGATGTTCAGGAGAATTGATGCTGCGGATCTCGCGCATTTTTCCACATCCAGGACGGCGTAGACGCCATCAGTTATGCAGCCAGCCTCATCCCTGTCTATGAATGTACCCATCTTGAGCCCCGAAGACAGCAGGCCCGCCTTTCCCATTTTGAGGAGCGTTTGGATTGAAAACTGGTAGTTAGGGGACATCAAGGCTTTTTCCCGGGAGTTCATATTCAACCAACTAACTATTTCAGAGTTCAAAGCGCGATCGGAAAACTTCCAGTCTGTCAAAAAAGTCGTCATCTTGAATCCGGCATCCTTTAACCCGTCCCTGAACCCTTCGGCCCTTTCAGCATAGTTGGGACTGATAGACTTCCCGTTTTTCTGTGTAGGCTGATATGCCTGGATACAGGCAAAACGGCGACATCCTCTTTTTACAAGCCGCCTCGCAATATCGAAACCGGCTTCATAATTGTTCCATATCACATAATTCACCGGTGCCCCCTCCCCTTTGGAATCTATGAGGACGACGTTGAACTCCCTCTTGATTTCACGGAGCAGTTCACCAGGAATAAGACCGCAGGCAAAAACCCCTTCAATCTGTCTTGAACGGAGCCTGCCTAGAAGTTTCGCGGGATTTTCATCCTTGTCAAACTGGACAAAAATCGTCGTGCCATTGATCTTGGATATTTCCTCGTCACAGACATCGAGCATCTTGAGATAGCCTGAAAAATAGTCGGCTCTGTCTATGATAAAGGCATAACGCCGGGAATTGCTTCTTACGCCGTTATCCCCGGCTTGCGGTTCTTTCCCTGCGATATAAGTCCCCTTGCCCTGAATTCTTACGATAAGCCCTTCGTCAATGAGTTTCTTCAGGGCCTTGTCGACAGTGTTCTTGTTGACCTCGAATTTCTCCGCAAAATCAAGTGTTCCCGGAAGCTTGGAGGGATAAAGCCCGGATTCAATACCTTCAGAGATCTTCCGTAAAACCTCGGAAGATTTCCCGTAACGTACTCTTTTTGATATGTCACCCATGTATTTTTACATCCTTTGCTTAATTATAACAAACCCCTAAGCATTTGTCAATAGTTTATGGAATTATTTTCATTATATTTATGTCACCCACATATTTAATATATAACTCTGCTTGATTTTGCGGATATCCCTGTAAATAGTATGGATGACTGGAAAAACCGTCTTGGCAACATAATATTTGGCGAATCAGGGGAACATCTAAAATATGAAAGATGCCGGCAGGATGCCAGCGATCCCAAAACACCATACGATAAAATAAGGGACTACAAATGGATTTGAATGAACTTAAGAGGAATACCTGGCACGGCGGGCAGCTGCTCGCATTTTCCGGACTGGACGGGGAGACAGACTTTGAGACCGGACTGGCGGCAAGGACATCTTTCGGTTCTCCTGGACTTGATTTCAAAATACCTGGTTCATGCCGTATCCGTTTTCCTGCAGGTCAAGTGAAGAACAGCATATTCACCGGGGATTATTTCCATATTGAATGCGGACAGACAGCACTGCGAGGGGTATTCCTCGACGCACATCACTTCCTTATCGAAGGCGCTTGCGAAATCATTGATCCAGAACCCTCAATATCATTTGAAAAAGAAGGGAACCGCACACTTATCGGATCAACAAACAATTTCGACCCGAAAAAGATAAAGTCTGATATTGATGCATCCATTGGGGAGCGAAGCAGATGGATGCTAAAGCTGCATCTTAAAACACCTCCGTCTGCAGCATCACGGCGAACGCTGGTCAAAGCCTTATCACTGCTGAAGACCCAGGTCTACACACCGGAGGGGCGCATCCTTCACCGCTGGACAACGCCTGATCGCTGGCCGCACCGGCGCATGTGGCTCTGGGACTCCGTCTTCCATGCCATCGGCTGGCGCCACATCGACGTTACAGTCGCAAGAGATGCCATCTCGTCTGTACTGGACATGCAGGAGGAAAACGGTTTTGTCGCGCACATGATGGGGCCTAATAAAATATCTGAAATAACACAACCCCCGGTTCTGGCGCTCGGGGTAAAGATGGTGAATGATATCGCTCCTTCCGAGCAATGGATAAAGACTGTTTATCCAAGATTATGCGCATACCTCGAATGGGATATGGCGAACCGCGACAGCGATGGCGCCGGACTTCTCGAGTGGTTCATAGAAGGCGACCCAAATTGCCGTAGCGGCGAAAGCGGAATGGATAACTCGCCCCGCTTTGACCTTGCCACCAGGATGGACGCTGTTGACTTCAATTCATTTCTTGCACTTGAATGCGAGATAATGTCAGGATTCGCCACTTCCCTCGGACTGCATGCTGATTCCGAAAAATGGAAAAGCCATCATGCCCGGATTTGCAGCCTGATCAATCGCAGGCTCTGGTCTGAAAAATACAAGCTTTATGTTGACTACGATCTAGATGGTAACGCCCAATCTCCAGTATTGGCAAGTTCGGGATTCCTTCCGTTGATCTGCGGCGCCGCAAGCAAGGCACAGGCTGTGCTCCTGGCCGAACACCTCTCAAATCCCGAAATGTTCGGTACGGCACTTCCCCTGCCCTCCATCGCGGCAAGCGACAAAAGTCATTATGCAAAGGACATGTGGCGCGGCCCCGTATGGATCAATATCAACTGGCTTGCCGCCGCAGGATTCGACCGTTATGGAATGCATGATGTTGCGTCCAAGCTCAGGGAAAGGACACGCATGGAAATAGAAAAATTCTGTGACAAATACAGCGTCTTCTTTGAATTCTACGACGACCGTCAGGAAGTTGAACCTCCGCAACTCCTGCGCAAAGGCAGATGCGCACCAGAGGTGCATCCACTGCACCAGGTCTTTCACGACTACGGCTGGACTGCATCCCTCTATGTTGATCTTGCTTTAGGCCCCTCTAGAGATCTCCGGTGAATGCTTCTATAATGGCGACGGCGTTTTCTGTAGGGGTTTCGGGCTGCAATGGTTTTGCCGGCGCGAGGATGTATCCGCCTCCACGGCTCATCTCCCTCCTGAGTTTGCAGATTTCCACATGAATCTCAGCCGGCGTGCCCCTTGGAATTGTGCTCTGGCTCCCGAGGCATCCCCAGAAACAGATATTTTTCCCGAACTTCCTTTTCAGTTCATAGGGGTTCATCCCTTCAGCCTCGGGCTGGACACTTTCAAGGACATCAAGGCCTATCTCGATCAAATCCGGAATGATTTCAGAAACTGCGCCGCAGGAATGCCCCATGACAATTTTGCCGTGACTGTGAACAGCCTTATAGATTTTCGCCCAGCGCGGCTTCAGGAATTTCCTCCAGCGCTCCGGCCCGAGGATCACGCCCCGCTGATCGCCCCAGTCATCCCCGAACATTATCGCATCTATCGGCAGCTCCGCAGTATATTCTACAAATGCAAGATACAGGTTCATAAGCCTGTCCAGCATCTCCTCGAAGAAATCCGGTTCTGTGATGGAGTCTACAAGTACATTCTCAAAACCGCGGAGGTTCCAGCTCCTTTCGAAGAGCCCCCAGCCAAGGGTGCCGTAAGTGAAACTGTCTTTGTTGTCGGCACAGGTCTGCAAAGCGATTTTCTTTGATTCGGGACGGTAGAATATTTCCGGTTTCGGAAATTCGTAGCCGTCAAACGAGGGTTCCAGGAGCGGTGGTTTCTCCAGATGCCAGGGGCGCATGTCCTGACGCCATATCCCGCCGTATTCATCGCGGGCATAGCGTGAATCAATCGGTGTTTTAGGATCTGTGTCAACGGCGGCTACACCAATCATGTAAGGTTTTATCTTTTTCCTCCAGCCGGCATTGCCATAGTGGGCGTCCACGCGCTGCGCCACTTCCTCTTCAAGTGGCAGAGTGTATGGGACTTCAGGGGTTTCCCTGTGCTTTATCTGGTTTAAAACGACATCGCGCATTGTCATTATATCTACTCCTTTTATTTTTTGCAATCCCTCGGTCTTTTCCGAACTGACTCTGCATTTTCCGGCAAAGCCAAAGTATCTCGGGGTACCACCCCGAGGCAAGTCAATCTCGGGATGGTATCCCGAGTTACCTTACGAAAAAAAGCGAGTGATTAGTATTTTTCCTGTACTCATAATAATGCAGAATGATGCTTTCAGGAATTGCGAAATCAGCAATTTGTTTGCACTTTCATGCAATAATGATGCAAAATATGCTATATTTTTACATATGAAGAACAAAAGGACTGACATATGAAGGATTTTTCGGGAATTGTTTTCACAGGTGAGCTGGAACGGATACTGGATCATTTCGCCGCGTGTTTTGAAATCAGGATCGGATATTTCTCCCCGGAAGGAGAGGCGAAAAAACTTGGCTTGAAACTTCCTAACTGCGGATTCTGCAGTTTTCTGAGGAGCAAACTCGGAAAACTTCCCCTGTGCATTGAAAACGACAAAAAGATGTTCAGGAAGGCCGCCGAGGGGAAAAAGCTGATATCATACAAGTGTCACGCCGGATTGAATGAAACCATTCAGCCTGTCTACATCGAGAACGAACTTGCCGGATTCCTGATGATGGGACAGTTCCGCACGGAAGACGAATGCCCGGCCCGCCTCGTAAACGAGTGTCTCAAAAAAGGGTTTGACTCCGATGAGCTGAAGGAATCATTCATGCAAGCCCCTTTCGTCTCCACTGCAAAACTGGCACATCTCAACTCCCTCTTCTCCCTGATCGTGGATTCCATCATCAACAAGAGGATTATTGAAATCCAGAGCGACCTGACACTGCTCAAGGTCCGGAGATTTGTCAGCGACAATATTAAAAGGCCGTTTTGCCTGGATGAAGTCGCAAGAAATGCGGGCAGGAGCAAATCAACCATTTCACATCTTTTCAAAAAACGCTACGGAGTGTCATTCAAGGAATATGCGGTAAACGCAAAACTTGAGGAGGTGGAGAATATTCTCCGGCAGGTCAAAGGAATAACTGTTGCCGAAGCCGCACTATCGGCAGGTTATTCCAACCAGGCTCATTTCTCAAGGCTCTTTAAAAAATATAGGGGGATATCCCCGTCCGAATTAAAGAAACTGAAGCAACACTCCTCTTGATATTTGAAGTGTTGGAGGTTTAAGGTAAATTTTCTTATAGAGCATAATTGTAATTTAACAGGGGAAACATATGGAAAAAACGATATTTGCGCTGATAACGGCAGTGGTGCTGGCCTCGGGACTCAGCTCCCTTCATGCTGCGGATTTACTTGCCTTGTCAGACGATGGGGTCAAATGCACTTTCACCCATCATGACAGATGGAAGGGGAAGATATGCAGTGAAGGAATGCTGTTCATAGGGATGTACGGGGAGAATGCTCGGGTTTATATTGCCTGGGGCAAAAACAAGGACACCTTGGTGCAGAAGATTGAATTCTCCCTCAAGAAAGAGGTGCTCGACCCCAAGAAAGAGCCTCAAACCCCCGTCGTCCCGTGTTATCAGGAATTCACCGACATGCTCAAAAAGGCGCTTGAATGGGAGACAGCGGCTGACGATAACGGCTTGGAAGATGTCCAGAAGCTGATAGCTCTGGGCTGGGCATATCACAAACCCAACAAGCGCACTCCCGGCTGGATAAGCAAGACGTGGGGCAGTGATGGCAGTTACGAACTAATAGAATTAAAGATAAGCGATGTCCCCAAACTTCTGAATCTCTTGGACGAAGTCCCGGATCTGGAGAAGAGGCTGCAGGAAAACAGGAAAAAGCTGCAGGAGGATGAGGACAGCAAGAAGGCTGAAGCGAAGGCCAAGAAGGAAAAGGTGGACAGTCTCCTGAAATGATTGCAGTATATCGAATTTTCATAACCATGTAACGCCAGCATCCTGGCGGCATAATGTTTGTCGAAGCAAGAGTTAGATGCCGGCAAGGGTGCCTGCGTTCCAACTTTGAAATTCCTATACGTTAAATTAGGCGGCCAAGAGCCGCAACTTTAATAATTTGAACATCGAACACTGAACATCCAACGTCCAACTTCGAATGAATGTCAGTTTTAATTCGATGTTCAATGTTGAATGTTCGATGTTCGTTTTTGAAATTCCTTAACGTGGACCTAACCGGCT
>CAZION010000048.1:0-39631 GCA_964540865.1 uncultured Victivallis sp.
AAACCATTTAACAGTTTCTTATTGATAAAACTGCGCCCTCCGCAGTCAGGCGCTGGTTACTGGTAGTGTAGTAGCTCACAGCTCGTAGAGTGAATGGTGAAGGGTGAATAGTGAAACGATTGGTTAAAAATCCCCTTCCCCCCCCTCACTTTTCACTCTTTAAATTCACCTTTAACTTTTCACCCTTCACATTCTTGTAAAATTTGTTTTTTTGATTTTTGCACGGTATTGTAATACATGTAATACAACAACCTGGAGACTTGATAAACATGATGACAGTAAGACTTCCAATACCGATGGAAAAGAGACTTTCTATCCTTTCACGGAAGACGGGCCGACCTAAATCGTACTATGTCCGCGAAGCTCTCGATGAGCATATTGAAGACATGGAAGACGCATACCTTGCCCTGGAAAGGTTGGAGCATCCTGGAAAGGTCATCACTATGAAAGAATTGGAGAAGGAACTTGCACTGGAAAATTAACTGGGATGAAAGAGCGGCCACTGAACTGAAAAAGCTGGATCGCCAGTCGCAAAAGGATATAATCAAGTATCTCAATAACCGCATTGCATCATCCGAGACCCCACAGAGTTTTGGAAAAGCTCTTTCTGGGAATTTTACAGGGCTTTGGCGTTACAGGGTAGGTGATTACAGGCTCATATGCCTGATAAACAAAGATGTGTTCACGGTACTGGTTCTAAGGGTGGGACATCGGAAAAATGTTTATGATTAGTCCTAACAGGGAAGAGAGAAGGAGAACGTATGGCATTCGAATTGTGTCCTGTATGTCGGCAGATCTGAGGTATGCGGATATCTTTATCGGAGAGAACCGAGAAGGGAAAAAAAGGAACAAAAAAGATTCAAAGGCGTACGTTTCACTGTGAATCATGTCACCAATTTGTACGAAGCGAAGATTCTGCCGGGATACACTCCCTCTATTATTTCCTGTCGAGGACACACCCGCGCAATTGACTTCTGAAGAACCGTTGAAGACGTTGAAATCGCCGCATGTCTTTTTATATCTATTGGCAATCATCCTCCTTTTGGAATTAATATGTTTTCAACTTATATTTACCTGTAAATTCCTTAAGATGCTTCCAATCAAGTTCCAGAAAAATGAAATACATCATTCATTTCGCACCACTCTCTTCGATTAGGTCAATAGGCCTTTTGTTTTTCGTATTGCTGGAAAGATAGCCAGAGGGTATATGAAGAAGTTTTTGGGGAAGTTCTAGAGTTCTAAAAAAGTGGAAGTTCTGGAGTGTAAAAGATCATAGCTCGTAGAGTGAACTGTGAATAGTGAAACGATTGGTTAAAAATAACTTTTTACCTTTCACTGCTAAGACCTATCACCTATGAACTAACAGCTCAGAGCTATCAACTATGACCTAACAGCTATCACCTATTGTCAGCTAAGAGCATTATTTTATAATGAGGAATATAATTTTGACTTGAAATACGGTCAGTAAATGTCACGGTATATGACAAAAATAGACCATATTAGGATAATTTATGAATATAAATAGACTTATTAATGTTCCTAAACAATCATTTTTTCTCTTTGGACCACGTGGAACCGGGAAGACCACGTTTATAAAGAAAATATTGGCTGATGCCTTATATATTGATTTGCTTGAACCGGATACATTCCGACTTTATTCAGCATACCCCGAAACATTGATAAAAATCATAAAAGGACAAAGCCCAGATTGTGTAATTATTGACGAGGTGCAGAAAGTTCCAGAAATTCTTGAGGTTGTCCATAAGTTGATTGAAGAGGAAAAGATTCAATTTGTTTTAACAGGTTCAAGTGCGCGTAAACTTAAAAAAACTGGTGCGAATCTGCTTGGAGGGAGAGCGTTCTATTGTAAAATGCATCCTTTTGTGGCCAGTGAGCTTAAAGAACAATTCTCCCTGGAGGCGGCCTTAACGACTGGATTGATTCCCGTCATAGTCATGAGTTCGGACAGGAGCAGGGCACTTTCAGCATACGTTGATGTTTATCTTAAAGAAGAGATCGCCATGGAAGGGCTTGCAAGGAATCTAGGGGATTTTAACAGATTCTTAGAGGTGGTAAGTTTTTCACATGCAGGAATATTGAATGTGAGCAATGTTTCGAGGGAATGCCAGATTGAAAGACGGGTGGTTACGGGCTATCTGGAAATTCTGGAAGATTTATTATTGGCCTACAGGATACCAGTATTTACTCGCAGAGCCAAGCGTAAGACAAGTGTTCATCCAAAATTCTATTTTTATGATGCCGGGCTTTACCGCCGTCTCAGGCAGCGTGGCCCCCTTGATACCAATGATGAAATCCAGGGTCCTGCCTTGGAGGGACTAGTTGGCCAACATTTGCGTGCATATTCTGACTATGCGCTAAAATCAGCCGGATTGTTCTTCTGGCATTCGGTCGCAGGCAATGAAGTTGATTTTGTATTATACGGGGATGTGACTTTTACGGCAATTGAAGTCAAGAACACACGCACTTTGAATCCACGTGACTTTCACGGGCTCTACTCTTTCGGTGATGAATATCCAGAAGCAAAATTGATTTTACTTTATAGAGGCAAAGATTTATATAAACATAAGAATATCCTGGTAATACCTTGCGATGAGTTTCTCTTGAACATTGAGAAATATTTTCACAGTCATCCCACAGGATGACGGATTAGTGGATTTATGGATTGCTGGATTATTGGGTTTGAGTTCAAGAAAAACCATAGATACTGGATTTTAAGAAAAATTTCAGAATAGGCATTTTTGATTTTCCCCATATGTTGATTTTTACATTTCACTGCTAATTTCGTCATCAGGGTCAAACCTACGTTTAAATACTTTTGATGGAAGACGTTGAGGGCGTTGAACGGCTTGAACGACAGCCATGGAGAAGTTCGAAAGGTATTAGCTCATTGATCATAATAAAAAAACTGGATTATTGTTTGGAATATACTCCTTATAAGTTATACTAATACGGAATATAATCCTTAAATGGCATATATATTATGTTTAAACGTATCCTGAAAATAAATATTGAGAACAATAACTCAGCCTTTCTTTGGGGGCCGAGAAAGACGGGAAAGTCATTTTTCCTCAGTCAGTTTTTTCCAGAAAGCACATCTTTCGATTTTTTAAAATCCGATATTTTGTTCCGATTCTCCAAGAATCCCTCATTGTTAAGAGAGGAACTTCTTTATCTTGAATCATCTGGAAAACTGATACAACCCATTATCCTTGATGAAGTTCAGAAGGTTCCAGCAATATTGGATGAAGTTCACTGGATGATAGAAAACAAAAAATGGCAATTTATCCTTTGCGGATCGAGTCCAAGGAAACTGAAGAGAGGTCATGCCAATCTTCTTGGAGGCCGTGCCTGGCGTTTTGAAATGTTCCCGCTTGTCACAGCGGAAATCCCAGGATTCGACCTTCTGACAGCTTTGAACCGAGGCATGATTCCTTCCCACTACACCGAAAAGAATTACAGGAGATCTCTAAAGTCATACGTGAATGATTATCTCAAGGAAGAAATAATGAGTGAGGGACTGGTAAGAAATCTTTCAGGATTTGCAAGGTTTCTTGATTCTGTCGGGTACAGCCATGGAGAGATGGTGAATTTTCTGAACATCTCAAGGGATTGTGGAGTTGACGCGAAGACAGTTAAGGCATACTATCAGATTCTCGTGGACACAATGCTCGGCGTATTTATTGATCCCTTCACAAAGAAAAGCGGCAGACAGATTATTACGAGTACCCCAAAATTTTATCTCTTTGATGTTGGCGTTGCCGGGCATCTTTTGAAAAGAGAAATACTGGAAGAACGGGGAGACGTCTTTGGCAGGGCTTTTGAACATTTTATACTTATGGAACTTCTTGCATATAGGGGTTATTCCGAAAAAGATTTCAAAATAGCCTATTGGCGGACAAAAGATGGGACCGAGGTGGATTTCGTGCTGGACGATGGAAAAGTAGCCATTGAAGTCAAAGGCGGTAGAAATATTGACAGTTCATCCCTTAGACCGCTCCGAGTTTTTTCTGAAGAATACAGTCCGGAAAAAACAATCCTTGTCAATAATGAGGCAATGCCTCGGTTAATTGATAATATTGAACTTACCCCGTGGAAATCTTTCTTGGAGAATTTATGGGCAGGGAAGATTATTTAGGATTTTCCGGGATCGCCCCAAAGGGGAAGTTCGAAAGTGCGGAAATGCGTAAGTTTGGGGGTGATTTTTACAGAAGTGACCAGTGACCGAGTGACCAGTAATTGAGTGAGAAGAGGGGCAAGTGGCAAGAGAGAATGGGAAATTCGAAAATGCGTAAGTTAGGGAGTGTAGAAGCTCGTAGCTCATGGCTATCAGCTATGACATAATAGCTATCAGCTATGAACTATCAGCTTGTAGTTTAAAACTCACAGCAAATGTATTGTTAGTGTCTCTTCGTTAGTGCACAATTAGTGGTTGAGAAATGTTTTGATTATTATTAATTAAAGAGTAGATTACGGGTATATTGAGGTGTGGACATGGAAATACCTATAGGGAAAGTTAAATCATTTTTGGCGGCTAAAGAAGAGCGGAGAAAACACTTTCTCGATGTGAAGTATGAATCTGCACTTGGCGATTTTAATGCAATCAAGCAGATGATTGCCGAACACTACTGTCCCAAAAGAATTTATCAGTGGGGGTCGTTGCTTGACCGATCCCTTTTCAGGGAGTACTCCGATATTGATATTGCCGTGGAAGGAGTTGATGATCCGGAACGTTTTTTCCAGATGTTTGGGGAAGCTGAGAAATTAACAAAGTTCCCTCTAGATTTATTGGACATCAATAAAATAGCAACGGAGTTTTCTGACATAATCAAGATGAAGGGGAGGCTGGTTTATGAGCGTAGAGATTAGGGAACTTATAGGGGAAATGGAAAAAACAAGGGAAATCCTCGAACGCATGGAGAATATTTACAAGGAGAGATCGGAGTGGTTTTCCTCAGAGGATAAGGGGCTGGAAAAGGCTGTCCTACTATCCGAGGTATTTGTCAACTATTATACCTGTGTAGAGACTTTATTGTTCAGGATATCACAGTGTTTCGAAAATTCACTGCCTAAAGAGAGATGGCATTCGGAACTGCTGAGGAAGATGAATTTAATAATCCCTGACATCAGGGAAAAAGTCTTATCGGATGAAACCTATGCCATACTCGATGAGTTCAGGAAGTTTAGGCACTTTAAACGGTATTATTTTTCAATGGACTATGACTGGGATCGTCTGAATTTTCTGCGTAAGAAGTTTGAGCGGCTTCTGATTCTGCTACCCTCTGATTTTGTCAAATTCCATGGGTTCCTGGAACGGCTAGACGCTTAACGAAACCAAGCTCTTAGTTCGTAGCTCACAGCTATTAGAGCCGATTGCAAAACTCATCCGTTGGGGCAGGCACAATAATTCCATATAAAAAAATATTGAAATGAAGCCTATTTCTTCCATACTGATTTTAATTTGTTCCGTATGTCTTATATCTTTCGGGATATGGAATGCGGATGTGCCGCTTGGGGACGAGGCAGGCTATATCAGTGAATCATATGGGTTTTATTTAAGTGGCCAGTACACAATAAATCTGTATAAGTTAAGCTATGTGGCAATCTTCAAGTATCTGACATTGGATCCCATGAGCGCCCATTGCTTATGCAGATTCTTCACGTCCCTTTTTTCAGTTGTCTTCATGTATTTCTTCCTGAGGAGCTTCAAGTTCTTAACCAATGAGTTCGCGTTGCTTCTTTCATGCGTATTCTGGGCGATAACGAGATTGAATATCCCTGAGGCCCAGTTTGGAAACATAAACCTGTTCACATTGAACCTGGTATTTCCTGCAGTGATCCTTCTGATGAGGAAGGTCTCCGTTGAAAGGTTCCTGTTTCTTGTCATGTCAGTTCTGTGGGCAGCTCAGATAAGGCCGGAATACTATGCAACTCTTGTCATAATCATATGTTGGTTTGGCTTCGTATTTTATAAAAGAGGCATGAGAGAATTACATGTATTAAGACTGGGCTTGCACGCAATCGCCATGATTTTCCTTTTAGTTCTGACTCTTGCAACTATTTCAACCAAAAGGACACAGGCCCCGAATTTTGACAAATATCTCCTTCTGGGACTGAGCCAGTGCTACGCAAGTCTTTATTCAAAGCTCCATCCTGGAGAGAAGATGTCGGCAATGGTGGAATACTCGGACTTGGTAAACAATGTTTTTAAGCATCCGACTGGATTCGTCGATGCGGCAATGAAGAACCCAAAGGAAGTGACAAAATATCTGATCCTTAACGGAGCCATAAATTCGGCGATTCTCCTTCCTGGACTTTTGAGGCACAGATCTATTCCCGGTATTGAAAAATATGGGAAGAAAGGAGAGATGCTTCAAATCTCAGTTATTCTTCTGATATTATTTTCTGCAACAGTGGCCGGAATCCTTAAGGCAAAGGCCAAAATATCTAAGGTCGTTTGCACCTGCATCGATGCTGTCGGCGCTGGAAGATTGGTTGTGTTGAGTGCCCTATGCTCAGCTTCGCTTGTTTCGATACTTCTGCTAATCCCAGACCCCAGATACTGGATATCTTTTGTACCCCTTCTGTTCCTGTGGATAGCCTGGTGCCTTAATTTCATATTTGTTCAGATCGGAAGTCGGAAAATTAATATTGCGATATTCGCAATCCTGATGGTATTGATGTCGATGCCTTTGTTCATGAGCAAAAACACAAATAACAGCATGATATTGAAGATGAGGGAGGCTGTAGGAAAATCTGCGGAGAAGCCCAAAGTCGCCGGACTGTATCCTGGTGCCATTTCATTTTTTGCGTTCAAGGACAAATGCCAGGTTGTATGTGTCAATGAACTGAAAATCACGGATTTCGTCAGCAGGAGCTATGACTTTGTAGTGGTCGATAAATATCTCAGGGATTCAAGGTATTGGGGTGAGAATAGAGCATTCATGGAGGATTTTGAAGCAAATCCAGATAAGCACGGGTATTCGCCTATCGGTGGGACAAAAGACAAGTATGATATAACTGTTTATATGAGGCACGGATTTGGGAAATAACGGAAAAGGAAAAATGGAAAAGAAATCTCTTTGGAAAAAAATAGCGTTCGCCGTTCTGTCCGCATTTGGGTCAACTATCTTCTGTCTGCTGCTTGCCGAAATAGTCGTCAGAGTTTTCTTCCCGCAGCCGGATTCCATGAGGTGGTTCATATCGGATCCAGGTTACGGATATCTCAATAAGAAGAATTTCAGCCAGGATTTTGTCTATTTCAAAACAGGATATGTGATGAAAGTGAGGACGAATTCCCTTGGACATCGTGGTGCGGAGCCGGATAAATCCGTCTTCAACGACAGAGGCACTGCAAAAATATTGCTCGTCGGCGACTCGTTCACTTTCGGTTACGGGGCGGAGAACGAAGATCTCTTCGGAACACTGCTTGAACAGAAACTTCGCGTCGGCGGCCGCAAGTGCACGGTCCTCAACTCCGGTGTCGCCGGATGGGGCAGTCTGCAGGCTTTCAACTATGCCCGCGACCATTTCGGACAGTTCAGACCGGACATAGTCATCTACACTTTCTGCGGTAACGATGCCGATGACGACATCAGATTCTCCAGCGACAAGTCTCTCACGGACAGGGAAAAGGGGCTCTTCTATTTCCCCGGCAAGATATTCATCCGCGACCATTCCCACCTTTATCGGCTGGTGGTGGAGAAATTCCGGATATCAATCCATAATTTCGCACTCAGGAGCAAGGTGAGGGGCAACAGCGGATCGAATATCAAGGTAGACAAGCAGAGCGCAAGCCTGATAATCAACGACCAATGGACGGGCATCGCGAAAAACATCAGGAAATTCAACGATGACTTCCTCAAGTTCAATCCAGACGGGGCTTTAATTGTAGAAGCATCTTCTCCATGGGACGAGAACATCAGAAGCCATCTCGTGCCATTGGCCGACGGCAAAAGCATCTTCTATCTCGACGCCTATGAGGATACCGTTAAAATTCCGGACGATGAAAGAAAAATGCCGCACGACGGGCACTGGAGCCCGAAGATCCATTCGATATTCGCGAACAGGCTCGCGGAAATGATCGAACTGCATTTCCGTCAAAAGGTAAATCCGGAGCCAGCCGGATCTCAATAAAAACGACTTCACAGAGATACAAGAGGCTTATTGGAAATTAAAGACGCCATCAAAAAATTCCCGTCCCATATCCCGTTCCTAGACGGAATGCGCGCAATAGCTGCACTCATGGTGCTGGGTCTGCATTTCACCGGATCCCACAACGAACCGTTGCTGCTCCGGAAAATATCGGTCATCGGGGGGACAGGAGTCGACTGGTTTTTTGTCCTTTCCGGTTTCCTGATAACTAGGATTCTCCTGCGTTCGAAGGAGTCCCCCACGTTTTTCAGTTCCTTTTATGCACGCCGGATCCTGAGAATATTCCCACTCTATTATGCGTATCTGGCAATATACTTCTATGCCGTACCGTTTCTCTTCTCCGAAAATATACTTCCTGCGGACACACAGGTGTGGTTTTGGGTCTATCTGCAGAATATCGCGATGACATTCTCCGGAAAATGCGTAGGTGGACCAGCCCATTTCTGGTCGCTTGCGGTCGAGGAGCACTTCTATCTCGCATGGCCGCTTCTGGTGTATTTCCTGTCTCTCCGCCATTTCAAAATCATGCTCGGAGCCGTAATAGCCGTCCCGTTCCTCATACGCATCCTTCTTGTCATGAACGGAATCGAAGTCTATTTCTTCACCCTTACCCGTATAGACGCAATAGGCTTCGGCGCGATTCTGGCGGTGATGTTCACGGATGGTTTGCCACAGACGCGAAGTACGCAGAAAGCCGTCTTGGTTTTTCGCATACTGCTAATTGGAATCCCGCTGGTTGTCCTGCCGTCGTTCATATTTTTTTCGGGAACCGGTCTGAAGTGGATGCAGACCGTGAAATTCACGGTTATCCCTATGTTCTACTTTGTCGTGATGGGGTTCTGCCTTGCAGACCCACTGGCAAAAAACCTGAACCGTTTCTTCTCCGTAGGCTGGCTGCGCTGGATTGGTGCGATAAGCTATGGCATCTACGTTTTCCATCCGACTACTTTCGCTATTGTCCGCCGCCTAGTTCCGCATGCAAATTATCTTCTCGATTTCGCCCTTTCATTCGGTGCGACAATCGCAGTGGCATATCTGAGTTTCCGCTTCTTCGAGTCGCCGATACTCAAACTCAAGGACAAGTTCAAATACAGATACCGTCACAGGAATCCGTCCTGATCGCCGGAACCCTTTCCTTATCCGCGATAATCAGGAAAAACCAAGAGTGTGAAAATTTTCTTCTTTCAAAACAATTTATTTGATGTATTGTCTCCAAAAGGTCGGCAGACCGCCATCCTGCGTGACGGCTCCGGAAGAAATCTCCGGTATGAATTAAGGATTTTTGCTTAACTGACGGGAAATATGGAATGAACATAATCGGAATATCAGCCTATTACCATGATTCTGCCGCAGCCCTCCTAATTGACGGGGAAATCAGGGCGGCGGCTCAAGAGGAACGTTTTACAAGAATAAAGCATGACCATAATTTTCCGGTAAATGCCATGAATTTCTGTTTGGACAGTTCCGGTATAACCCCTGAGGATGTTGATTATATCGTCTATTACGACAAACCCCTTCTGAAATTCGACCGCCTAATTGAAACATATCTCTCCTATGCGCCAAAAGGCCTTAACTCATTTTCCCAGGCCATGACCCGCTGGCTGAAACAGAAACTTTTCATTAAAGGCGACATAAGGAAAAAGCTCGGCGGAAAATTTAAGGGGAAGATAATTTTCCCGGAACACCATGAATCGCACGCGGCAAGCGCCTTTTTCCCATCCCCATTTGAAGAGGCGGCAATACTCACTGTTGACGGCGTCGGAGAATGGGCCACCGCCAGTATCGGGAAAGGCAGGGGGAACAGGATAGAGATTTTAAAGGAGATGATGTTTCCCCATTCACTTGGGCTACTATATTCCGCCTTCACATATTTCACAGGCTTCAAAGTAAATTCCGGCGAATATAAGCTGATGGGTCTAGCCCCGTACGGGAAGCCCGTGTATGCCGATATCATAAAAGAAAAACTGGTGGATATAAAAGACGACGGATCGATATGGCTTGACATGGGCTACTTCAATTACTGTGCCGGATTTACAATGACTTCAAAGAAATTTGACGGTCTGTTCGGCGGTCCGCCGCGAAATCCGGAAAGCCAGATAACCCAGAGGGAAATGGATATCGCTGCCTCAATCCAGACGGTCACCGAGGAAGTAATGATCAGGATGTCTCGGCATGCTAAGGAAATGACCGGTTGTAGAAACCTGTGTCTTGCCGGAGGCGTAGCCCTCAACTGCGTCGCCAACGGGAAGATAATGAAGGAGAATATTTTTGATGGAATCTGGATTCAGCCGGCCGCCGGGGATGCGGGAGGGGCTTTGGGCGCCGCCATGTTCGTCTGGTACCAGCTTCTCGACAGGCAGAGGAAAGTGGAACCCGGAGATTCGCAGAGAGGCTCATTGCTCGGGACAAGCTATGCGAACGACGAGATAAAATTGTTCCTCGACCGCAAAGGCGCAAAATATGAATTCCTCGACGAAGAAACTCTCATAGGTAAAACTGCCGATCATATCGATTCTGGAAAAGTGATAGGATGGTTTTACGGGAAAATGGAATTCGGACCCCGCTCCCTTGGCGCGAGAAGTATCATAGGTGATGCCCGCAGCAAGGACATGCAGGCTAAAATGAATCTGAAAATAAAATACAGGGAGTCTTTTCGTCCATTCGCGCCATGCGTTCTCGCGGAGGACGCTGATAAATACTTTGAGCTTGACACCGAATCTCCGTACATGCTTATCGTTGCCCCAGTCAGAGAGGCTAGAAGAATCCAGATCGATGAGAAGCAACGGCAGATAATGACCTCCGATATAGACCTCTGCAAACGTGTCAATATTCCCCGCTCGGAAATTCCGGCGGTTACACACATCGATTATTCGGCAAGGGTTCAGACTGTGGACAGGAACAGGCATGGCAGATTTTATGAAGTCATCAGGAAATTCAAAGAAAAAACCGGCTGTTCCGTGATTATAAATACGAGCTTCAACATACGGGGCGAACCCATCGTATGTTCTCCTGAAGATGCCTTCAGGTGTTTCATGAATTGCGAAATGGACGTACTCGTCCTTGAAAACTTCATTTTGACAAAAGAGGAGCAGAATACTCCGAAAAAAAAAGACATCGAAGAATACAAAAAACAATTTAAACTTGACTAGGCGGCCATGATAAACCCTTTCACTGAAATCAACTGGAAACCGAATACGGATGACTTGAGGAAATTCGGCAGAACCGTGCTCATCGGATTCCTAGCAATCTCGGCGGTTTTTCTTCTTATAAATATTTTAAATTTTAAATATCCGGTATCCAAAGCCGCATATTTCCCAATGATCCTGTCGGCTTCCGGTGCTGCAATCTGCTTCATTTCATATTTCATCAGGGCTCTTTCCCTTCCGGTTTATTATATCTGGTTCATAGCCGGAGCCTCCATGGGAATAGTAATAACAAACGTGCTTCTGTTCCTATTTTTCTATTGCGTATTTACCCCCACCGGACTGGCGCTTAAATATTTGACCGGAAGGGATCCTCTCAATCTTAAGCGGATAAAGGCACAGAAGAGCAACTGGAATAATTATAATGCAAATAAGTTTCTCCTGAGATATTTTAAACAATATTAGAAGATGTAAGGGGGCAGGATAATGAAAAGGAACAAAGAAGAGCAAAATTTTGAAGATATCGAATCCGATTCTGGCATAATTCGGGAATTCTGGGAATTCATATGTGAAAACAAAAAATTCTGGTTAATTCCGCTAATAATCATATTGCTTCTTCTTGGACTTTTGATTTTTCTTGGAGGAACAGGCGCAGCTCCTTTCATATATACTATTTTTTAATTGTTGGAGCAGCAAGTGTGAATTATGAAAATATTTTTAATAAATCCATCGCACGGGGAAGTTTATGGAAAACTTACCCCTCCTGATCATCCGCATCTCGGGCTGGCATATGTTGCGGCCGTGCTTGAAGCGGAAAAGCATGATGTCAGGATAATCGATATCGATGCGGAGGCACTGACCGATGATAGCCTTGGTAAAATTATCGAGGTTGAAAAGCCAGATCTGGCCGGCATTACCGCTACGACGCCTGTTTTCTATAGCGCTCTGAAAATCGCGGAAATTGTTAAGAAAAACTCCTTGGCGCATACCGTTATCGGGGGAATACATGCAACCCTGATTCCTGTAGAATGTGCGGAGAATCCTTTCATTGACTTTGTTGTAGTCGGAGAAGGTGAGAAAACAATAGTTGAACTCTTGAATGCCATTCAGGATAAAAGCGATTTTTCAGATATAAAAGGATTGGTGTATAAAAGTGGAAAGCAGATAATACAGAATGGAGTCAGGGAGCCCATCCAGGATCTTGATGCCATCCCGTTTCCAGCGCGGCATCTTTTTAAAAATCAGAAATACACATATCCGGATGCGCTCAGGTACCCGGCAAGTCCGATTATTACAAGCAGGGGATGTCCCGGGAACTGCACTTTCTGCACGGCGAAGTTTCTGCATGGCAAAAGATTCAGGTGTAGAAGCGCGGAGAACATCCTGGATGAAATAGAATTGCTCATAAAAGATTACGGTGTAAGGGAAATACACATATGGGACGATAATTTCATAACGAACCGCAACAGGGTGTTTGCGTTCAGGGATGGAATCATCAGGAGGAATATCAAGGTACTTTTTTCATTTCCAAACGGGATCAGGGCTGATTTCATCAATCGAGACATTTTAAAGGCGCTGAAGGATTTCGGGACGTACAGTGTTGCAATAGGCGTCGAATCAGGGAATCAGAATATCCTTGATATGATTCAGAAAGGCATAAAACTGGAACAGATTGAAAATGCCTTCAGACTGGCAAAAGAAATGAAAATGGAAACCTGGGGCTTTTTTCTGATCGGCCTCCCTGGCGAGGATAGAAATACTATTAATGATACTATCAATTTCGCAATAAAACTGGATCCTGATATCGCAAAATTCCATGTGCTTAAACCCTTCCCCAAAAGCATAGTTTATGAACAGCTGAAAAGCCAGGGACTCATAATCGATGAGAATTACATCCATTACGGCATACATACAAAGCCGGTTCATAGGCTGCCGACCGTTTCACAGGATGAATTGCTGGAATTGCAGCAGAGGGCCTACAGGAGATTTTACATGAGGCCTTCAAAAATGCTGAAGGAAATAATGAGATTGAAATCCTGGAACCGGATGAAACTAAACCTTATCACAGGTTCTTCTGTTCTTATAAACAAGATTTTTTCCAAATGAGGCAATTGCAAAGGTCTGGGAAAGATGAGATGCGGGGAAGGGAAAACCTTTTGAGGAAAGGTTCTTCCCCACAACCCATTCCAAACCTGTTTGCTATAAATTGATAGTGAGAATGCTCCCATGAATATCCCAGTACTGCTTTGTCTGACATACCTGATCCTCCTGCCTTTCAACATCAGCATCGGTGGTCATTTATATCTGCATGATTGTGTTGCCGGCCTTTTCATATTTGCATTTCCCAAATGGAAGGAAGTTTTTTATTCCATCCCCAAGACCAGGATATACTATCTTTTAACTTTCCTTTCAATAGCTTCATTTAGCGCGTTGATCAACCTGCATGGTCTGAGAGATCTTTATGAACTGATTGTGTTTGGATATGTGATATTCGTATTTTTATTTTTTTCGTCAACAAAAATACCCTCAAAAATCCTACTGTATTATGGATTGTCTGTCCTGATATGCATGCTTGGATATGCAGGTTACCAATTTTGCATAGGTGTCGGTGATATTTACAAGGTTTATGAAGGCACTCCTCTTGATTTCATAGCTAAAAGATATTTTTTCACATTCAATCATCCGAACCTGACGGGCTCTTTTTATTCTCTACCAATACTCTGCCTATTGCTGGGGAGCAAAGAATTCATCAGCAATATGAATCTTAAAAGGCTGGTCATGTTTTTAGGACTGATTTTCGTCTTATGCATACCCCTATGCATGACTGTGAGCAAGCATATGCTCATAAGCATGTTCATTATAGCCGCCGCCGCAAGTTTTTACCCGGCGATCAATAAATCCTCCATATGCAAATTTTTAATATTCTCTTCTTTGATTATCTGCGCGATTATATTTTATGTAACTGTCCTGTATCCGGTCTTTCCGCTGGATCTGACTTTTCCTTTTATAAATATAAAAACCTGTGGCATGTACATGATCCACCAGGTGATTTACTTTAAAATCATATTCTTGAATGTTCATTCATTTTTCCTGGGGGTCGGAATGGGGGGAATCCTGGAAAATTATCCCCTGCTTGCGGACCATGATTTGATAATGTCCGTGCTTCAGCAGTATAAGCAGGAGTATTTGTTCGAACTGTTCTCCAGATATATGGATGCACATAATGAATATCTGAACATTGGCGCCCTTTTTGGTGTACCTGCACTGATTTCCATGTATTTGTTCTGGTTTAAGTCACCGAGTGCCATTGACAGCAGATTCCCTTTTGAAAAGAGGATGATTTTATTTTATGTTGCATCCATATTCATAGTGTCACTATGGGACGACATTTTAAGCAAGAGATGGATATGGATTTCATTGGGAATACTTCTGTCTCAGGTGTACAATAATCCCTGTGACGATGACGGAAAAATAGAAGATGATAAATCAAGGTAAAATATGGATTTCAGTTTTGTTTTCCCATGTCTTAATGAAGAAGAAACCGTCGGTCAATGCATAAACGCATTGAAGGATTCTCTCAAAGACGCTTCTTTTGAATATGAGATAATTGTCGCCGACAACGGCAGTTCCGATAAATCTGCGGAAATCGCAGGGACGCTCGGATCGGTCGTGGTTCCCGTGTCTGAAAAGGGTTATGGGGCGGCCATAAAAGGAGGGTTTGCAGCGGCAAAAGGCAAATACGTCATTTTCGCGGATGCCGACGGAAGCTATCGTCTTGAAGACACTCTGAACCTGTATGACGCGGCAGTAAAGAGTGATGCTGACATGACGATAGCTTCAAGGCTTAACGGAACAGTTGAAGAAGGGGCAATGCCTTTCCTTCACCGTTATCTTGGTACTCCAGTTTTAACTTTTCTGATAAATATCCTTTTCAATGGAAAGTTGTCCGACTGTAACTCCGGATTCCGTTGTGTCAAGAAATCCTCTTTTATAAAATGGAACATCAGGGCGAACGGCATGGAGTTTGCGAGCGAGCTGCTGATCAAGGCCTTAAAAAACAAATCCAGAATGGAGGAGATAAAATCAGGATTGAGGAAAGATCTGCGTTCACGCCCGCCGCACCTGAAGACTTGGCGTGACGGGATGAGGCACCTGCTTTTCATACTATCAGAAAAGCCGCAAATCATGGAATATCCGGGACTCTTCCTGATAATCTCCACATCAATACTTCAAATTGCAGCGCTGCTGACTGGGCCATCCTCATTTTTAAAGCTGAATATTTTCGATTACCACTCCCATGCGCTTCTTCTTCTTGGCGGTTGCATCGGAGCTCAACTTTATCTTCTGGGCAGTTCAATTTACCTAGTGGGTACGGATGAACCGTTAAGACTTACAAAGAGGCTGATTAACATGGATGAGGCACAACTTTTTTTTATCCTGATTTCAAATTTCACAGCTTGTGCCGCAGTCATTGCCTGGGTGCTTTTCGTATGGATAGAAAGGAACTTCGGTAACCTTAATTTAATAAATCCTTTTCTTGTCATCCTGCATTTCATATGCGTTGTCGGTTTCTTGAGCATTGGGCTGCTCGGCCTTCACATCTTAAAAAAAGCAATGAAATGAACTATTCAGTACTCACAGCCTGTCTGAATTCCGAAAGGACTATCAGAAGATCCATTGATTCTGTCTTATCACAGAGACTTCTACCTTCTGAATATATTTTTGTAGACGGTGGTTCTGCAGACAGGACTATGCAGATAATCAGGGAGAATAATTCTAAAACCAGTTTTAAAATTATAAACCAGACGGAGAAGACAGGTATTACCGGAGCCTGGAACATGGCTCTCAGGGAAGTGACTTCGGATCTTGTATTCATCCTGAACAGCGATGACTGGTATGAATCTGGAGCGGTAGCAGATGTATTGGATGCGTTCAAGGAGAATCCCGAAGCTGAGATAGTCTATGGACCGGCATTGTTCCATCGCGGGAGTGAACAGTTTGTCAGGAACTGCCGGCCGCTGTGGATGTTCCCTGTAATGATGCCAATCGCCCATCCATCATGCTTTGTCAGGAAATCTGTCTACGATAAAGTCGGATTATTTGATGAGAAATATAAAATCTCCGCAGACTATGAATTCTTATACCGCTGCCGCAGCAAAGGGTTGAAATTCTGCGAAATCCGCAAAGCCCTGGTCAACATGGAACTTGGCGGATATGCAAACAGTAACAGGGGTGTGGCCCGGCGTGAAACATTGCAGATTGCCAAGAGATATTCCTCCATACCTATTCTTCCGGAACTTGCTTATTTCGCAAGGGTAATAACTTGTCGTTAATAAATTTATTCCGGAGGAAGAAATTTAAAAATGGATAAAGATACAATTAATATAGTGGCAGATGACAGGGAACGGAATTGCGGTGTTATTGAGGCATTGCGGGATTTTAAGCAGGTTGTGCTCGATGTGAGAAGGATTTCTGTTGGCGATTATGTTGTTGACAAGAAAATAGTTATTGAAAGGAAGTCTTTAAGGGATTTCGTTCTTTCTATAATGCAGGGACGTCTTTTCCGTCAGGCAATGGCATTGAAGAAAAGCGGCATGCATCCAATATTGATTCTTGAAGGAACTACTAAGAATATAGCCTCTTTCGGGCTGAAAAGGGAATCCATTCAAGGAGCGATTATTACGGTGAGCGTCATAATGGGAATCTCTCTTCTTCGTTCAAGAGACAGCCAGGAAACAGCAAAACTTATTGTAATGACTGCCAAGCAGGTTAACAGGTCGGATTCAAGAGGAATTGCCAGGGGAGGTACTCGTCCAAAAGATAGAAAGGGTATGCAATTGTTCATTCTACAAAGCCTTCCACATATAGGACCAGTAAAAGCGGCGCAGCTCATTGAAAGATTTGGTTCGATAGAAGCGGTCATGGAAGCGAATTCAGAGGAACTTGCGTCCATTTATGGAATAGGCGAAAAATCCGCATCAGATATCAGGAATATCCTCCGAGAGGAGTCCATCCCATACATATAAATTTTTCTGCTTCAGAAAAATTATCACTTGATGAGATAATCTGGATGGAAAACTTATCATTGGAATGGGATCATAAAGATCCTGCTGACAGGACAATAGTCGCCACTGCCAAGCTCAGGAATATCCCGATAATAACCAAAGATCCCCTGATCAGGGATTTCTACCCAAAGACAATATGGTGATAAATTTTCCGCTGGGAGAATTTATATCTTGAAATGCTCTTTTATTTTCGACGAGACTTTTTCCGGAGTGAATCCGAATTTGTCCGCAAGCACCTTGTATGGAGCGGAAGCTCCGAAATGGTCGATGCCGATACAAAGTCCATCATCTCCCACAAACGCATTCCACCCATAGGTGGTTCCCGCCTCGACAGACACCCTCTTTTTGCATGAAGGGGGAAGCACTGAATCCCTGTAGGACTTATCCTGCGCCTTGAAATACTCCTGGCACGGCATGGAAACAACCCTCACCTTTTTACCCTCTTTCCTGAGCATATCCGCTGATTTGAGCGCAAGCTCCACTTCGGAACCTGTTGCGATTATGATTATCTCAAAACCTTTTTCGCAGCTCAATACATAAGCTCCTTTTGAAACATCAATATTTTTCACAAGATCAGGGGAGATAGGTGCAAGATCCTGCCTTGTTAGAAGAAGGGCCACAGGTCCTTTTGCCTTCAATGCGGCATACCACGCATGTGCGACTTCATTCGCCTCGGCAGGCCTTATAACCGTCATACCCGGAATGGTCCTGAGCATTGCCATCTGTTCAATCGGTTCATGTGTAGGACCATCCTCTCCAACGTAGAACGAATCATGGGTGTATACGAATACCTCATGCAGGCTCTGGATGGAGGCAAGTCTGATTGCCGGTTTCATATAGTCGGAGAACACAAAGAAAGTGGCTGAATAGGGAATGCTTGCGCCGTAAAGGGCCATTCCATTTGCAAGGAAGCCCATTCCAAGTTCACGGACGCCGAAATGGAAATTTCTTCCGCTTCTGTCGGTTGCACTGAAGTCAGTGGTGTTTTTTATGTTTGTTTTGGTTGAAGGAGTCAGATCTGCCGCGCCTCCCATGAGTGAGGGAACGAGATCTGCAGCCCTGTTAAGGACGATTCCACCTGAGACCCGTGAAGCGACAGGTTTGTCAACCGGAGTAGCCTTTATAAGTTCCTGGAGCAGGTTTTCCGGAAGAGGCTTATGCAGGAGTTCAGAAAGCACTTTTGCCGATTCCTGGTTCTTTTCAAGGTAGGACTGGAATTCCTTGTCCCATTTTGCAGCGTCAGCGGTAAGTTCCCTGCAGCGTTTGCCAACAGCGTTTTTCACTTCCTCCGGAACCGTGAAGGGGGGATTCTTTTCCAATCCAAGCTTTGCCTTGACCGCTAAAACTTCATCTTCTCCAAGCGGTTCCCCGTGTGAGGAAGCTTTTCCGGCTTTCCCAGGTGACCCGAACCCGATGACTGTCTTGCCGATTATTATTGTAGGTCTTCCATCGCTCTTCTGGGCTTCAGCGAGAGCTTTGTCAACTTTTTCCATGTCGTTCGCGTTGTCGAGGTGGATCACGCGCCATCCGTAGGCTTCGTAACGCATTCCGACATTTTCACTGAACGCAAGTGATGTTGCTCCCTCGATTGTTATTGAATTGTCGTCGTAGAAACAGATGATGTTGTCAAGCTTGAGGTGGCCTGCAAGAGGAGCGGTCTCATGTGTGGTTCCCTCCATCATGCAACCGTCGCTGCAAACTATGTAGATTTTATGGTTCATGAGGTCTGTTTTGTCAAGACCTGTGCGTGCGGCGAAATTTTTTGCCGCCATCGCCATGCCTACTCCTGATGCGAAACCGCTACCAAGTGGACCAGTTGTCACCTCGACTCCAGCGGTGTGTTCGAATTCCGGATGACCCGGAGTCAGGCTTCCCCACTGGCGGAAACTTTTCAACTCATCCATGGACAGCCCGTATTCGAACATATGGAGTAGGGAGTACAGGAGCATTGACCCATGTCCGGCAGATAGTACAAAACGGTCGCGTGCAAGCCACTTCGGGTTCTTCGGATTGTGCTTCATGTACTTGTACCATAGGAGAAATGTGTAATCGGCGCATCCCATGGGCATGCCCGGATGCCCCGATTTCGCCTTCTGAACGCCTTCAGCGGATAAAACCCTGACAGTGTCCGCAGAGAGTTTTTCGAGTCTGTAATCAGCCATTTTCAAAAACCTTTCTTTAAAATAAGTTAATTATGTTTATTTTACGTATGGAAAAAAAACGCAGATACGATAATTTCCATTGTTGGTTTTACAAATCAGGAACAGGCATAATATAGATGGAAACTGAGCGATTCATCACATCTTCCCTTAATAAAAAGGATATTGAGTTTGACGGCAGTCTGCGTCCCACCGCGTTTGCTTCATTTCCGGGACAGGAAAAAGTCAAGGAAAGGCTTCAGCTTTTCATTGACGCCTCGAAAAAGAGGGAAGACTCCCTTGGCCATGTCCTCCTCAGCGGCCCTCCTGGCCTCGGTAAAACAACATTGGCGTATATAATAGCAAATGAACGCGGAACAAAAATAAAGACCTCAAGCGGTCCAGTAATTGAAAAACCGGGCGACCTTGCCGGACTTCTCAGTTCCCTAGAAAAGGGCGATGTGCTGTTTATTGATGAAATCCACAGGTTGAACACAGTTGTTGAAGAATATCTTTACAGCGCGATGGAGGATTTCTTCATTGACATAATGGTGGAGCAGGGACCTGGAGCCAGGGCGATAAGGCTCAATCTTGAACGTTTTACGCTTATAGGTGCCACCACAAGGTCCGGACTCTTGTCGTCCCCTCTCAGATCCAGATTCGCCCTGTCATGCAGGCTTGATTACTATTATCCGGAAGACCTTCAGAAAATAATTTTCCGTTCCGCAAAAATCCTCAAGATCAAAATAGACGATGAAGGCGCACTTGAAATAGCGCGCCGCAGCCGTGGAACCCCCAGAATCGCCAACCATCTCCTGTCGTGGTCCAGGGATTACGCCCAAGTCAGGGCAGACAGTAAGATTGACAAGGCGGTGGCTTCCGCCGCCCTTGAGATGTTTGATATTGACAAGGACGGCCTCGATGAAATGGACAACCGTATTCTGGAGGCCCTGGTCCATAAGTTCGGAGGAAGGCCGGTTGGAATCAAAACTCTTGCTGTTGCGGTTGGCGAGGAGGAGGGCACCATAGAAGAGGTTTATGAGCCGTTCCTGATACAGGAGGGATACATTCAAAGGACACCACAGGGAAGGATTGTCACTCCAAAGACCCTCGAGAGGCTTGGATTAGACAGCCTTCCGGAAGTAAAACGCCGCAAGTCTGCCGATGACAGGCAGATGAAGTTTTTATAAAACGGGCTTTTGCCCGTTTTTTTTTGCATTTATGAATGTAGCACAGGCATCTTGCCTGTGTCTTTAAAGAATAATTAAACTAACAAAGGAGATCCCATAATGAAACAATGGATTACAGATTTGCTTGCACTTCAGGAAATCGACATGCGCATCAGAGGGTTGAAGACGCGACTTTCAATAATTCCCGAGGAAATGTCCAAGCTTGAAAAAGAGCTTGCAATCGAGAAGAGCAAACTTGAACACGCCAAGGAGTCTTTTGTTGGAATAGAGCTCGAAATAAAGAAGAAGGAATCCGCGATAAAAGACCAGAATGAAACTATGAAGAAGTATAATACGCAGTCCGCCCTCATAAAGAAGAACGATGAATATCGCGCGATGATGAAGGAAATAGAGAATGTTAAAAACAAGATAAGCGATATTGAGACGGAACAGCTCGGGTTCATGGATAAGATTGAAGCTGTGAAAAATGCATTCAAGTCTGAGGAAAAACTTTTCAGGGATAGGGAGAAAGCCATTTCCGAGGAAGAAAATGAACTTAAGGATCTCGAAGGAAAACTGAAAGCGGAAATTGAAAAGCAGAATTCATCCAGGGAGGAATTCGCAACCAAAATAAATCCGGATCTGTTTTCAACATATAAAAGGCTTCTCAGTAAAAAAACAGGAACTCCATTGGTGGATGTTCATCAGGGAATCTGCGGAAACTGTCATTTGAAACTTACGCCTCAGACAGTGAATTCCGTTAGGAAGGAAATGCAGGTTTTCTGCGACAACTGTGGTCATCTCCTGTATCCGGGCGAACCGAATGAGTGAGAATATCCAACCTGGAGCGGCAAAGCCGCAACCAAATTTTATAGCCACGGAATACACGGAAAACACAGAAAAAGATAAACCACGAAACACACAGACCACACGAAAAGGATAATTGTTAACTTTTTGCTGCGCAAAAACTTAATAATTGATTTTGTGAAAAATGTGCAAAAAAACAAGAATATGGCGGATTGTATTACGGAATATCCAATGACAGATCCGACTCCTAAAACTATCCGCTGGTTTATGGAACTTTCCTATGACGGCACGGATTTTGCGGGCTGGCAGATTCAGCCCAATGCAATTGCCGTACAGCAGGTTCTAGATGATAAACTCTCCGTGATTTACGCCAATCAGATAATCCGAACAGAATCAAGCGGAAGAACCGATGCCGGTGTCCACGCCCTCTGCCAGACCGTGACTTTCACTGCCCCTGAAAGACCGATTGTCCAGGATTGGAAACTTCTCAAAGCCCTAAACAGAATGCTGCCAAGCACCATAAGAATCAGAGAAGTAAGGGAGGTGGAGGAAAAATTCCACGCCCGCTTTTCAACCGTGGGGAAAGCCTACACATATGTGATAAACAGGGGGACTCCAAGCCCGTTTACCGACAGATGGGCCTGGAACATGAATGATTTCACTGAACTCTGCGAAGTTCGCAAAGCAGTGACGTATTTGGTCGGAGAACATGATTTTTCCTCATTCACGGTCGATAGGAGTGCAATAGATGATGCGGTAAGAAAAATCTTCAGGATAGAGATTCAGGAGTTCGGAGATTTTGTCTGCCTGACATTTGTCGGAGAGGGATTCCTCTATAAAATGGTCAGAAGCCTTATTGGAACCCTGGCTTTTGTAGGGTCCGGCAGAATAAAGGGCGAAGATGTGCAGAAAATTCTTGAAAGCAAAAACCGGATTTCAGGCTATGACACTGCCCCGGCAAACGGGCTTTTCCTGGTCAAAGTCTTCTACGACGAAAAATCTATGAATGATTTTAAGTTGGAAAAACCGCCCTTCTGGACTTAAAGTAAGTAAGGTTTTCAAAAAAGGTATTCAATGAAGCTCTCTATGACTATTGCATTATGTGCTGTTATCATCCTGCTGGTCATCATCGATCTGATGATTATCTTCTACCGTCGCCGAGCTATACGGTTGCTTGCCGCTGCAAAAAAGGAATTTGAATTAGAGAAAGAAGAATTTCAGCGTAAAACTATTGCGGAAATGCAGGAAAAAGAGGAGCAAAAATTCAAACTCGCCGAAGCAAATATCAAATTGCTGGAACATCACGAAGAGCTGAAATTGCAGAAAATGGAAATGGCGGAAGCCAATTTAAAACTATTCGAATTGAAAGAGATTGTTGAAGCTGAAAAAGAGCGTTCTGAAAAACTACTGTTAAATATCCTGCCGCCGCGTGTCGCTAAGGATTTAAAGGAAAAAGGGACCAGTCTTCCTGAATGTTTTGACAATGCCAGCGTGTTTTTCTCAGACATTGTCAATTTCACCAAATTAACCAGCAACATCGACCCGCGCGACGTCATTCAGGAATTATCCTCATTATTCACCGAGTTTGATCATATTTTCAATCGCAACCATTGCGTCCGCATTAAAACAATAGGCGACGCATATTTAAGTGTATCCGGGATGCCGGAGGATGATCCGGAGCATGCGGCAAACATTCTGAACGCAGCATGGGAGGCGATGCAGTATCTCCATGAACGCAACAAAAACTCTAAAATGCGCTGGCAGATGCGCATGGGCGTTAATTCCGGCAGAATAGTTGGAGGAATCGTCGGCATCGAGAAATACATATATGATGTTTTCGGAGATGCAATTAACACCGCCGCTCGAATGGAAAGCTATTCAGAACCAATGAAAATTAATGTCTCAAACGAAACATATCAGCTCACATCTGAAAAATTCAACTTCCATTATCGGGGAATCATGGATGTCAGAGGCAAAGGAAACATCCCAATGTATTTCCTCGAGTCCGGTAGAAAGTAAGATCATGCGGTCTGTGAAGATGCATTTCTTTCGCCCCATTTCCAGTTCCATGGCACAGCATAGTTATCTTCGGAAATCTTATATGCGTTATTCGTGCAGCAGATGACAGCACCCGCTGCGATGTTTGCCTTCGGATATGTATTCCTGAATGCCGAAATTCCCCTAGTGTCATTTCGCGCAGGCTGGGTTGTCATTTTCATTTCAATGGGATATAAAACTCCATCCCTCTCTAGTATGAGGTCCACTTCCCCTCCACCGTGTGAGCGCCAATGATAAATACTTGGAGGAAATGACAGAAGAGAGCACTGTTTTCTGATTTCATTCACAACCCAGGTCTCAAAAAGCGCACCTGAAAGAGGATTACTGGCTAGAGACGAGGGAGAACTGACAGCCTGCGCAGAGCAGGCCAACCCGGTATCTCCAAAATATCCCTTTGCCTTACCGCTGATTCGCTTGAGGGTATTGCTATGATAAGGCGGAACTTCAATCCACTGGTATGTTCCCCTCATGATATCGAGCCATGCCTGGGAACTTTTTGGTGTCAGTCCGATATCACGTCCAAGTTGGGAATAATTTATCTCCTGCGCAGTCAAGGCCGCCGCAAGACTGAAAAATCTTCCGAACTGCTGATAGTCATGTATGTTTGACAGCAGGCGTATATCTCTTTCAATGTAAGTCCGCTGATATGACTGGTGATAATAACGCAGGCTTTCAAGCGGCATCACCCTTGCTTCAGGCAATGTTCCACGAAAGATCTGCTCGTAAATGCCAATTCCATTTTCAAAGATACATGGGGCTCCATTTTCAACCATTTCCTTAGGATTGCGCATCCATCTCACTATCCAGGGATCCATTGTTGATTTGCAACCGTCGAGTTCAGCCGCGTTGAAACCGGACAATTCAAGAAGTATTGCGCGTCCGGCAAGACTTTCGGAAATGTTTTTGAGAACCTGCCATTGCTGACTGCCTGTCAGGATGAACCTGCCGGGATGCCTGTCTTCGTCAACTCTCCGTTTGATCGCACTTACAAGTTCAGGAGCATATTGTATTTCATCAAGGATCAATGGCTCTTTATGATTGTTCAGGAAGAGATCGGGATCTCTTCTGGCATTTTCGATATCAATTACAGGGTCGAAAACAACATATTCTCCCTGTCCGGCAAATATATGTCTTAGAAGTGTCGTTTTTCCTACTTGTCTAGCTCCTGTAATAATAATGACAGGAAATTCTTTGAACAGCCCCAATATCCGTTCGGTTAATTGACGATATATGTAATTCATGCGAAAAGCCTCATTTATGCTTGATAATTGATACTTCAAATACTAGATATCAAGCATAAATGCTGATTTGGCGGAAATTTTCTCGTCGCAGATTTTTAACAAAAAAGAAGATTCAGATAAAAAATCCTTACATATCCTCGGAATCCAATTTATTGCGTAATTGCCGCTCTGTACATAGTGAATCGGGCATACCTACCCGAGATATTTTTAGATGAAGAGTGGAAGAACATTGGAACGCGCAATAAATTGCGCTACTACAAACGGAATGAGGAAGGTGTTATGAAAATATCAGTGCTTTGCATTGGAGATGAACTGCTTCGCGGTTCGACGACAAATACGAATCTGGCCAAAATAGGACAGTTGCTCGGGGCTGCGGCAATGTTTCCTTTGATGGAAATGGCGGTTAAAGATACCGGAGATTCAATCATAGACGGGCTCGATGTCCTTTTATCCAGGTCTGATATAATTATTTCTACCGGAGGACTCGGCCCGACATCTGATGACGTCACAAAGACAGTGGTTGCGGAATATTTTGGATTGAAGCTTATAAAAAATGCGAAAGTCGCAGACAGGATCAAATCATTCTGGTCCGCTAGGAGGCTTGG
Organism: uncultured Victivallis sp.; assembly: GCA_964540865.1. GTDB lineage: Bacteria > Verrucomicrobiota > Lentisphaeria > Victivallales > GWF2-50-93 > GWF2-50-93. The sequence goes on from CAZION010000048.1 coordinate 25,399, forward strand.
AAAGATGCCTTCTAGCGTTCTTAATCAGGCATTAGTGCCGGATGGAGCGCAAATATTGGAAAACAGAACCGGAACTGCTCCGGGTCTGATTGTGAAAAATAAAAAATCCGGGAAAACAATCATAATGCTTCCCGGCCCTCCTCACGAAATGACTCCCATGTTTGAGGAATTTGTGGTTCCTTATCTGAAATCGGTTTCAAAGGAGAGACTCCATACGGAACTGATTTATGTTTCAGGCATACCTGAATCCTGCGTTGAAGAAAAAGCAGCGCCTATAATTTCATCTGAGCCTGAGCTGTCGATTGCATACTGCGCTTCCCCTGAATCCATAAAAGTGTTCCTGAGCAGCAAAAACGCCAAACTTGTAAGTGAAAAGATGAATGAAATAAGGAAGGCCCTGAAGGAACATCTACTTCTGCCTGGAGCCAGATCCATTGCTGAGGACATATATTTTCTTTTGAAGAAAAGAAAATATAAACTGGGGGTTTCTGAGTCTTGTACAGGTGGCCTGATAGCGTCAGCGATAACGGACATTCCGGGTTCATCCGAAGTGTTTTCCGGATCTGCGGTTGTCTACAGCAACGACTGGAAATTAAAAGTACTCGGCATCAGGAAAACAACCTTGGAAAAGTATGGGGCGGTGAGTTCCCAGTGTGCCAGGGAAATGGCAGACAATATCTGTATTAAATATGGTGCTGATGCTGGAATTGCGGTTACTGGAATCGCCGGCCCGGCAGGTGGAACGGAGTTAAAACCAGTCGGTCTTGTCTTTATCGCAACAAGATATGAAGGGAAAGCATTTGTCGAACAGTACAAATTCCCTGGCACGAGGGACATGGTCAGGAGAAGAGCGGTCTCTTCGGCGCTGAACCAGCTTAGAAGGCAGATTTTAAAATAAAATAGGCACAAAGGCACAGAGTTATAGAGTGCGGGAGTTCGACAATGCGGAAGTTTGAGAGTTAAAACCTAAAACTTGTGACTTAAAACTTAACGGAGTGAAATATCAATGAAGGAAATAAAGGCGAAATACATTCCATCTGATAAGCGTTATGCCGAGATGAAGTACAACAGGTGCGGACGTAGCGGCTTGAAGCTGCCGGCGATATCGCTCGGGCTCTGGCACAACTTCGGGGATGTTGATGACATTGAAAATTGCCGCCGGATGATAATGAAGGCTTTTGACCTTGGAATCACACATTTTGATCTTGCAAACAACTATGGGCCGTCGCCGGGATCGGCGGAAACGAATTTCGGGAAGATACTGCATGGCAATTTTTCCGCGCACCGCGATGAGATGGTGATTTCTACAAAGGCCGGATACACCATGTGGCAGGGGCCATACGGCGACTGGGGGTCGAGAAAATATCTTCTGAACAGCCTTGATCAGAGTTTGAAAAGAATGAAAATAGACTATGTCGATATTTTCTATCACCATCGTCCGGATCCGGAAACCCCGATTGAGGAAACAATGTCTGCGCTGGAGCATGCAGTCAGACAGGGAAAGGCGATTTATGCCGGTATTTCAAACTATAAATCCCAGCAGACAGCTCTTGCTTCCAAAACATTGAGGACACTCGGCGTGCCATGCCTGATACATCAGCCCAGTTACAGCATGTTCAACAGATGGGTTGAGGATGACGGGCTTATGGATGTCCTAGATACTGAAGGGATTGGTTGCATTGTCTTTTCGCCGCTTGCGCAGGGCCTTCTCAGCGACAAGTATCTCAGAGGCGTTCCGGAAGGTTCAAGAGCTTCAAAACCACACGGCTTCCTCAAGAAGGCGAATATTACAGAAGAAAAACTTACGAAGGTGAAATCTCTCAATGTTATGGCAAAGGAACGGGGACAGTCTCTCGCCCAGATGGCTCTTGCCTGGGTGATGAGGAGGAAGACTGTGACTTCGGCGCTGATAGGGGCAAGTTCGGCCAAACAGATTGAAGACTGTGTTGCAACCATAAAAAAAACTGAGTTTACCGAAGACGAACTTTCAAGGATCGACAAGATCCTAAAGGGATGATGGGTGTTATTATGATACCGGTTCACAGGGGAGTGCTTGGCAGATTCAATAAAATCTATTTCTACTGCGCTGATCCAGGCTCCTTCTATGCTGCTGAACCTATTTATGACGACATGAAAGGCGAAGGTAAGGATTGCATATGGATTTTCGATGGATGGTGCTCAGAAAAGAAGAAGGGTGTTCTCGATTTCATCGAGGGTGTAGTCTTCAGGGATGCCATAGCGGAGATAGATGCATCTAATAGCTGTATCATGATCGGGATTCAGGCGAATTTTGCTCTTAGCACCCAAATGATGGATTTATGCAGGGATGAAGGGTTTTTCACCATATGCCTGTTTGATGGCTGGTCAAACTATCTGATAAATTTCCAGGATCAGTCTGACCAGTCAATTCATTTGCCTGATCTGGTATTCATAATGGATGAAGCTGCGAAAAAAGATCTGGTAAGGGAAATGTCCCACGTCATTGGAGACGACCGCTTTTTTGAAAGAGTTATAATAACCGGACATCAGGGAATTGAGAGGGCTGTTTCAATGATAAGGAACATGCCGGAAGAGACAATCCAGAGTTTACGTTGCAGATTCAATCCCGAAGGTAAGAATCTTTTACTTATTCCACTCGGACCTGTCGAAAAAGATTTTGGATATCTTGATGACGGCAGTCCTTTTCTGGGTTTCAACGAATTTACAATGCTGAAGTATTTTTTCGAAAAAATGGATTACCGAGACTCCAAAATATTAATCAAAGCTCATCCCAGGAATGATGTTGGGATCATAAGGCGGTTTGTATCTGAAAGTATCAGTTCTGCCGGATATGACTATGAATTTGTGGATGATGATGATTTAAATAGTCTGATTGCCATTGCGGATGAGGTTGTAGGAATGACTTCAACAGTTCTGGTGGTCGCCCTTAAATGTGGCAGGAAAATTAAAAGTCTCCAGATTGGCAGGAATGAAAACGCAATTAAGATTTCAAATCCGCATTTGAATGGGCATATAATCGAAAAATGAACGCTAGCATTTCAATAGTTTCAAATGATCTTTAGAGATTCCCTTTAGGGAAATTACATTAGGAGTAGCAGTATGGAATTCGTGGATCCTTTTATAAGGGATTTCTTCAGATTTATCCGCGCGCATCTCATGGAAATAATGCTTGCTTATTCGGCGACAGTACTGAGTGTTTACGGAGGCGATATAAATAATTACATAAAAAAACTGATCAAGAAACAGAATTTCTTTATAAGGTTTGGGACATTTGTAGCTCTCTGTACATTTGGATATGGTTTTCTAACAATAGTTATCGGCAAAATTCTGGTTGCATACATGTGCCAATTGAGCAATACCTGGCTGATTTCCATAATCGCCGCACTGTTCATACTGATTGGCCTGATTGCAGAAGAGAGAAAGCATATCTAAGGCGATTTTTACCCGCAACTAATTGTTTCTCCATTATTGCATAATAATACCAAAAAATTAATCCTTTTTACAAGTAAACATTCTTATTTATTGGTAATATTATGTCCATAACAAAAATATTGGAGGTTGTTTATGGATAGGAAATTTTATCTTGATCTTGCTAAATCAGGTGCTGCATTCCCAATCGGAACCGATCTGATAGTCCACGAAAAACAGAATCCTGGAAAGGTCATGCTTGACGGTGTACTTCTCGGGAAGGCGGTGGAAGAAGCTTCCAGACGTTACCATGCTCCCCTTGCTTTTCCGTTGATGGATCTGAAACTTGAGAAGGCGCTTCTTCTTGATATCCTCGGAATACCATTGGATAAAGTTGACACTTATCATTTTGAGACATGCCCTACGGATGAAATGATTGAAAAAGTCAAAAAGGAACTTCCGCAACACACCCTGCCGCGAATTCAGGCTACATGTGATGCGGTCAGGTATATTGCCGATAAGACCGACCTTGTTCCTGTTGGCATGTGCATCGGGACATTTTCACTTATGACAAAACTTATGGCCGATCCGATAACCGCCGTTTATATGCTCGGTATGGGGATTCAACCTGAAGAGGAGGAGTCCGTGGCAACGGTGAAAAAAACACTTGAGCTCGCCTCGATGATTATCCAGAGATGCATAACTATGCAGATTGAAGCCGGCGCAAAGGCGATAATCATGTGTGAACCCGCCGCGAACAAGGTCTATATTTCACCTACCCAGGTTGAAGAAGGTTCTGATGTGTTTGATCGCTGCGTCATGGATTATGCGTTCAGGATCAGGAAACTCCTTGACGGTCACAGCGTAGATCTGATTTTCCATGATTGCGGGGAGCTTATGGATTTCATGGTTGAGAAATTTGTCAAACTTGATCCTGCAATGTTAAGCCTCGGAAGCTCGCGTAAACTTTGGGAAGATGCGAGGATTGTACCCAAGACAACAGTCCTCTACGGGAATCTCCCTTCAAAGCATTTTTATTCCGATGAGAGAATCACAAAGGAGCAGGTCACAGACATTTCCCGTGATCTAATCAAAAAAATGAAAGAGGCGAAGCATCCCTTTATACTCGGAAGCGAATGCGATGTTCTCAGCGTTCCAGAATCAATTAATACCATCAAAGAAAAAGTCAATGCTTTCGTGGGTTGTTCCTGCTGTAAGTAATTTCATCTGAAAAATTTTAATTTTCAGATGAAATTACTGTCTTCATCCTGTGAGTTTTTCCAGGGCCGACAATGACGCTGTCGGCAGCGGCGTTTGCAGTCTCTATACAAACCATTTCGGGATATTCGTTGTCTCCGTAGTCGGGCATTTTTGCGGATTTCGCAATCCATGGATTCCAGACAACAGTTGTTCTGCTTCCTGCCTTGGATATCCTGATTTTTCTGTCCAATCCGGGGTCGGATATCACGCAGTCACAGATCGAGCCTGAGTAGATCCTGTCCACTTCAGAACTGAAAATAATATCCCCTGACTGCCGCATGTTTTCCCTTATTCCACCTGCGGTCTCGACATATTCCGCACCGTCAAGACCGAAGATGGAAACTTTTTTTATGTCAGATACTGAAAAGTAGGAATGGAGGGCCTCTGTCAGTTTAAAATCAACCTTGCCGGTATTTATGGTGCTCAGTTCAACTTCGAGTTTTTTTCCGCATTTTACGGACAATTCAAGTTCAAAAGGATGTGTCCTGAATCTTTCATCGGACAGATCCTTGTCCGTCAATGAAAGAAGCAATTCTGTAAAATCATTTCCTTCAGAAACGGATTTCACATTCCATTGCGATATTCGCGCAAAACCATGGGACGGCATTTTCGGATCTGAAGGATGGCCGCCAAACCATGGCCAGCAGACTGGAATTCCTCCACGGATCGGTTTTCCCTCTTCAAAATAACTGAATTTGCTCATCCACAGCAGATCAGCCTTACCTTCAGGTTTGTAACTCATAACATGTCCGCCGTAGAGGCTTATTACGCATTCGCAAAGACCTTTTCTGACAACTGCGTTTATGAAACCAGGATTCCTTCCAGATATGAATTCAATTTTACCGGGTATCGAATATTTGTTATTAAGCTCTTCTGTTCTGTTCATAAGTTCCTTTCTTCGCCTTCTTTATTTTATAAAGCATTGTTAATGGCATGTCAAATAATTCATTGATAGTTTTCCAGAAAAACTACGCAACTCTTTTCACAATCATTTCCAGTGGGCGTTTTGCGGGACCGGCCGAGGATTGTTTGGCTGCATAACCTACCGGCACAACAGCCATGAACTCCCCTTTTTCGTCAAGCAGGCTGAGGACTTCGTCCTTGATCAGGAAAAGGATACCGAGCCAGACAGTTGAAATCCCGAGCGAAGTTGCAGCAATCAGCATGTTCTCTACTGCAGCGGCAGAACTCTGGATTTCCATTGTCCTGAAAAAATCATAGGCGATATCCTTGTCGACATCAAAGAGTTCCGTTCCGTGCCTGATAAGTTCTCCGGTGTTGACTACCGCGATTATCACCGGTGCGGATGCCATGCTTCTCGAAGCCATCCGCAGAAGTGTTGAAGATGGGCGTGGAAACTTTGCAGCTTTCTCTGAGACTAGATTCGCCAGTTCCTCCTTCTTTTTCCCCCTGACAACCACAAACCGCCATGACTGGTTGTTGTGTGCCGAAGGCGCCTGATTTGCGGCACCAAGAATTTTCAGTATGTCTTCGTCCGAAACCTCCTTATCGGAATACATTCTCACGCTTCGTCTCGCCATGATATCCGCGAGTGTCTGATTGGTCTTTACTTTATTCATATCTGTCCATGTCCCTTTATTATTTAAGATTTGTTAAATTCTTCCGCCTGAAGGCGGAACTCCAAGCGGTCTTATCCCTACAATAGAGTGTAATTTGCAAAATCAATGCGCTCGGAGTTCCGGCTTCAGCCGGAAGGTGTGCTTAAGTTTAAGATTTTAAAACTTCCGCACTCCCGCACTCCAGAACTTTAGAACTTCCCACTCTATTTTCACCGGTGTCACCTTGCACCCTTCCTTTTCGAGAAGGGAAACTAATCCTTCTTCTCCGATGAGATGACCGGCGCCAACAGCGATAAAAACATTACTCTCCCTTATTGCCGGCATAATCCTTTCAAGGAAGAGTTTGTTTCTTCCAATGAGCAGGATATTAATGAATTTTTCCTTTAATTCATGGGAATAACATGGAGTTTTAGAAAAAAATTCTTCAGACATGGCATTGAGATCCTGTGCAATATACTTGTTAATCAGCGAATTTAACAATTTGTAGTTGTCTTCAGCCTCTTCTATCGCTTCTTCTAGCAGCTGTATCTGTTCGGTTTCCGTGAATGCATCTAGATAGGCAATCTGTTCCTCGGTGCTCTCGATCCCCATGGTTCTGCATCCGTCAATATTAGCCTTCTCATAAAGCATGATATCAACAGGAACAGGGTCGGTTGATTTTCGCGGCCAGGCTATGAAAAGAGATGCAGCCCATATCTTTTGTCTGTTGAGACGATCTTGTGATATTGGAGGAATGAACTTATTGGTTATGGATTTAAGTCTTTCAAATCTGTTTTCCCCTATTTTAACTTCGAGCGATTCGGTCTCTGGAAGCAGCATGCTCTGCATCATTTTAAATTGATTTTTGTCGTCCATCTCAATTTCAGAAAAGAATATCTTGCTATTCCCAATGGCTGTTTCTACTGTCTCAGGTATTTTTCCGAACACGGAGACTGGAGCGTGTATTGTGCCTAAAAGCCATGAGGGCCTTCCTTCATACTCTATTTTCCAGAAAATTGAACCGGCATGCATGCCAGCTTTTTTTTCATCACAGCTTAGTCCAAAGAATGAAAGCATAATTACAAGGATTCCGATCTTTTTAAAACAACAAACCATTGTATTCACCAAATTGTCGGTCGCTAGTCGCCGGTTGCCCGAATCTTCAGTATGAATCACCAAATCTCCCAATCTCCAGATCCCTCAGTCACTCAATCTTCAAATGGGGGGTGTAATAAAACGGATGAGGGCGAAGATTTCAACATCGTTTCCAATTTTTGAAATCAGAGAAGATGAAGCTTGTCTTTCATGAGTTCAGTAGTAGATTAAATGTTTTTCATTTTAAGTACAGAAAACTATTTTTATAAGGTGGAAACAGATGGTTGCCGGCAAGAAAAATTATCGGGAAATTCTAGAGTTCCAGGACAAGTATGTAATGCACACATATTCACCGGAAATGCTGCTTGTAAAGGGGCAGGGTGCTTATGTCTGGGACAGTGAGGACAGGAAATATCTTGATTTCAGCACCGGCATAAGCGTCTGCAACCTTGGTCACTGTCATCCTTCCGTGACGAAAGCGGTTTGCGAACAGGCTGGAAAGCTTGTCCATGTCTCCAATCTTTTCATGAACGAAAATCAGCCTCTCCTCGCCAAGAAGCTTGTTGAAAAAGGCTTCGACGGTTTTGTTTTTTTCGCCAACAGCGGTGCCGAAGCCAACGAAGGAATGATCAAGCTTGCCAGAAAGTGGGGATCCGATAAAGGGCGGCATGAGATAATTGTCATGGAGGAGTCTTTCCATGGAAGGACTCTTGCGACTCTCGCAGCCACGGGAAGAAGCAAATACAGGGTCGGATTTTCTCCGGACATGCCCGGGTTTGTCCATGTGCCATTTAATGACCTTGCCGCAGTGGAGAGAAGCATCAGTGCAAAAACCTGCGCCGTTCTCCTTGAACCCGTGCAGGGTGAAGGCGGAATAATACCCGCCAGTAAGGAATTTATCGAAGGTGTGAGAAAGATCTGCGATAAGCATGGGATACTTCTCATGTTTGATGAGGTTCAGTGCGGAATGGGCAGGACCGGCACATTTTACGCATGGCAGGGATACGGGGTTAAACCTGACGCCCTCTCAATGGCGAAAGCCCTCGGCAACGGATTTCCAATCGGAGCCTTCATGGTGAAGAGGGAGCTTGGCAATGTTCTCGGAGCCGGAACTCACGCCAGCACTTTTGGCGGAACTCCGCTTGCATGCGCAGCCGCAATTGCAGTACTTGACGCATTTGACAGCGAGAAAATACTTGACAACTGCGCAAAACAAGGAGCTTACCTGATCTCAGAACTTGCGAAGTTCGCAAAAAAACACTCCTGCGTGAAAGAAGTCCGGGGCAAAGGACTGATCATCGGAGTTGTTTTGGACAGACCTGCTAACGATCTTAAGAAAATAGCAGGTTCTAAAGGACTTCTTGTCCTTACCGCAGGTGAAACGGTTCTGCGGCTTCTTCCGCCTCTCAATCTTACCAGACAGCAGGCTGACGAGGCATTACATATTCTCGATGAATCCATAAAACAACTAGAGGAATCTCAAAATGCAAAGTGATCTTCTTACGGTTGAGGAAATGACGCTTTCCGATCTCAAAGAGCTATTCAAGCTTTCCGCAAAGATAAAGAGGGAACGCGGCAGATACAAGCCGAAGCCGCTCGCCGGCAAGAGCGTTGGAATGATTTTTGCTAAATCTTCGACTAGGACCAGGGTTTCATTTGAAGTGGGAATAAGGGAGCTCGGAGGTTATTCAATTTTCCTTGACCAGAACGATCTCCAGCTCGGCAGGGGGGAAACGATTGCGGATACTGCGAAAGTCCTAAGCCGCTATCTGCACGCAGTCGTCATAAGAACCTATGGGCACGAGGATGTGATTGAATTTGCGAAATTCGCAAATATCCCGGTTATCAACGCGCTCACAGATAAATTTCATCCATGTCAGATCCTCACGGATCTTTTCACCATATATGAGTACAGTGAAAGGGTTGAGGGCATCAAGATCGCATATCTCGGCGACTGCGCGAGCAATGTGGCCAATTCCCTGATAATCGCCGCGAAACGCGCTGGCATGAATCTTGTCCTTTCCTCTCCGGAGGAATACATGCCGGACAAGGATATCATGCAGGACACCAACATTGGCAAAGGCCTAGCCCAGTGGGAGGTAGATCCTGTGAAAGCTGTTGAAAATGCAGACTATATCTATACGGACGTCTGGGTGAGCATGGGCTTTGAAAGCGAGGCCAAGCATAGGTTGAAGACCCTGAAACCCTATGCTGTTACTACGGATATTGTTGAAGCCGCATCTCCAGATGTAAAAATCATGCATTGCCTGCCCGCCCACCGTGGTGAGGAGATATCCGCCGAAGTCATTGACAGTCACGCTTCAATCGTGTTTGACCAGGCTGAAAACCGGCTCCATGTCCAGAAGGCGATTCTCACAATGATCATGAGAGAAGACTGAGGCTGGATTCGCTCGGAACTCGGTAAGAATAAAAAAGTAATCAGTGAACAGTAATCAGAATGGAATTGGAAAGCACTTGAGTTGTATTCATCCGGAATTCTGACTCCTGGCCTCTGACTTCAAAAATCATCACACATAAGGAATACATTCAAATGAGAGCAAGAATCGATAAAAAAGAAAAAATCACTAAGGAAAGCATAATTGATTCCTTCATGCACCATTTGACCAGATCGCTTGCAAAGCATCCTGATGTGGCGTCTGACCATGACCGGTATTTCGCCCTGGCCCTGACAGTCCGTGACCTGCTTGTCGACAAGTGGATTGAGACACGCCGCGAGTTCGACAAAAGATCGCCCAAGTGCGTCTGCTACCTCTCTCTTGAATATCTGATGGGGCGCGCTCTAGGTAATGCAATGATCAATCTCGAAGTTTATGATATTGCAAAAGAGGCGATGAGCGAACTCGGGTTCGATATTGAAAAGATTGAAGAGGAGGAGCTTGATGCAGGACTTGGAAACGGCGGTCTTGGCAGGCTTGCCGCATGTTTCCTTGATTCAATGGCGACTCTCCAATATCCTGCATTCGGATACGGAATCAGGTACAATTACGGAATTTTCAAGCAGATCATTCAGGATGGAAGCCAGATGGAGGAGCCCGATCACTGGCTGCGCCAGGGAAATGCGTGGGAAATCAGAAGGCCGGAGAGGATGCGCAGGATCAAGTTCTACGGGCATACGGAAAAAGCCCGTGGAAATAAGTATAGGAAGGATTGGGTTGACACCCAGGACGTCATGGCAATGCCATATGATATGCCGATACCTGGTTACAAAACCGCCCATGTGAACAATCTCCGCCTCTGGTCGGCGCGTTCCCTTTACGGATTCAATCTCAGCAGTTTCAATAGCGGCGACTACATCAACGCCAACCTTGAGGCCACACTTACTGAAAACATTACTAAGGTCCTATATCCCAACGACAACAACTATGGAGGGAAGGAGCTCCGGCTCAAACAGCAATACTTCCTTGTCTCATCAACGCTTCAGGACATAGTTTACAGGTTCAAAGGCCTCGGCGGCGACATCAGGAAGCTGCATGACAAAGTCGCCATACAGCTTAATGACACACATCCGGCAATGGCGATTCCGGAGCTTATGAGAATACTTGTCGACGAAGAGGATATCGAATGGGATGAAGCCTGGGGGATATGTGTAAACACTTTCGGTTACACCAACCATACACTTATGAGCGAGGCTTTGGAAAAATGGCCGGTTCCCATGCTTGAGAAACTCCTTCCACGCCATCTTGAAATTATCTATGAGCTCAATGACCGATTCCTCCGCAGGATAGCCAACAAATATCCCGGCGACGTTGGCCGCCTGAACCGGATGTCCTTCATAGAGGAGAATCACGAGAAGCAGGTGCGTATGGCCTATATGGCCGTTGCCGGAAGCAACAGGGTGAACGGTGTTGCCGCACTCCATACCGAGCTTTTGAAGCACGGACTATTCAAGGATTTCTACGAATATTATCCCTACAAGTTCGTCAACAAGACAAATGGCATCACGCCGCGCCGCTGGATGCTGAAGGCCAACCCTGCTCTCTCCCATCTCATTGAGGGTAAAATAGGGGAAAGCTGGATCACCAACATTGATAATCTGAAGAAGCTTGAGAAACATGTGAACGACAAAGGTTTCATACGGGAGATTGCGGCGGTCAAGCGCGGCAACAAGGAGAACCTGGCCAGATATATCAGTGAGCATAACGGAATAGATGTCAACCTTGATTCCATATTCGATGTTCATGTGAAGAGGTTCCATGAGTATAAACGCCAGCTCCTAAAAATCCTGCACGCAGTCGTCATGTACCTTGAAATCAAGGACAATCCGAAAGGCGATTTTGTGCCTAGGACAGTCATCTTCGGAGGCAAGTCAGCCCCGGGTTATTTAATGGCCAAGAATATAATAAAGTTCATCAACTGTGTTGCGCATGTCGTTAACAACGACGATGATGTTGGAGACAAGCTCAAGATTGTCTTCCTGGCGAATTATGGAGTTTCCCTTGCCGAGAAAATCATGCCTGCGGCTGACCTTTCCGAGCAGATTTCACTCGCCGGTACAGAGGCATCCGGAACCGGAAACATGAAGTTCGCCCTAAATGGAGCCCTGACAATAGGGACGCTTGACGGTGCGAATATTGAAATCAAGGACGCAGTCGGAGATGAAAATATTTTCATTTTTGGGATGAAGGTTGATGAAGTGGAGGCTCTACGCAGGAGAGGTTACAACCCGGAGGAGTTTCTCAAAAACCAGCCGCGCCTGCGTCAGGCGCTGGAATTGATCCGCTGCGGCTTCTTTTCGACTAAGGACCCCCACCTCTTTGACCATCTTCTTGACAACCTGAGGTTGGATTATTACATGTCGATTGCAGATTTCGAATCCTACTCCTCCAAGCAGGATGAAGCAGGCAGAATCTATCGCGACCAGAATGCATGGCATAGGAAAGCCCTGATGAATATCGCAAATATGGGTAGATTCTCGAGCGACAGGACAATCAAGGAGTATGCCGACGAAATCTGGAACATCAAACCGATGCTCCTGGAAAAATAAATTTTCAAAGAAAATTTATAAATATGGAATTAAATTATGAAAACTGAAACAGTGAAAACGATTTACCTGAGCGGCCCCATCATGGATGAACATGAAGGTGTCGCCCGAGAATGGCGCGAGCAGGCCAAAAAACTGCTTGGCAGGAAATTCCGCATTCTTGACCCGATGCGCAGGGCATTCCGCGACAGGGAGGTTGACAGCGCAAATGAAATAGTGGAATTTGATCTCCAGGATGTCCGCGATGCTGATATTATTCTCGTGAACTATTCCAAGCCGAGCATCGGCACCAGCATGGAAATTTTCTATGGTTCGCACGACCTCGGTAAATTTGTGGTCGCATTCTCCCCCTTCACGTTTAAGGATTGCAGCCCCTGGATGGTCAAGTACTGCACGAAAATCCTTCCTGAGCTCGAAGGTGCATGTAATTACATCGAAACCCACTTCGGATGATTTTTTCCGAAACGGAAAAAATAAATGAATATTTCAAGCAAGAAATTTACTTCTTTATGGTAAATTTCCCTTCCTTTTTCATGAATCATGTCTTACAAATTCTAAGTTCTTCGTTTATTTGTTGAATGCATGGAAGCAAAGATCAAAAATGGAAACTTGAAATCTGATATCAAGAAGATTAGATTGAGGCCAAGGATTGAATAGTCATGCCGACAGTCTTAAGAATAGGTTCGTATCGTTTTCATTTCTACTCCGACGAGGGGAATGAGCCAGCACATATTCATGTTGCAACACCTGAAGGCGAATGCGAGTTTTGGCTCCCCATGTCACACTCGGATCAAACAAGAATATCCATCCGCATGAATGGAGGAAACAACGATGAACCTGAAACATAAAAAACACTTTGAGCCATCCGCCATAAATGTGTGGACTGGGAAAAGGATTATCTATGTTGAAGGAAGATTCGAGCTTCCCCTTGAGTCAAGAGAATTGGTATATGCATGAAAATATCGGGCACTTCGGATAAATTTTTTCAGAAACGGGAAAAATACATTAATTAAAGAGAGATATGAACACAGAATTAATCCAGCGCATGCAGAGCAATTTTGACGCGCTCGTTCAGACCCTGCCTAATGGTGAAGACGTTGAGTTTTGGTTTGCACGCGACTTGCAGGAGCCCTTGGGCTATGCCCGCTGGGAGAACTTCATCACCGCAATCCAGCGCGCCATCGCGTCTTGTGAGACAACGGGTTACAATGTCTCGAATCATTTTCGTGGCGTCACGAAATTGATCACCCACGGCAAGGGGGGGCAGCGAGAGATCGATGATTTCATGCTTACCCGTTATGCCTGCTATCTCATTGCCCAAAATGGTGATCCGAGAAAAGAGCCGATTGCTTTTGCCCAGAGCTATTTTGCCGTTCAGACACGCAAACAGGAATTGATAGAAGAGCGTATGAAACTTCTGGGACGGCTGGAAGCTCGAGACAAACTCAGAGCCTCAGAAAAAGCGTTGTCCGACAATATTTTTGAGCGCGGGGTGGATGATACTGGCTTCGGGCGCATACGATCCAAAGGAGATGCCGCTTTATTTGGCGGCAATACTACTCAGGCAATGAAAGTTAAATTCGGCATCACCCAAACCAGACCCTTGGCGGACTTTTTGCCCACGTTGACCATTGCCGCCAAAAATCTGGCGACGGAGATGACAAACCATAATGTGCAGCAAGCCGACATCCAAGGTGAGCCCGAGATCACTAGTGAGCATGTCCAGAACAACACCAGCGTCCGCGAAATGTTGGGTCAACGGGGAATCAAGCCCGAAGCGTTGCCGCCAGAAGAAGACATCAAAAAACTGGAACGCCGAGTGAAAGCGGAAGAAAAGAAACTTGAGCAAAAATCCGGGCGCTTGCCAGAGCATAAAATTACATCGTAACACATTTCGGATAAATTTTTT